>JBDTZQ010000177.1:0-5933 GCA_040005035.1 Betaproteobacteria bacterium | reverse complement strand
GCCTCGACGTCGACGCGTCGGACTTCGCCGGTCCACTGCATGTCGACGCCGTCGACCACGCCGATCGGCTTGGCGGTGATGAAGTTGCCGCCGACCACGCGAATGCGCGCCCCCGCCATCGGCGAATTGGCCACGCCCAGCGACAGTAACGCCTCGACGCGGCTGCGCGCATGGCCGGTGCCTTCGAGCACGCAGTCGAGCGTCTCGGCGTCGGTGACGCGCAGGCCGCGGTTGTACTTGCTGGGTATGTGCTGCTGCTTGAGGATCGCCTCGATTTGCGGGCGCGATCCGTGCACCACCACCAGGCGGACGCCCAGGCTGTGCAGCAGGTTGAGGTCGTGGATGATGCCGAGGAATGTCTCGTCGGCGACGACCTCGCCGCCGAAGGCGATGACCAGCGTCTTGGCGCGCAGCGCGTGGATGTACGGCGCCGCGGAGCGGATCCATTGCACGAACGCACGCGTCGTTGCCGAATTCGCCGCGGGGCTGGTGCGCTTCACGTTGGGCATGGACGTCGCCGCGAAAAGATCGGCCCCGATTATAGCGTCCGACGCGTGCGTGGCATCGCCTATAATCGCGGCACGGGCGGCCCATGCGGTGACCCACGCGGTAACCCACGCCGCGACCCGCGGTCACGAGCTCAAGCTCGCCCCGCACAGAAATTTCCATGGCCTCGTCCCTCCTCGAAAATCTGAATCCCGAGCAGCTCGCCGCGGTGACGCTGCCGCACGCGTCGGCGCTGATCCTGGCCGGCGCCGGCAGCGGCAAGACGCGCGTGCTGACCACGCGGATCGCGTGGCTGCTGGCGACCGGCCAAGCCACGCCGCTATCCGTGCTGGCGGTGACCTTCACCAACAAGGCGGCCAAGGAAATGCTTTCGCGCCTGTCGGCGCTGACGCCGGTGAACACGCGCGGGATGTGGATAGGGACCTTCCATGGCCTGTGCAATCGCATGCTTCGGATGCACTATCGCGACGCCGAGCTGCCGCAGCTTTTCCAGATCATGGACATGCAGGACCAGCTGGCGCTGATCAAGCGCGTGTACAAGGCGCACAACATCGACGACGAGCGCTTTCCCGCGCGGCAGCTCCAGTCGATGCTCAACGCCGCCAAGGAAGAAGGGCTTCGCCCGAACCAGGTCGAGGCGAGCGACGAGTTCACGCGCCGGCAGGTCGAACACTATGCGTTGTACCAGCAGGCTTGCGAGCGCGAGGGCGTGGTCGACTTTCCCGAGCTGCTGCTTCGCAACTACGAGCTGCTGACCCGCAACGAGGGCCTGCGCGAGCATTACAGGCGCCGCTTCTCGCACATCCTGGTCGACGAGTTCCAGGACACCAACGCGCTGCAGTACAAGTGGCTGCGCCTTCTGGCGGGATCGGAGACGGCGCTGTTCGCGGTCGGCGACGACGATCAGTCGATCTACGCGTTCCGCGGCGCCAGCGTTGCCAACATGCAGCACCTGCAGCGCGACTTCGCGCTTCCGGACCGGCCGCTCAAGCTCATCAAGCTCGAGCAGAACTACCGCTCGCACGGACACATCCTCGAAGCTGCCAACGCGCTGATCAAGCACAACCAGACACGGCTGGGTAAGAACCTGTGGACGGCGGATGCGGCCGGTGAGCCCGTGCGTGCGTTCATCGCACCGTCGGATCTCGATGAAGCTGCATTCATCGTCGACGTCGTCAAGAGCCTGACTGGCGACAATGTCGCTCTCGACGAGATCGCGGTGCTGTATCGATCCAACGCGCAGTCGCGCGTGGTCGAGCACGCGCTGTTCAACGCCGGCATGCCTTACCGTGTGTATGGGGGCATGCGCTTTTTCGAGCGCGCCGAGATCAAGCACGCGCTGGCGTACTTGCGGCTGGTTGCGAGCGGCGACGACGACGGCGCATTCCTGCGCGTGGTCAATTTTCCGCCACGTGGCGTCGGCGCGCGCACGCTGGAGGGTTTGCAGGATCGCGCGCAGGGCACCGGGTCGAGCCTGTGGCAGGCGGCGTGCTCCAGCGCACTCGGCGGCAGGGCCGGCACCAGCGTCGCAGTATTCGTGCGGCAAATCGAGGCGATGCGCGTCGCGATCGACGGGCTCTCGCTCGCCGAGTCGATCGAGCACGTTATCCACGAGAGTGGGCTGCTTAAGCACTACGCCAACGAGAAGGACAGCCAGGAGCGCATCGAGAACCTGCAGGAGCTGGTGAGCGCGGCGCAGAGCTTCGAGCGCGAGGCCGAGCGGGCGGTCGGCGAGGACGCGGTGGATCCGCTGACGGCGTTCTTGTCGCATGCCGCGCTCGAGGCGGGCGAGACGCAGGCGGCGGAAGGCAAGCCTGCGCTGCAGCTCATGACGGTGCACTCGGCGAAGGGACTCGAGTTTCACACGGTGTTCGTCACCGGGCTCGAGGAAGGCCTCTTTCCCCACGAGAACAGCCTGTCGGAGTACGACGGGCTCGAGGAGGAGCGTCGCCTTGCGTACGTCGCGGTCACGCGCGCGCGCCGTCGCCTGTATCTGACGCACGCGCAGAGCCGCATGCTTCACGGGCAGGTGCGCTACAACATCGCGTCGCGTTTTCTCAATGAACTTCCCCCAGGGACGGTGCAGTGGCTTTCACCCAAGGGGCGCGAGGCGCGCGAATCGCGCGCGATGACGTATGCATCGGAAGCGCGCGAGTCGTCGGACCATCCGGTGTGGCGCATCGGCCAGAGCGTCAAGCACACGCGCTTCGGACTGGGCATCATCATCGACGCCGAAGGGCGCGGCGCCGACGCGCGCGTGCAGGTGAATTTTCGCGAAGGCGGCGTCAAGTGGCTGGCGCTGGAGTACGCCAAGTTGCAGCCCGCGTGAACCATGGCGTCGCGCGCTCGCGGCGCGCCGGTGACGTGTCGCGGTCGTGCTCGGTGATGCTCAGGACGCATTGATGTCTTCCTGAGGGGTCACCGGCTCATCGGGATGGAATATGTCGCGGTAGCTCACGTAGTCCGAGATGTGCAGCGTGGCGATGAATGCGAACAGATAAGGCGCCACCACGAAAAGCGCAAGGATCCCTGCGAAGGTCTCGCCGAAGAGTTGCGCGACCGACAACGCAAGCACCGGCAGCAATCCACCGAACGTGAACAGCAGCGAGCCGTAGACCATGACCGCGCGCCAATTGGCGAGGGCGGCGCGAAAGCTGGTGACCAGCGCACGCAGCGCGCCCGCGTCCTCGAACACGATCAGCGCCGGCGCGAACCAGATTGCGAACAGCGTCGGCAGCGCGCACAGTCCGCCGAACAACATCGCCAGTTGCAGTCTTCCGCCGGTGATCGCTTCGTCGTTTGGCCGCTGCGCCGTCGAAAGTGCGCCGATGAGCATGCCGTCGTCGACCAGGGCGGTCGCCAGGATCGCCAGCGTGATGCCGGCGAGAAAGACGACGCCGAGCGGAATAAGCGCGAAAATGTTGCTGCGAAAGCCGCGGAACAAGTGCTCGAATCGCGGCGAGCCTCCACCCTCCTGCGTCCATGCCGCGGCCAGGAATCCGACCGCGAACACCGGCTTGAGCAGCGGCGCCAGGATCTGGCCGACGCGTGGCAAGGGTCCGAACTCGGCCAGCGCAATCAGCACGTAGTAGGTGAACAGCAGCAGCAGCCACGCCAGCGGCTTCGCGCGGAACATCGCCACTGACCGTTTCATCCACTCGATGCCGCTCCTGGCGTCGCGCCGGGCGAATGGGATCGGCAAACGTGGCGGGCTCATCCCTGGATCGCGACGTCGGGAAAGAGCAGCGGCGCCGCGACGCGTTCGCGGAGGATCCGCTCGAACACCTCCGGGTCGTGCGCGTGCGTGAGCTCGCCGGTGCGCGGCAGATGTAGGTCGTACAGACGCGACAGCCAGAAGCGCAGCGCCGCGGCGCGAAGCAGCGCCGGCCACGCCGCGTGCTCCTCCGGCACGGGGACTCGCACTTGCGCATATGCGGCGACCATCGCAGCGACACGCGCATCGTCAAGCCTTCCCGACGCGGGTCCGGCGCTGATCGTGCACCAGTCGTTCACTGCGATGGCCAGATCGTACGCGAAGCTGTCCGTTGCGGCGAAGCCGAAGTCGATCACTCCGGAAACCCCATGATCGTCGAACAGCAGGTTGTCGCAGAACAGGTCACCGTGGATCGCTCCGCGTGGCAGCTTCATCTTGGTGAAGCCGGTCTGAAAGCGCATCTCCGCGGCCAGCAGCGCCTCCTGATCCGGGGACAGGAACGGGCGCACCGCACGCGCCGCCTGTCGCCACCATGCCGGCCCGCGTCGATTGGTGAGGCGACCTCGATAACCCACGACGGCGCGATGCATGCGCGCCAGCGTGTCGCCGGCCGCGGCGCAGTGCGACACCGTCGGAGCCTCCACCGGTGCGCCGTCCAGACGCGTCACCAGCCCGGCTGGTTTGCCGTTGAGAAAGCTCCACAGCGCTCCGCTGCGATCGGGTTCCGGCGCCGGCGCCTGCACGCCGGTCCGCGCGAGGTGTGCCATGAGATTGAGGTAGAACGGCAGCTCCTCCGCGGGAACGCGCTCATAGAGCGTCAGGACAAAGCTTCCCTTGTCCGCAGTGAGGAAGTAGTTGGTGTTTTCGATGCCCGCGGCGATCGGCTCGAAGACGTGCACTTCGCCGAGTGAATAGCGCGTCAGCCACGCGCTTAGCTCTTCAGCGGAGACGTGGGTGTAGACGGACATGGGTGGGCATGAGCGGACATGAGCTTGACGTGAACCGACGTAAACAGCGACGGCGTTGCGCAGCGGATTGCGGGTGCGCTCTCCGACCGCGCGCGACGACTCGCCTGGGGAGCTTCAGAAGGTGAACAACAGCCACATCGGCACGCGCAATCCCGTGTCGAGGCTGTCACGGCGAATGAACGTCGCGTGCGTCGGATCGGCAACCAGATAATAGGGCCGGCCATACTGCGGCGTTACCTTGATCCACACCAGCCGGCCGCCGATGCGGTATTCCTCGTGCGTTTCCCGGTCGCGGCGAACGATCGTGACCTGCGGCTCGAGCTCCGGGTCGCTGGCGATTTCGGGCGGCGCCGGCGGCGCTTCGACAAGAGGCTCGAGCGCCGGTGGCGGCGGCGCGATCTCCGCGCACACCGTCGCGGCCGCGAGCACCGAGATGAGACACACCGCGACACACGACGCCGCCAGTGAGCTACGCATGGTTCGATTCCACACTCATTTCACACTGGATTCCGAGAATCGCCTACGCGAAGATTCTAGCAGGAATCGAGCGCGCGCCAGGCTCTACAGGTTGAGCATCTTGTCGCGCTCGACGCGCGTCGGCTGGAAGCCGCGGCTCTCGTAATAATCGAAGATCGCCTCGACGATCGCTTCGGGCTCCTCGATCATGCGTATGAGATCGAGGTCGGTGGCGGCGATCATGCCTTCGCCGACGAGCTTGTCGCGCATCCAGTCGATGAGGCCTTTCCAGAATTCGGCGCCGACCAGAATGATGGGAATCTTGCGGCTCTTCCCGGTCTGCACGAGCGTGAGACATTCGGTGAGCTCGTCGATGGTTCCGAAGCCGCCGGGCAGGACCACGTACGCGGACGCGAAGCGCACGAACATCATCTTGCGCGCGAAGAAGTAGCGAAAGTTGATTCCGATATCCTGGTACGGATTGCCGGTCTGCTCGTGCGGAAGCAGGATGTTGAGACCGATCGCCGGTGAGCGTCCGCCGTGCGCACCGCGATTGAACGCTTCCATCAGTCCCGGACCGCCGCCCGAGATCACCGAGAAGCCTGCGTCGGAGAGCAGGCGCGCGATGCGCTCGGCCTTGGCGTGATACGGATGGTCGCGTCCGATGCGTGCGCTTCCGAACATGCTCACCGCGGGCCGCACGCCGCGCAGGCGCTCCGTCGCGGTCGCGAATTCTGCCATAATGCCCAGCACCCGCCACGCTTCCTGCCCGTTGGTCGAATACATCG
>JBDTZQ010000176.1:0-5966 GCA_040005035.1 Betaproteobacteria bacterium | reverse complement strand
CCGGCCGCGTCTGTCCGAGCGGCAGCGCAGCCCCGTTGAAGCTCTGCGCGCGGCCCTCGCAATTGACGAAGGTTCCCGCGGTCTCGGTGAACGGCGAGGTGGGCAGCTGCACGTGCGCCTGCCGCGCCGCCACCGATCGGAAGGGCGAGAGAGAGATCACGAGCTCGGCCGATGCAAGTGCGGAATGCGTTGCCGTCGGGTCCGCCGTGTCGAGCTCAGGCTCTACGTTGATCAGGATGTAGGCCTTGCGCGGCGACGCCAGCATCGCCTGCGCGTCGAGGCCGCCCCCACCCTCTCGCGGCAGTGCCCGCGCGATGTGGCCACCGACCGAATTCGCCGCTTCGGTGAGAAAGCCGACGCGCGCTTCGGTCAGCTCGGCGAGCGATTGCGCCAGCGCGTGCAGCTGCGACGCGCGCGGATGCTGCTGCGCCAGGTTGCCGAGAAAAATGCCCTTGCGCTCGCCGCTGGCCAGGCTCGCGGCGATCGCCCTGGCCGCTTCAGACGGCACGACTGCCGACAAGGCACCCGGCACAGGCGCGTTCGCGGCCTGTGCCGCCGCGACCACGATCGCGGCCAGCGCGGCAGGCAACGCCGATGGTGCAACCACCACTTCATGGGCAACCTTCATCAACAACTCGTCGTGCGCCGCGTGCACAAGCGAGAGCTGCGTGCCTTTTTTCGTCGCCTGGCGCAGGCGCTGTGCGAGCAGCGGATGGTCCTTGCGCAGAAAGCTTCCGACCACCAGCACGCGGTCGAGCCGCGCGAACTCGCTGACCGGCATGCCGAGCCACGGCGTGCCCGCGAGCGCGAAGTCGGTCTGGCGCAGCCGGAAATCGATGTTGTCGCAGCCCAGCGCGCGCGTGAGCTTCTGCGCGAGATGCATCTCCTCGAGGGTCGCGTGCGGCGACACCAGGACGCCGAGGGCCGACGCGCCGTGCTCGGCGACGATGCGCCCGAGCCCCGCGGCGGCCAGCGCCAGGGCGGCCTGCCAGTCGGTCGCGGCCATCTCACCGTCGACGCGGACACGCGGCTGCAGCAGCCGATCCTCCGAGTTCAAGCCTTCGTATGAAAAGCGGTCGCGGTCGGCGAGCCAGCACTCGTTGACCGCTTCGTTCTCGAGCGGCACGACGCGCATGACGCGATCGTTCTTCACCTGCACGATGAGGTTACTGCCCAGCCCGTCGTGCGGCGAGACGGACTTGCGCCGCGACAGCTCCCACGTCCGCGCCGAGTAGCGAAACGGCTTGGAGGTGAGCGCGCCGACCGGGCACAGGTCGATCATGTTGCCTGACAGCTCCGAATCGACCGTCTTGCCGACGAAGGTCATGATCTCGGCGAACTCGCCGCGGTTGGCCATGCCCAGCTCCATAACGCCGGCGATTTCCTGGCCGAAGCGCACGCAGCGTGTGCAGTGGATGCAGCGCGTCATGTCGGTGGCAATGAGCGGACCGAGGTTCTTGTTGAGCACCACGCGCTTGGGCTCGGTGTAGCGCGAATTCGACGCTCCGTAACCCACCGCCAGGTCCTGCAGCTGGCACTCGCCGCCCTGGTCGCAGATTGGGCAATCGAGCGGATGGTTGATGAGCAGGAACTCCATCACGCCTTTTTGCGCATCCACCGCGACGTCCGAATGCGTCCACACCTTCATCCCCTCGGTGGCCGGGGTCGCGCACGCCGGCAGCGGCTTGGGCGCTTTTTCCACCTGCACCAGGCACATGCGGCAATTGGCGGCGATGGTGAGCTTCTTGTGCCAGCAGAAATGTGGAACGTAGAGTCCGAGCTTGTGCGCGGCGTCCATGACCGTGGAGCCGCTTGGCACTTCCACCTTCGTGCCGTCGACCTCGAGGTTCAGCATTTTGATTTCGGGCATGGGGTCAGACGTACGCCGGGACGAGACACTGCTTGTGATCGATGTGGTGCTGGAACTCGCTGCGGAAGTGCTTGATGAAGCTCTTCACTGGCAGCGCGGCGGCATCGCCCAGTGCGCAGATGGTGCGCCCGGCGATGTTGTCCGACACCGAGACCAGAAGATCGAGGTCCTCGTTGCGACCTTGCCCGTGCTCGATGCGGTCGACCACGCGCCACAGCCAGCCCGTGCCTTCGCGGCACGGCGTGCACTGCCCGCACGACTCCTCGAAATAGAAGTACGACAGGCGCAGCAGCGAGCGCACCATGCAGCGCGTGTCGTTCATGACGATCACCGCGCCCGAGCCCAGCATCGACCCCGCCTTGGCGATCGAGTCGTAATCCATGTCGGTGGCCATCATGATCTCGCCCGGCAGCACGGGCATCGACGATCCGCCGGGGATGCATGCCTTGAGCGTGCGGCCGTCGCGCATGCCGCCCGCCATTTCCAGGAGCGTCGCGAACGGCGTGCCGAGCCTGACCTCGTAGTTGCCAGGCCGCGCCACGTCGCCCGAGACCGAAAAGATCTTGGTGCCGCCGTTATTCGGCCGGCCGAGGTTGAGGAACGCCTCGCCGCCGTTGTTGATGATCCACGGCACCGCGGCAAAGGTCTCCGTATTGTTGATCGTCGTCGGCTTGCCGTAGAGCCCGTAGCTCGCGGGGAATGGCGGCTTGAAGCGCGGCAGGCCTTTCTTGCCCTCGAGCGATTCGAGCAGCGCGGTTTCCTCGCCGCAGATGTAGGCGCCATAGCCGTGGTGGTTGTACAGGTGGAAGCTCCAGCCGCTGCCGAGGATGTTGTCGCCGAGCATGCCCGCCTTGTAGGCCTCGTCGAGCGCGTGCTCGCAACGCTCGTAGGTATCCCAGATCTCGCCGTGCACGTAGTTGTATGCGCGCTTGCAGCCCATCGCGTACGCTGCGATCGCCATCCCCTCGATGAGGATGTGCGGGTTGTAGCGCATGATGTCGCGGTCCTTGAAGGTGCCCGGCTCTCCTTCGTCGGAATTGCAGACCAGATACTTTTCGCCCTGGAACTGCTGCGGCATGAAGCTCCATTTGAGCCCGGTCGGAAAGCCCGCGCCGCCACGGCCGCGCAGCCCTGACTTCTTGATCTCGGCGATCACCTCGGCCGGCGACATCTTGCTGGCGAGGATCTTCTTGAGCGCGTCATAACCGCCGCGCCTGACATAGTCGTCGAGGCGCCAGTTGCGGCCGTTGAGGCCGGTCATGATGATGGCCTCGGGGCCGTAGTCGAGGAATTCGGCGGGGGCGTTCATGACCGGGCACCGGAGCCCAATGCGGCGCGCAGCTCGGCGAGCAGGCCATCGATCTTGTCGGGCCGCATCCAGCTACACATACGCTTGTTGTTGACCAGAACGACCGGCGCATCGCCGCACGCGCCCATGCACTCGCCTTCCTTGAGCGTGAACAAGCCGTCGGCAGTCGACTCGCCGAAATGGACGCCGAGCGTGTCTTGCAGGTGCTTCGCCGCCTCGGTCGCGCCCTGCAGCGCGCACGGCAGGTTGGTGCACATCGTCAGCTTGAAGCGACCCGTCGGCTCGGTGTTGTACATCTCGTAGAACGTTGCGACTTCGTAGACCGCGATCGGCGGCATGCCAAGATACGCCGCGACGAAATCCATCGTCTCGGTGGCCAGCCATCCCTTCTCGTCCTGCGCGATGGCGAGCGCCGACATCACCGCCGACTGCTTCTGGTCGACCGGGTACTTCGCGATCTCGCGGTCGATGCGTGCCAGGGCGTCGGCGCTCAGCATGCGCGCGCCATTGAGGGTACGGACCCGAGAGACAGCGGCGCGCTCATATTTCGTCGGTCCAGTAGTCCAGGTGATGATCGGAACGCGTCATGTGGCGCAAGCCGCCTTCGCCGAAGGCCCCGACCTTTTTCGAATCGGGGTATTCGCACACCTCCGCCCGCATCATCGTGCTGATCGACAGGTACGCGAGCTCGCCGTCGGAGTCGTTGACGATCTGGTGCGCCGTCTCCGGCCCACCGGTCGGGCAGCAGATCACGTCGCCCGCGCGGATCGGCCGCGTCTCGTCCCCATAGCGCAGCGTGCCGGTACCTCGGACGATGAAGAACATCTCCTCCTCGGCCCTGTGGCTGTGGAACGGGCACGAGCGCTTGCCCGGAGGCACGACATCGTACGAGAACCCGAGGTCCTTCGCGCCAAGCAGCGGCCCGATGCGCACCGCGTCGCATGCGAACTGCAAGCCCTTCGCGAAATGCTCGAGCAGCAACGCATCGATGTTGACCACCCGCAAATCGATCACGCGCTTGGCGTCTGGCCGCGGCGGCGGTGCGCTGTGCGTTGCCATCGTCCGAGCCTATTCGCCGTGCCAGTAGTCGACGTCGGCGGATTCGGGCACGAACTTCGCGCTGAAGCTTGCCACCGGCGGCACGGTCCCGGGCTGCCGGCCACCGACGGCGCCGAACTTGCCCGAGTCCGGATACTGCCAGATGTCGGTGTCGATCGTGGTGCTCAGCGCCAGGTACCTGAGCTCGCCGGCACCCGTGTTGATAAGCTGATGCGCCGTGTCGGGGCCGCCGCACGGGCAGGCGATGAAATGCCCCTTGCGCACGGGCATTTCCTGGCTGCCGTAGCGCAACGTTCCCTCGCCCTCGAGAATGAAGAACATCTCCTCGTTGGCGTGGTGATTGTGGAAAGGAAATGCGCGCTTGCCCGGCGGCACCGAAGTGACGTTGTAGCCGAGCTTGCGCGCGCCCACCCGCTGCGACACCGACGCGAGCTTCGCCGCAAAGCGCTCGCCGTGCTGCAGGTCGCGCGTGAACTCGAGCTCGTCGATGTGAACGAGCGGAGTGACGACTTGCGCATTCATCGGTCGACCTCCCCGAAAACGATGTCCTGCGTGCCGATCACCGCGACGACGTCGGCGATCATGTGCCCGCGTGACATCTCGTCGAGCGCCGCGAGATGCGCGAAGCCCGGCGCGCGGATCTTCATGCGGTACGGCTTGTTGGCGCCGTCGGACACGATGTAGACGCCGAACTCGCCCTTGGGATGCTCGACCACGGCGTACGCTTCGCCCGCCGGCACGTGCATGCCCTCGGTGAAGAGCTTGAAGTGGTGGATGAGCTGCTCCATGTCCTCCTTCATCTCGACGCGCGACGGCGGTGCGACCTTGTGGTTGTCGACGATCACCGGCCCCGGGTTGTCGCGCAGCCACGCGATGCATTGGCGCACGATGCGGTTCGCCTCGCGCATCTCCTGCACGCGCACCAGGTAGCGGTCGTAGCAGTCGCCGTTGGTACCGATGGGAATGTCGAAATCCATGTGCTCGTAGACTTCGTAGGGCTGCTTCTTGCGCAAGTCCCACGGCACGCCCGAGCCGCGCAGCATCGGTCCGGTGAAGCCGAGCGCCAGCGCGCGCTCCGGCGTAACCACGCCGATACCGACGGTGCGCTGCTTCCAGATGCGGTTCTCGGTGAGCAGCGTCTCGTACTCGTCCACGTACCCCGGAAAACGCCGCGTGAAGTCCTCGATGAAATCGAGCACGCTCCCCTGTCGGTTCTCGTTCATGCGGCCCACCGCCTTCTCGCCGTGGATCGGCGAGACCTGATACTGCGGCATGCGGTCGGGAAGGTCTCGGTAGACGCCGCCGGGTCGGTAGTACGCGGCGTGCATGCGCGCGCCGGACACCGCCTCGTAGACGTCCATGAGGTCTTCGCGCTCGCGGAAGCAGTAGAGGAATGTCGTCATCGCGCCGACGTCGAGCGAATGCGCCCCGAGCCAGAGCAGGTGGTTGAGGATGCGCGTGATCTCGTCGAACATCACGCGGATGTACTGCGCGCGGATCGGCACCTCGATGTCGAGCAGCTTCTCGATCGCCAGGCAGTAGGCGTGCTCGTTGGACATCATCGACACGTAGTCGAGCCGGTCCATATACGGCAGCGCCTGGATGTAGGTCTTGTACTCGGCGAGCTTCTCGGTCGCGCGGTGCAGGAGCCCGATGTGCGGGTCGGCGCGCTGGATGACCTCGCCGTCGAGCTCGAGCACCAGCCGCAGCACGCCGTGCGCGGCGGGA
>JBDTZQ010000175.1:0-5972 GCA_040005035.1 Betaproteobacteria bacterium | reverse complement strand
AAGAACGCTTTGCTCGCTGCATAGTCGCTGACTCCGAATTTGACGTGGTCAAACACGAGTTCTCCCGAAGTGTGTGGGCCTGCGCTAGGCCTAACTATCTAGTATCGCCGCGTCCGGTTGAACGCGTGATTAGGCGGCGCGGCAAGACCTGCCGACGACTTATCATTGGAAGACCTCGTCCGCGCGCAGTAGCAGCGATTGTGGCAAGGTGAGGCCAAGCGCCTTGGCGGTCTTGACGTTGATCACGAACTCGAACTTTGTGGGCTGTTCCACAGGTAGATCGCCCGGTTTCGCACCCTTGAGTATCCTGTCCACAAAGTTAGCCGCGCGCCGGTAGGTCTCCGCAAGATCCGTTCCGTATGACATCAGTCCGCCCTGCTCGGGCCCCTCGCGAAACTCGTAGATCGAGGGCACGTTCAGTCTCGCGGCAAGATTGACAATCTCACTGACGTGGCGAAAGGTGACTGCCTGCGCTTCGACGTAAAGCGCGTCGGCTCGCTCCTTCTCGATTGTCATAAAGGCGGTCTTAATGTCCTGCGCCGTGCGGGCGTGGGCCCAAACGACTGCTTGCCCTAATGCGCGTCCGGCCGATTCCAGCGACAAGCCTGACGGTGCCACGAACGTTCTTAACCCGTAGCCAAGGACCGCGACGCGCGACGCACGCGGCACCACTTCGTGCAGCAATTGCAGACGCTTGACCGCCGTCTCCACCAGGTCGACTTCCCCCGTCAGGCCCGTCACGTTGCCACCAGGTCTGCGCAAACTTGCAATGACGCCCAAATCGACAAGCCCGTCCGTGGCGACAGCCACGATCGGAATCGTCTGGGTTGCACGTCGGGCGGCACCGACCCCTGGGCCGATCGTCACGATGACGTCGACGGAATCTGAAATCAGTTCCTGCATCAGGCGCGGCAAGCGATCGTATTGGCCCTCGGCAGAACGGCGCGCGATGACAATGTTCCGCCCCTCTTCGAGCCCGCGTTCCCGCAGGCCACGTGTAAACGCCTTGTCGTACCGATAGTTCGCGATGTCAGCTACAGGAGGATTCATGTAGACGACCGCGACCCGCGGCAGCGAGCCCGCGTTGGCCCGAGACCCCAGAACTAGGAAACCGGCAGCGCAGGACCGGAAGAACGAGCGGCGATTCATCGGTGAGGCCCTTCCGTGTTAATCGGGGATATTGCTGCTTGCCAGAGACGCGCGCGAAGCCTCGTGGCGCCCAACTAAAATTAGCCGTCCTAACGCCGACGCAATTCTCTACGTCCGTCAGGCCGTCGGAGACATTGCGCATGGTGCGGTTCCTCGAAGAAACAACAAACCCCGTCGATTTAGTACAACCTATTCAATTGAAGGGCGTCGACCAACGCGAACACGCTGCCATCCTCGCTAGTCCGCTCCGCGCGCGTTCGGCACCACCGCGCGCCCTCCTCGCCGCACCCTCACCACCGTGGCGACGGCGAGCAGAAGTGCCACTCCGATGAGCACCATCGCCGCACGCGGCGCATCGTGGTCGAGCAGCAGGCCGATGGTGACGGGGCTCAGCGTCGCGCCGAGGTCGAGGCCGGAATAGACGAAGCCGTAAACGCGGCCCGACGCACCGGGCGGCGTGGCGTTGCGCACGATCATGTCGCGCGACGGGCCGGTGGCGCCGAGCACGAATCCGGTCACGAACAACAGCGGCACTGCCCAGCGCGCGAGCTCGGGCCCGGCTGCCAGCAGCAGCATCAGCAAGGCACCGGCCGCGAGCCCCGTCGCCGCCACGCGGTCGTGATGCGACGTGCGCGTCGCCAGGAAACCGCCAGCGAGGATGCCGACCGTGCTGCCGATGAAGTACGCGGTGAGCGCCGACGCGGCGACGACCAACGTCACGCCGTAGGCGTCGTGCAGGCTGGTGCCGATGAAGGTCTGGATGCCGATGCCGGCGATGGTGACCACCGCGAAATAGACGAAGCACAGCAGGATCGGCGTCTGGCTGAACAATTCGACGCTGTTCTTCCACGTGTGCTTCGGCGCGGAAGGATCGTGGGGACGGCTCTTCAGCGCGGCGTGCTGCATCGCCAGCACGCCGACCGCCACCAGGCCCAATGCGCCGAATAGCAGGAGCGACGCGCGCCAACCGTAGATCGCGCCGACGCCGTAGCTCGCCAGCGGCGCGAGCGCGTAGCCCAAGCTGCCGCCGATGCCATGCACGCTGTACGCATGGCCAAGGCGGCGCGGCTCGACGCTGGCGTTCATCACCGCGAAATCGGCCGGATGGAACACGCCGTTGCCCAAACCCATCAGCAGCGCCAGCGGAAACAGCCAGTAGACGCCCGGTGCGACGCCGGCGACCAGCACACTGCCCGCAAGCAGCGCCAGGCCGCCCAGCAGCACAGGACGTGCGCCGAAGCGATCGACGGCGAATCCCGCGCCGAACTGGCACACCCCGCTGGCTACATAGAACACGCTCATCAGCGCCCCCAGCGTCGCGTAACTCACGTCGAACTCCGCACGGAGCAGCGGGAAAAGCGGCGGCAGGATGAGCTGGAAGAAGTGCGACAAGGCGTGCGCCATGCCGATCACGCCGATCACGCGCGCATCGCGGCGCAACGAATGGACGCTTGGTGACTCCAAGGTCTTTGCAGGTACGGCTGGTTGCGCAGGTTCCATGAAAGTACGGCTGGCGATACGCCAAGCCACTGGTAATACACGGGAATAGCCTCAACTATACTGCATCACCCGTAAGGACTCCGTCGCCAGGGGCGACCCATGCCCGGCGGCTAAGCGCACGCCATCCTTCATCGCAGCACTGTCCAGGAGAAATTCGATGGTCGACAAGGTCAATAAAACCGAAGCCGAATGGAAGGCGCAGCTCGCGCCCGAGCAGTATCGCGTGACCCGTCAAAAAGGCACCGAAGCGCCGTTCAGCGGCGAATACTGGAACAACGCGCGCAAGGGTGAGTACCGCTGCGTCGGCTGCGGCGCGCTCCTGTTCGAGTCGGACACCAAGTTCGACGCCGGCTGCGGCTGGCCGAGCTTTTACAAACCGGCTGTCGCCGACAACTTGCGCAACGAGACCGACAACAGCCATTTCATGAAACGCACTGAAGTTCTGTGCTCGGCGTGCGACTCGCACCTCGGTCATGTGTTCGAGGACGGCCCTGAGCCGACCGGTCTGCGCTATTGCATGAACTCGGCGTCGCTCAAGTTCGATCCGAAAAAGGAATAGCCGCCCTCGTGCGCGCCTGCGATGCGCATCCTGTTCGCCGAAGACGATCCGATGATCGGCGCCAGCGTGCGCCGCGGGCTCACGCAGGACGGATTCACCGTCGACTGGGTGGCTGACGGCCGTGCCGCCGAGCTGGCGCTCGCCGAGCGCGTGCACGATGTGCTGCTGCTCGACCTGGGCCTGCCGCGCAAGGCGGGGCTCGACGTGCTGACCGCGATGCGCCGCCGCGGCGACACGCGGCCGGTGCTCATCGTGACCGCGCGCGACGCGGTCAGCGACCGCGTCGCCGGGCTCGACGCCGGCGCCGACGACTATCTGGTCAAGCCGTTCGCGCTCGACGAGCTGGCGGCGCGGCTGCGGGCGTTGCTTCGCCGCAACGCCGGCCGCGCCGAGCCGGTGATCGTGCATGGCGCGCTCGAGCTCGACCCGGCGGCGCGTGAGCTTCGCTGCAACGGCACCCCGGTCGCGCTGTCGGCGCGCGAGTTCGCGCTGCTCGAGGCGCTGCTGGCGCGTCCCGGCGCGATCCTGTCGCGCGCGCAGCTCGAGGAAAAGCTGTACGGCTGGAGCGATGCGGTCGAGAGCAACGCGGTCGAGGTCCATATCCACGCGCTGCGCAGGAAGCTCGGCGCCGATCTGATTCGCAACGTGCGCGGCGTCGGGTGGATGGCAGCCAAGCCCGCGGCTTCGGCGCCATGATTTCCGCGCGTACCTCTATGAGGTCCATCAGGCGCCAGCTTCTCGTTTGGCTGCTGGGCGGCATGCTGCTGGCGATCGCCGCGGCGGCTGTCGGCACCTACCTGCGTGCCCGCGAGGACGCCAGTGCGCTCTTCGACTACCAGCTCCAGGAAATGGCGGGTTCGCTGACCGGCGCGCCGTTCGCCGGGGTTCCTCCGGCGTCGTCGAATGTCGCGCCGCGCTCCGACACGCTGGTCGTGCAGATCTGGGACCGCAACGGCGTCGCGCTCTTCATGTCGCAGCCGCACCGCGTGCTGCCGCAATACGCGCAGCTCGGCTTCAACACCATCTCCGCCGACAGCGGCCAGTGGCGCGTGTTCAGCACGCTGGCCGGCGGACAGGTGGTGCAGGTGGCGCAGCCGATGAGCGCGCGACGCGAGCTCGCCGCGAGCCTGGCGCTGCATGCGATCCTGCCGCTGCTCGCGGTGATGCCCTTTCTCGGCGTGCTGATCTGGTTCACCATCGCGCGCGGGCTCGCGCCGATCGATCGCGTCGCCGCCGACGTCGCCAGGCGCTCGTCGGCGCAGCTGGAGCCCCTGTCGGAAACCGACCTGCCGCGCGAAGTGCAGCCGCTGGTGCACGCGCTCAACGGATTGCTGCTTCGCCTGTCCGAGGCGTTGGCGGCGCAGCGCGCTTTCATCGCCGATGCCGCGCACGAGTTGCGCACGCCGTTGACCGCCGTCCATCTGCAGGCACAACTCGCCGAGCGCGCCACCGACGATGCCGAGCGCAACGCCGCGCTCGCCGAGCTCAAGGGCGGCCTGGAGCGCGCGACGCGCCTTTCCGAGCAGCTCCTGGCGCTGGCGCGCGAAGAGCCGGGCGTGCCGGAGCGCGCCAACGCCGACGTCGATCTCGCCGCGCTGGCGCGACGCGTCGTCGCCGAGCTGGCGCCGCTGGCCGCCGCCAAGGACATCGACCTCGGCGCGGATGCCTCGTCGCCGGTGCTGGTGCGCGGCGATGCGGCGGCGCTGACCACGCTGCTCACGAACCTGGTCGACAACGCCGTGCGCTACACACCGACGCGTGGACGCGTCGACGTCGAGGTGCGTGGTGACGACGGCAGCGTGATCCTCGCCGTCCGCGACGACGGTCCCGGCATCGCGCCGGCCGACACGGCGCGCGTGTTCGATCGCTTCTACCGCGGCGCGGTTTCGCAGGCGCCGGGCGCCGCGCACGGCAGCGGGCTGGGGCTCGCCATCGTGCGCCGCATCGCCGAGCGGCACGGCGCCGAGGTCGACCTCAATTCGGGCCTTGACGGGCGCGGATTGGGCGTACGCGTGCGTTTTCCGCGCCTTCCGCAGTCGTAGTTCGTTCGCAGCGCCCCGTGCCCAGTCACAGAACCCTACCGGCTCGAGTCGATCGTCGTCCCACCGAAAAAAAGCGACGTACTGTGCCCAGCGTGGCGAAGCATTCGGCGGCGGATTCGGAAACGGCTGTTGGAACACGCCCTGGAAAAGCGGCGCGGCGAAGTACGACGCATTGTCAATCCGCTACACCCGCAACCGCTCCTTGAACGTCTGCCGTTGCTGAATTACGCTTCACTTCGCTTCAAAATGGCCTCGAATTCGTCGGGTGTCGCCGCGTCCGCCGCTCCATGGGTAAATCGCGGGATGTACCAACCGTCGGACTCTTTCGTTGCGAAGCAGTGTTCGATCGAGAATGCGGCGCGCAGACCGCATTCGGCGTGAGCACGACGGCGACCGCGGCAAAAAGTCGCCGCACACCTCGCGAAACTTGCGAAGTGCACGGCGTGGAGGAACCTCGCGAAAGTATCGTGCCGCTGTTAGCGGTACTGGCTCAGCACGTCACTTCGACGGCTCGAATTCGTACCGGTCACTGGTAAATGCAGTCGTTGACGATGCCCTGCTGCGGACTGCACTCGCGCGGACCGCTCGGCGGCATACTGATCTTGTCGTTCAGGTTTGACGAAAGAAAATCTTCGTTCGACATTCGATTGTTGGGCGCGTCGAACCCGTTGGCGGTGGTCGATGCAAAGGTCGGCGGAGCGGCTGTTGCACCAGCGTGCACT
>JBDTZQ010000174.1:0-5972 GCA_040005035.1 Betaproteobacteria bacterium | reverse complement strand
CGACGACAAGCGCGGCTGGCAGACCGAGAAGCGCTACGTCAAGTGCCAGAGCTGCCAGGCGATCTCGGTGCTCGATCCGAAGCGACAGGCGCAGCGCTGCGAATTCTGCGGTTCCGCGCAGCTCGTCGCCTACGAGCAGACCAAGGACACGTTCAGGCCGGAAAGCGTGCTGCCGTTCAAGGTGCCGGAGGACAAGGCGCGCGACGGCATACGCAGCTGGTACGGCAAGCTGTGGCTCGCGCCCAACGCGCTCAAGCGCCGGGCGCTGACCGACACCGTCAAGGGCATCTATCTTCCCTACTGGACCTTCGATGCGCACGTCGACGCGACATGGACCGCCGAGGCAGGCCACTACTATTACACCACCGAGACCTACACCGACGGCAGCGGCCGCACGCAGACACGCCAGGTGCAGCACGTGCGATGGGAGCCCGCCGCGGGGCAGCTGACGTATTTATTCGACGACGACCTCGTCTGTGCGTCGGTCGGCGTGCATCCCGGCCTGCTGCGCGAGATCGAGCCGTTCCCGACCAAGGAGCTCGTCGCGTACGACGCCGGCTACGTCGCGGGCTGGGTGGTCGAGCGCTACCAGATCGACCTGCTCGCCGCGGCGCAGGCCGCACGCGCGGCGATGGACGAGAAGCTCCGCCAGATGTGCGCAGCGCAGATTCAGGGCGACACGTATCGCAATCTCGACGTGCGGGCCGACTATTCCGGGCAGACGTTCAAGCACATCCTGGCGCCCGTGTGGCTGCTTTCCTACACCTTCGGCGCGCGATCCTTCCAGGCGGTGATGAACGGCGTCACCGGCGCCGTCCGCGGCGAGTATCCGAAGAGCTGGGTCAAGATCACGCTGCTGGTGCTGGCGATCATCGTCGTGGTCATCATCGCGATGTCGCTGGGCAGCTCGCGCTAGGCGACGCACCCGACAGCAGATTCCTCGCTGCGCTCGGAATGACAATGGTGCCGTTGCGACCGAGCGCGGCGATGAGGAATCCGCTGTTGCCGGATCCGCGGTTCATTGCCGCCTGAGCGTCGGTTCGAGCTCCGAGGGGTGCCCGATGATCGACCCGGCGCCTGCGCCCGCGAGCTCGTCGCGCGTGCCAAAGCCCCACAGCACGCCGATGCTCTCGACGCCGTTGGCGCGGGCAGCGAGCATGTCCTGCTCGCGATCGCCGATCATCACGCAGGCGCCGGCGTCGAGCTTCTCGGTGGCGAGGATCTCGGCCAGCAGCTCGTCCTTATTGTCGAAGCGTCCGTCGAGCTCCGGGCCGTAGACCGTGTCCAGCCAGCCGTCCAGGCCGAAGTGGGTGATGATGCGCTGAGCGTAGACGCGCGGCTTCGACGTGCACACCAGCATGCGGTGCCCGCGCGTAGCGAGCGCCGGAAGCGCGTCGACGATGCCGGCGTAGACCTCGTTCTCGCGCCAGCCTTCGTCGGTGTAGCGCTCGCGATACAGCGTGAGCGCCTGCTCGACGCGCGCGGCGTCCTGCGTCTGCAGCAGGCGCGCGAACGTCTTGCGCAGCGGCGGCCCGACGCAGGTGCGCAGCAGATCGTCGTGCGGAAGCTCGGCGGCGAGCGCTGACAGCGCATGCCGGATCGATCGGCTGATGCCGGCATAGTTGTCGGTCAGCGTTCCGTCGAGATCGAACAGCAGCGTGCGGGAGGTGGACGAGGCGCTCATCGTCGTGGCCTGACCGGTTGCACGCGGTATTCGAGCATGCTGCCCTGCGCACCAGCCTCCCAGGTGAGGCAGTAGACGCGACTCTCCTGCGCGACAAAGTCGCCCGATTCCGCCGCCGTTGATTTCGACTCCACCGGGATGACCTGCGTGTTGCCCTCGCGGAATGAAACGATGAAGTCGACCGGAGCGCGCGCCGCGAACTCGTAGCCGACGCGATCACCCCGAGAAAGCGCCATGCATTCCGACGCGAGCGCATACGGCGCGATGGCGATACCCGATCGAACTCGCGGTCCGTCGAGCGTCGCCGGCACGCTGGCGCATCCGATCACTGCTAGGCCGGCCACGGCGATGAACGCGTCGCCGGCGACGCGCGTCGTCATCGCGGGCGCCGGCGCTGCGCCCGCCAGTCCTCGACGAGCATCGCCCAGCGCTCGTGGTCGCGCCAGCGACCAGCGATCTTGACGTATCGGCGCGAGAAGCCTTCACGCGTGAATCCGGCGCGTCGCACCAGCGCGATCGAGCGCGCATTGCTCGGCTGGACGTTCACCTCGACGCGGTGCAGCTTGAGCGTCCGGAAGGCGAACCAGAGCGTGAGCGCCAACCCCTCCGACATGTAGCCGTGCCCGCCGTGAGGCACCAACGCGTAGTAGCCCAGGTAGGCGCTCTGGAAAGCTCCGTGGACGATTTCGCTGAGATTGAAAACACCCACCGCGGCGGAATCTTCGCGGCGGCACACCAGCAGCCCGATATGCGTGGCCCTCGCGGTCAGCCGCGATCGTGATCCGGCGAAGCGGCGCAGATACGCCGCGAAGCGCACCTGCGTCGCCGGTGCCTGCACCCACTGGCCATGCAGGCGCGCGCTCGACGCGACGGCCTGTGTGACCGTGCGAGCATCGCCCGAAGTAGGCCTGCGCAGGTAGACGCGCGGGCCGGCGCCGAGCGCGGACTTTGGAGCTGCCGCGGTAAGCGCGGGAGAAGGCGCTGGCATAATGCGTAGTTTACAAGCCGGCGTGATGAATCAGCGTACGCGAAGATGAGCGCGTGGATCGAAGGCGAGGTCGTGTCCAACCAGCAATGGAACGACCGCCTGTTCTCCCTGCGCGTGGCGGCACCCGAACTTCGATTCGTCGCGGGCCAGTTCGCGCGCCTCGCGCTGCCCGCGCCTCCGGGCTCGAAAGAGCCGATGCTGGGCAGGCCCTATTCCTTCGTCAATCCTCCGCAGGACGCCCTGCACGAGTTCTATTTCAACGTGCTCCCGGCCGGACCGCTGTCCCCACGCCTGGCGGCGCTGCGACCGGGCGCGCCTGTTTGGCTGCTCGATCGCGCGAATGGGTTTTTCACCGCCGCCGAGTTGCCGCCGGGCGGCGCGCTCTGGTGCTTGGCCACGGGGACGGGTCTGGGGCCGTTTCTGTCGATTCTTCGCACCGACGAGCCGTGGGAGAGGTTCGAGCGCATCGTGCTGGTCCATGCCGTTCGCCATGCTGCGGATCTGTCGTACTCGGAGGAGATTGCGCGCATTGCCCACGCGCATGCCGGGCGGTTTGCCTTCGCCCCCTTCGTCAGCCGCGAAGCGAGCAGCGGCGCGCTGCAGGGTCGCATTCCGGAAGCCATCGCCGACGGCCGGCTTGAAACCGCAGCAGGCGTCCCGCTCACCGCCGACAATGCCCACGCGATGCTCTGCGGCAATCCGGACATGGTGCGCGACACCCAGGCTGTGCTCGAGCGGCGCGGCATGCGGCGCCACCGCCGCCGCGAGCCCGGCCACGTCACGCTTGAGACCTACTGGTAGCGTTGTCCGCGGGACGTCAGCCTTTTACTTCCACCAGCTCGACGTCGAAGATCAGCGTCGCGTCGGGGGGTATCACCCCGCCGGCGCCGCGGCTGCCGTAGGCCATGTCCGCGGGAATGACCAGGGTTCGCTGACCGCCGACCTTCATCCCGGCAACGCCGTCGTCCCATCCTTTGATGACTTTGCCGGCGCCGAGGATGAATCCGAAGGGGACATTGCGATCACGCGACGAATCGAACTTCGCGCCCTTCTGTCCGGCCGCCGCAGGATCGTAGAGCCAACCTGTGTAGTGAACAATGACCGCCTTTCCGGGCATTGCTTCGGCCCCGGTACCGGGTTTTACGTCTGTTTTTTGCAGTTGCATGACTTTGGCATCCATCTTGCTAGTTGTAGGCGCAGGTGCTTGTGCGAGCAGGGCTATCGGCCACGCGAAGCTGCACGCGGCTGCTGCTGCAGCAAGCCGTGCGCAGCCATTGAACGCCGAGTTTCGAAACACGTAAACCTCCTTCGATTTGTGGGGTGCGAATTGGACAGAACGACTCAGTTGCAGACATCGCGAAGCGGCGAAGGTTCGGCAGGGCCGCAGGCGCGGAACGTATCACGTAGTTTCGACCCGTTTTGCGCTTCGCGGCCTTTTGGGCTATAAATCCAAGTCCGCCGCGCCCTAGCCGACTGCTGATTGCCCGAGCCCTCGATGGACAGGATGTCAAACTCAGGCAGGAGCGGCTCCGCGGCCCGGCAGGCGCCCAAAATGAAAGCAATGTTCGGATTCCTGACTCCGCAGGGCAAGGACGCGCTCGATCCGCTGCAGAACGCCAAGTCTGCAGCGGCCTGGCTGCGGCAGTTGCCCGCGCTCGACGTCATCGGCCGGCAGCAGCACGTGATCCGGGCCCTCGATGCGCTGCGCAAGGCGCAGCGCGAGCTCGACCTGAACCGCGTCGGCGCGATCGAGTTCGTCGACGCCGCGCTCGGCGCCGACCGGCGCCAGCTCATCAAGCAGTACATCGAGAACGCCGAAGCCTCGCCCAAGCTGGCGGATCGCATCTGGCAATCGTTGTGGGAGATGAGCCAGGCGTTCATGCTCGCCTACCAGCAGGCGCTCGAAGGCGCGGTCTCGCAGAACGATAACGCGCGCTGGCGCACGGCGCTGCCGCTACTCTTCATCCGGCTGGTGCATTTCCACGGGACCGACGCGAAGCTGCGCGTTTTCAAGTACGAGCGCTGGATTCCGGCGAAATGGATCGAGCTTCACCAGACGTACTTGCGCAGCTGCGAAATGAAGTGCGACCGCGTGGCGATGGCGCTGCCGGCCGCGGGCGCCGCCGCGCAACCGTGGTCGGTCGAGCAGGAGTACCTCTACGTGCTTCTGGTGCACCAGCTCAACACCGGCAACCTCTCGCCCACGGAGATCGATTGGGCGAGTGCGCAGCTGCGCGCTTGGAGCCGGCGCCTTTCGCTCGAGCAGATTCCGAAGGGCATGGACGGATTCTTCGTCGACCTCGCCGGGCGCGAGGGCATCGTGCGCCGCACCGGCAACGACCGCGGCTCCATGCTGCGCTACGTCGATACTTCGCCATTGTCGGAAGGCATGCAGCGCGCGATCAACGCGCTTCGCGACGCCGAGATGACCGACCAGGGGCCGATCGCCGTCATCAACCAGCAGCGCCTGGGCGTCCTGCGCAAGATCCAGCCGATGATGTCGCCGGCGCTGCTGCCAGAGCTGCGCCGCGACCCGCGCACCGCGGTCGCCGTCTCGGCGCGCGTGCGCATCGGGTTGTCGCGCATCTGCCAGGACCTCGCGGCGAAAGCCGCCGACGAGGCCAGCGGCGAGCCCGGCGCCGGAACCGAGCAGATCGAGGTGTTCGCGGTGGCCGGCGCGCCGCGCAGCAAGCGCAAGACGCCGGTCGAGGACGATTCGCTGGCAGCGAGCCTGTCGTCGTGGAGCGATCCGATGTGGGAAGTGAAGGATCGAAGCGTCGCGGGCTTGCGCATCGCCGCCACCGGCGGCATCGGCCAGAGCCTCAAGCTCGGCGCGCTGGTCGCGGTGCGCCAGTCCGACGTCGACGCGTGGCTGCTCGGCGTCGTGCGCCGGCTCAACAAGGTTTCGAACGAAGAGGTCGAGGCGGGCGTCAATCTCATCGCCGAGCGCATGGTGGCCGTCACGCTGGCGGCGAAGCGCCGCGCGACCGAGGAGATGGGCTATGTGGTGAATGGACTCGACATGTCGACAATGGGTGAGCGCTTCGAAGGCCTCTACCTGCCGCCGCCGTCGCGCCCGGACAAACCACTGGCGATGAAAACGGTCATCGTTCCCACGTCCGAGTACCAGGAAGGCCGCAATGTCCTGCTCACCACCGCGCACTCGGTCTATACCGTGTCGCTGCGCCACCTGGTCGAGCAACGCCCCGACTGGAGCTGGGCCACCATCCAGATCGTCGAAAAGAAGTCCCGCGACGAGTAGCGACGCGAGCCTCCGGGCGGGGGGCCCCGCGCAGCGGG
>JBDTZQ010000173.1:0-5984 GCA_040005035.1 Betaproteobacteria bacterium | reverse complement strand
CGGTCGAAGGTTGCGATCTCGCCGAACTTGGGATAGTTCTCCACCGACCGTGGCTTGCCGATTCATTTCTTTCACGAATTCCCCTTGGGGCGAGTGAATTTCGCCGGGCTGTCCGGCACTGTAATCCTGTAGCGATGCGGCTCTTCGACGCCGTCGAATCGACGATTCGCTCAACGTCGCTTGAACTGTGCGGGCCGAGCTTCTATCCTCTCCGCTTGTGAATGCGGAGCTGGCATGACCCAGTGCGGACAAGGGCCCCTTGCGGGCATCAGGATCGTTGAGCTCGGCGGCATCGGACCCGTGCCGTTCTGCTGCATGCTGCTATCGGATCTCGGCGCCGACATCATCCGCATCGACCGTCCGCCGGGATTCGACGGCGGCATGCCGACCGATCCCCGCTTCAACCTGACGCACCGTGGACGGCGCAGTGCCGCGATGGACCTCAAGAAACCGGAGGCGGTGGCCGCGGTGCTCCGGCTGGTCGGCCGCGCGGATGCTCTCGTCGAAGGCTTCCGGCCGGGCATCGCGGAGCGGTTGGGCCTCGGCCCCGTGCAATGCCATGCCGCGAACCCGCGCCTCGTCTACGGACGCATGACGGGCTGGGGCCAGCAGGGTCCGCTCGCGGACGCGCCCGGGCACGACATCAACTACATCGCGCTGACCGGCGTGCTGCACAGCATCGGGCCGGCCGGCGCGCCACCGTCAATTCCTCTGAATCTCATCGGCGACTACGGCGGTGGATCACTCTATCTCGCGCTCGGCGTGGTCAGCGCGATCCTCGAGAGCCGCACGTCCGGCAAGGGCCAGGTCGTAGACGCCGCAATGGTGGACGGGTCCGCCTCCCTCATGACGCTGTTCCATGGGGCGCGCGCGGCCGGCTACTGGAACGACGAGCGCGGCACCAATCGGCTCGACTCCGGCGCACCCTGGTACAACGTGTACGAGACCCGGGACGGCAAATACGTCAGCATCGGCGCCAACGAGGCGCGCTTCTACCGCAACGCGCTGAAGGTGCTTGGCCTCGATGGTGAAGACCTCCCGCATCAGCACGAGCGCGCCGCGTGGCCGGCGGTGCGCGAGCGATTCGCCGCGGTCTTCCGTTCGCGAACCCGCGACGAGTGGGTCGCGCTGGTCGCAGGCACGCAGACCTGCATCGCGCCGGTGCTGTCGCTTGCCGAAGCACCGCAGGATCCACATCTTCTGGCGCGCGGAACGTACACCACCGTCGACGGCATCGTGCAGCCGGCACCGGCGCCACGCTTCAGCCGGACCGAGGCCGCCATCCAGGGGCCACCGGCGCAGCCCGGGCAGCACACCGACGAGGTTCTTGGCGACTGGGACTTTGCGGTCACGGAAATCGCGGCGCTGCGTGCCGCCGGCGCCATCGTCTAGCGCATGGCCCTTCCACCCCGTGCAAGGCGGCATTCTCGAGATCGCCGAGAACCTGCGGCGCGAGTTTCGCACACCCGCGAGGCGCAGGACGAGCTCGCCTTCCACTCGCTCGAGACGATGTGCATCGGCGGCGGGCAGGGCCTTGCCGCGGTCTCGAGCGCGTGCGCTGACGAATCCCGTACGGAGCCCACCATGACCGAACGCTATAAGAGCTTTCCGATGCGCTTCGAGCGCAACGAACCCGGCGTACTCGAGATGATTTTCGACGGGCCGAACCTCAACGCCGTCGACGCGAAAATGCATACCGGGCTGCCGCAGGTGTTTCCGGTGATCGATGCCGATCCCGAGACGCGCGCCGTGATCGTGCGCAGCGAAGGACGCGCGTTCTCGGCCGGCGGTAGCTTCGGGCTTCGCCGGACCCGACGTGGCCGAAGGGCTCGCATCGCACCGCGAGCGCCGTCCGCCGAAATTCGTTTGAAGCGCCGGCCGTGACGATCGCCACCGCACGCGTCCTGCTCGACACGCTCGACGCGGCCTTCGACGCGGCCGTTGCGACGGTTGCGCAGCACTGCGCGAAGGATGGGAGGCTCGACAACGAGCGTCTCGACGCGCAGCAGTGGGCGAGCTACGAGCTGGCGCTCGCCGCTGCCGATCTGCTCGCCGCCCGCACGTTACTCGATGCAGGGGAGAAGGGGCCGACGCTCGACGCTGAGCTCGCGCTTGCGTTCGTGACCGAGGCCGTCGTCGGTGTCGGCAATCGCCTGCAGGCGATCTACGCAGCGGCCGATCTCGATGCCGCGACGTTGAACGCGCTCGCGTGCGGAGAGGCGCTGCGTGAGCTGCGGCGCGACGCCGCGGGCCCCGAGGCGCTCGCGCGCGTGGGCGCTTCCGTGATCGAGGCGGATGGCGACATTGCCAACGTCGAGCTCGACGAGCACGCCGCGCTCGCGCGTGAAATGTTCCGGCGCTTCGCGGCGAACGTCGTCGCGCCGGTGGCCGAGAAGATCCATCGCGAGGACCTCACGGTTTCCGAATCGCTGTTGCAGCCGATGCGCGAGATGGGCGTGTTCGGTCTCTCGATCCCGGAACAGTACGGAGGGCATGCTCCGGAAGGCCAGGACAACACGCCGATGATGATCGCGGTGACCGAGGCGCTGTCGGAAGCCTCGCTCGCTGCGGCTGGCAGCCTCATCACGCGACCGGAGATCCTCGCGCGCGCGTTGCTCGCGGGCGGTACGGAGGCGCAAAAGCAGCACTGGCTGCCCAAGCTCGCGGTTGGCGAGCCGCTATGCGCGATCTCGATCACCGAGCCCGACTACGGCTCCGACGTCGCAAGTCTCATGCTTCGCGGCACGCGCACGGCTGGCGGGTGGCTGCTCAGCGGCGCGAAGACGTGGTGCACGTTCGCCGGCAAGGCCGGCGTGCTGATGGTGGTCGCGCGCACGAATCCCGATCGATCGCTGGGACACCGCGGGCTCTCGCTGTTGCTGGTGGAGAAGCCTTCGTACGAAGGGCACGCGTTCACCTACGTACAGGAAGGTGGCGGCGCGCTCACCGGCCGCGCGATCCCCACGATCGGCTATCGCGGCATGCATTCGTTCGACCTCGCGTTCGAGAACTTCTTCGTCCCGGATGTCAACGTGATCGGCGAGGAAGGCGGGCTTGGCCGCGGCTTCTATCTCACGATGGCCGGCATGGTCGGCGGCCGCATCCAGACGGCGGGCCGCGCGCTCGGCGTGATGGGCGCGGCGTTGAAGGCGGCGATCCGCTATGCGAAGGATCGCAAGGTGTTCGATGCACCGCTCGCCGACTACCCGCTCACACGAATCAAGATCGCGACGATGGCCGCGCGCTACGCGGCGTGCCGGCAACTCGCGTTCGCCGTCGGACGCAAGCTCGATGCCGGCGGCGACCGCATGGAGGCGTCGCTCGTGAAGCTCCTCGCCTGCCGCACGGCCGAATGGGTGACGCGCGAAGCGATGCAGATCCACGGCGGCATGGGCTACGCGGAGGAAATGGCGGTCAGCCGGTACTTCGTCGACGCGCGCGTGCTGTCGATCTTCGAGGGCGCCGAGGAGACGCTCGCGCTCA
Organism: Betaproteobacteria bacterium; assembly: GCA_040005035.1. GTDB lineage: Bacteria > Pseudomonadota > Gammaproteobacteria > Burkholderiales > Casimicrobiaceae > PALSA-1003. The sequence goes on along the minus strand of JBDTZQ010000173.1, from coordinate 2,501 downwards.
AGGTCATCGCGAAGTCGCTGTTCGAGAAGGCGCTAACAAGATGAGCGCGAAGGTCCGCCCCGAGCGCGAATTGCGCCCCCTCGAGGGGCAGCGAGCGTGGGGGTCGTCATAAGCATTGCGTTCCTCGACTTGCGCGTCGTCGAGAGCTCGGCGTTCATCGCCGCGCCCCTGGCCGGGCTCACGCTCGCGCAGTTCGGTGCCGACGTGATCCGCGTCGAGATGATCGGCGGCGGGATCGACTACGGCCGGCTGCCGTTGATGCCCTCCGGCCGCAGCCTCTACTGGACTGGCCTCAACAAGAACAAGCGCTCGATCGCCATCGACCTCAAGCGTCCCGAGGGACGCGAGCTCGTGCAGAATCTCGTGACCGCGGGCGACGAACGCGGCGGCATCCTGCTCACGAACATCGTGACGCCATGGTTAACGCATGGGCTGCTCGCGAAAGTGCGAGCCGACGTGATCACCTGCACGATCGAGGGCAATCCGGACGGTACGACCGCGGTCGACTACACCGTCAACTGCGCCACCGGCTACCCGATGATGACGGGCACGGGCTCGGCGAGCGGCCCGGTCAACCACGTCTTGCCGGCGTGGGATGTCGCGTGCGCATTCCAGGCGGCGTTTGCTGTCGTGTCCGCGGTGGAGCGGCGCCGGCGGACGGGACAGGGCGCGGAGCTGCGCCTGGCACTCGCTGACGTCGCGTTCACCATGCTCTCGCATCTCGGGCTCACCACCGAAGCGGAGGTCCTCGACCAGGACCGCCCCGCGATCGGCAACTACATCTATGGCGCGTTCGGCCGCGACTTCGCGACCAAGGACGGCCGGCGCGTGATCGTGGCGGCGATCTCCGGGGGGCAGTGGACAGCGCTCGTGAAAGCGTGCGCAATGGACGCTGCGATCGCCGAATTGCAGCGTGTCTCGGGACGCGACTTCATGCGCGAAGCCGAGCGCTACGAGAGCCGCGAGGCGATCGCTTCCATCGTCGAGGCATGGTGCGCGCAGCGCACGCTGGCCGAAGTGACGGAAGCCTTCGATGGCAACCGCGTGTGCTGGGGTCTCTACCGCACCACGCGCGACCTCGTGCAGCACGATGCGCGCGTGGGGTTGACCAATCCCGTATGGGAGCGCATCGAGACCGCCGGCATCGGCGCGCATCTCGCGGCGGGCACGCCATTGCGCGCGGCGGGCGAGGAACGCAGTGCGAGCACGCCCGCCCCACTCTTGGGACAACATACCGACGAAATTCTGCACGAGGTGCTGGCGCTCGACTCGCCCGCCATCGGCCGGTTGCACGACGCCGGCGTTGTCGCTGGGCCCGAGCGCGATCCTTCGCTGCAGGACAGGCAAGGAGGCCGCACGTGACGATCGACGGTACGCGCCCGCTGGCGCGCATCAGGGTGCTGGACCTGACCGTGGCGCTCTCCAGGCCGTACGCCATCTGATGAGCGGACCACTCGAGGGGGTACGCATTGTCGAGCTCGCGGGCATCGGCCCGGCGCCGCTCGCGGGCATGCTGCTCGCCGACCTCGGCGCGACCGTGCTGCGCGTCGATCGCAAGGAGCCGTCGGGCCTCGGCATCTCGCTGCCGCGCAAGTACGACCTCGTGCTGCGCAACAAGCAGACCATTCGCGTCGACCTGAAGGACGCGGCCGGCGTCGCCCTCGTGCTCGATCTCGCCGCGCGGGCCGATGCGCTGATCGAAGGCTTTCGTCCCGGCGTGATGGAGCGGATGGGGCTGGGGCCGGACACGTGTCTCGCGCGCAACCCGAAGCTCGTGTACGGCCGCGTCACCGGCTGGGGTCAGGACGGCCCGCTCGCGCATGCGGCGGGTCACGACATCGATTACATCGCGATCACCGGCGCGCTGCACGCGATCGGGCGCGCTGGCGAGCCGCCGACGATTCCGCTCAACCTGCTCGGCGATTACGCGGGTGGCTCGCTGTATCTCGCGCTCGGCATTCTCGCGGGCCTCATCGAGGCGCGCGGGAGCGGCAAGGGGCAGGTGGTTGACGCCGCCATGGTGGACGGCGTCGCGTCGCTCCTGACCATGTACGTCGCGATGCGCGAGGTGGGCATGAGCAACGCGGAGCGCGGCGCGAACCTGCTCGATTCGGGCGCGCCGTTCTACGACGTCTACGAATGCGCCGACGGCAAGCACATCGCGATCGGCGCGATCGAGCCCAAGTTCTTCGCCGAGTTGGTACGGCGCGTGGAGCTGCATGATGCGATCGAGTTGGACCACCGCGATCCCCGCAATGGTCCCGAGTTGAGGCGTATGCTGTCCGCGCGCTTCCGCACGCGCTCGCGCGCCGAGTGGACGGCGCTGCTCGAAGGCACCGACGCTTGCGCCGCCCCCGTGCTCGACCTCGCCGAAGCCTTCGAACATCCACATCTTGCAGCCCGCAAGACGTTCATCGAGGTGGATGGCGTCATGCAGCCGGCACCGGCGCCGCGCTTTTCGCGCACGCCCGCGGCCACGCCGACGCCGCCCATCGCAACCA
>JBDTZQ010000172.1:0-6010 GCA_040005035.1 Betaproteobacteria bacterium | reverse complement strand
GACGAGGAGACGATCGCCCACGCGAAGGCGGGACATTGCATCGCCCGCGAAATGAATCAGGCGGCGCCCTGGACCCGCGAGAGTCCTCAGCGTTTCCGGGTACACCCAGGTTCCCTTGTCGATCCAGACCAAATCAGTATCTAGGTCACCGGCTGCGGTCTCCAACGCCCGCAGCAGCGGCGCGCCGCTCCCGGTAAGGATCGCCAGCGTGCTGGCGAAACGCGCGCTGTCGAGTCCCGACAGCACCCTGCCGATCACCGGCACGCGCAGCAGCGCGCCCTGCCAGCGATCGCGGATGGGCTCCTGGCGCAGCATCCACGCCGCGATGCCAGCGAGCACTAGTCCGCCCACGATCCAGTACACCCCGGTGGCGCGAAGGAAGTCGCTGGTACTGATGAGCGCGCGCGTGAGCAGCGGCAACGTCTGCCGGCTCTGCTGGTAGACGGCGACGATCTGCGGGACCACGTAGAGCATCAGTGTCGCGATCACCGCGAGAGAAATGAGCGTGATCAGCGCCGGGTAGATGAGCGCCGCGGTGAATTTCGCGCGCAACGCCTGCCGTGCCTCGAGATAATCGGCGAGGCGCGAGAGCACGCTTCCCAGCTGCCCGGTTTCGCTGCCGACCGCGACGAGGCCGCGATAGAGCTCGGAAAACGTGCGCGGAAAACGCGACAGCGCGGCGGCCAGCGGCTCCCCCGCGCCCACCTGGCCGCGGATGGCCTCGAGCATGCGCGCCGCCGCCGGGTGATCGGACTGCTCGGATACCGCGGCGAGCGCCTGATCCAATGGCATGCCGGACGCCACCAGCGTCGCGAGCTGTCGCGTCGTCATCGAAAGGGTTGCCACGCCGAGCCGCGTGGCTTCGGCACGCTGCGGCGCGGTCGAGGCGACGGGATCGACCGCGGTCGGGACCAGACCGTCGCTGCGCAACTGGTCGCGCACCGCACGTGCGCTGAGGGCCTCGACCACGCCGCGGCGCGACCGCCCGGCCGCGTCGACAGCTTCGTAGCGAAACCCGGCCATCGAGGGATCGCCTGGCTAGCGGCCGAAGCCGCGCAGCGGCGCGCGCAGCAGGAACTGGTTGGTCTTGCCGAGCACCAGGTTGACCAGGTCGTCGAGTGTCGGGGTGTCGAGCGCGTCAACGCTGAAATCGAGAATCACCGGCTCCAGCCGATCGACGTTGCGCAGCGTCACGATGATGCTGTCGTTGATGAAATCGGGGTCGAAGCGCACTTCGCAACGCAATCCAGCCGAGATATGGATGAGGTTATGGGTCGCCGCGCCGCGCACGTTGGAATCCGTCTCGCACCTGAATTCGATGTTGGCGCCATTGAGCAGGCGCTCGACCTCGGCAGACCGCCGCATCGCCACCCGCACCGGCGGTGGGGACGGCCCTTTCAGCGAGTAGTACATCACGACATGATCGTAGACATCGAGATGCTGCAGCGGCTGCTTGCGGAATACCACCATGGCCTGCTCCAGCCGCATCTCCGAATAGTGCGCCACCTGCGGCAACTTGAACGAATGCTCGATCGGGGGCGCGATGATCTGCAGCAGCTTGCACGCTTCGTCGAGATACTGGAATACGGCGTGCAGGCGGCGGTCGATGCGCGTGATCACCTCGCGCGACACTTCCTGCGCGATGGCCCGCTTGGCGCTGACCGATTCGGCCTGCGCGCGCAGCTGCTCCAGGAGATGTGACTTGGGTGACTTCGCCACGCTACGGCGCCGTACTGCCGGCGCCGCTCACGCGAACGAGCTCGGCAAGCGAGGTCGTGCCGTCGGCGAGCCAGCGCGCGCCGTCGGCCGCCATCGCGCGCGCGCCGGCGCGATCGCACGCCTCGCGCAACACCGGCTCCCCGGCGCGATCGTGGATCAGCCGGCGCAGGCCCTCGTCGATCTGCACCAGTTCGTAAACGCCGGTGCGACCGCGATAGCCGGAATGTCCGCACGCCTCGCATCCCACCGGCGCGAACAACCGCGACGGAGTTCCCAACCCCAGCCGCGACATCAGCGCGGCTTCGGCCGCGGACAGTGCGGTGGCGCGACGGCACTGAGGGCACAGGCAGCGCACGAGCCTCTGCGCGAGCACGCCGAGCAGGCTGGACGCGAGCAGATAGGGCTCGACGCCCATGTCGGACAAACGCGTCACCGCGCTCACCGCATCGTTGGTGTGCAAGGTGGCGAACACGAGATGGCCGGTCAGGCTCGCCTGCACGGCGATCTGCGCGGTCTCCAGGTCGCGGATCTCGCCGATCATGATGATGTCGGGATCCTGGCGCAGGATCGAGCGCAGCGCGCGCGCGAAGCTGAGCTCGATGCGCGGGTTCACCTGTGTCTGCCCAACGCCGTCGAGCGCGAACTCGATCGGATCCTCGACCGTCATGATGTTGAGCTTCCCGCGCGGCAAACGCGACATCGCTGCGTAGAGCGTGGTCGTCTTGCCTGAACCGGTCGGTCCGGTGACGAGGACGATGCCGTGCGGCTCGCGTATCAGCCGATCGATCGCCGCGAGCGTGTCGTCGCACATGCCGAGCGCGGTCAGGTCGAGGCGCGCGGAATCCTTGTCGAGCAAGCGCAGCACCACGCGCTCGCCCGGCCCCGTGGGGAGCGTCGACACGCGCACGTCGACGCTCTTGTCGCCGAGCTTGAGCGCCATGCGGCCGTCCTGCGGCAGGCGCTTCTCGGCGATGTCCATGCTCGCCATCACCTTCAGGCGCGACACCAGCGCGGCGTGCAGCGCGCGCGGCGGCTCGATCACGTCGGAGAGTTCGCCGTCGATGCGGAAGCGCACGACCGAGCGCGCTTCGTAGGGCTCGAAATGCACGTCGGAGGCGCGCTCTCGCAGCGCCTGCAGCAACAAGGCGTTGATCATGCGAATGACCGGAGCGTCGGACGTCGCCCCGAGCAGGTCCTCGGCCTTCGGGATGTCCTGCAGCAGGCGCGCCAGATCGACGTCGCGCGAAAGATCGTCGCTGATCTGCGCGACCGGCGCCGACGCCTGGTTGTAGACGCGCGCCAGCTCGGCGGCGAAAACCTCGGCGTTGACGGTGCGCGTGCGCAGCGGCCGCTGCAGCACGCGGCCGAGCTCGGCGATGCCCTCGACGGAGGCGTCGGGGCGCGCCAGCACGAGCACCGCGTCGCCTTCGTCACCCTCATTGCCCAACGGCAGCACGCCGTGGGTGCGCGCGAACGCATACGGGATGCGACGGGCCTGTCCCGACGTGGGCACCGATGCCGGCATCGGAGTGGCCGCGTGCGACGGCGCGATGGGCGGGATTACGGCCACGGAACGCTATTTCGGCGGCGCCGGATCCGTCGGCGGCGGGGTGACGGGCGCCGGCACGACCGGCACGGGCGCTACCGGCACCGGGTGCAGCGACGACGGGGTGAGCGGCAGGAACCACGGCAACGGCACCTGCGACGGCGGCGGCGTCAGGTTGGTGCGCGGGTTCATCGGACCCGCCAACTGCGGATCGTCAAAGTTGGGCAGCACCGGCGGAATCATCGAGGTGTCGGGGCGGATGCTGCGCTGCTCGCCGATCACGTAGTCGTAGCGGTCGCTGGTGATCGCCCCGCCGAGCGCCGCGCTGCGCACGATGGTGGGACGAAGGAACACCATCAGGTTGGTCTTGCTGCGCGAGCGCGTGTCGTAGCGGAACAACGCCCCGGCGACGGGGATGTCGCCGAGAAACGGCAGCTTCTGGGTGCCGTCGGTCTGGCTGTCCTGGATCAGGCCGCCGAGCACGATGATCTGCCCGTCCTCGATGAGCACGGTCGATTCGAGCGAGCGCTTGTTGGTGATGATGCCCGCAGGATTGGACGTGTCCTGCACGCGCGAGACTTCCTCGTAGATCGAGAGGCGTACCGTGCCTCCCTCGGTGATCTGGGGCCGCACCCTCAGCGTGAGCCCGACGTCCTTGCGCTCGATGGTCTGGAAAGGCGTCACCGTCGCGCTGGTGCCGGTCTGCGCATACTGGCCGGTGATGAACGGCACGTTTTGCCCGACGACGATCTTGGCTTCCTCGTTGTCCAGCGTGAGCAGGTTGGGGGTCGCAAGAATGTTGGCGGTGTTGTCGCCCTGCAGCGCGCGCACCAGCAGCGCCAGATTGGTGATCGTTCCCAGGCCCGGAATCGTGATCGAGCCGCGGATGATGCCCAGATTCAGGCCCTGGGCGGCGCTGCCGATGGACAGCGACGTATCGATGATGTTGTTGCCGGAGCCGCGCACGCCGAAGTTGGTTCCGCCTCCGACGTAGGAGTTGGTGCTGTTGGCGCCCTGGAGATATTGCCACTGGATGCCGAATTCCGCCGCGCGGTCCGCGCTGACTTCGACGATCAGCGCCTCGACGAAGACCTGTGCGCGCCGATTGTCCAGCTTCTCGACGACCGCGCGGATGTTGTTGTACATCGGCTCCGGCGCCATCACGATCAGCGCGTTGTTGGCGGAGTCTGCCTGGATCGTGACGTTGCCCGCCGAGAACGAAGTCGAGCCGCCGGACGCGCCTGATGAGGCGAGCGTCGGCGCCAATATCGGTGTCGCGCCGGTCGTCCCTCCCGCGGTGACCGACGGCGCCTGCGCGGACAGGCCTCCGCCGACCGAGCTGTCGCCGCCGCCTCCTCCGAACAGCGAGCGCAATGTTGCCGCCACGCGCACCGCTTCTGCATTCTTGAGATAGATGATGAAAATGTTTCCGCCCGCGCGTCCGGGCGTGTCGAGCTGCTCGATTAGCGAGCGCACGCGCGCGATGCGAGCCGGGCTCTCGGCGCGCACGAGCACGCTGTTGGAGCGTGGATCGGCGACCAGCGTCACCCGCTGCAGCGGGTCGGCGGCCAGGCCACCCGGCTGCGCCGACTCTACCAGCAGGCGATTGAGGATTTGCGTGACATCGAGCGCCGACGCGTAGCGCAGCGTGACGATGGCCGGCTCGGTCGAGGGCGGGCTATCGAGCGACGCGATGATCTTGTCGATGCGACGCAGGTTGTCCGCGTAGTCGGTGATAACCAGCGCGTTCGCGGAGGGCAGGGCCGCGATCGCGTTGTTCGGCGTGATCAGCGGACGCAGGATGTTGACGAGCTGGGTCGCGGACTCGTACTTGAGCACGTAGACGGCGGTCACCAGCCTGTCGCCGCTTCCCGCCGACCCGCCGGTTACCACGGGAGAACCCTGTTGCTTGGCGTCAGCCTCGGGAACGATCTTGGTGACGCCGTCGCCTTCGATCGCGGCAAAGCCCTGCAGACGCAGCGCCGACAGCAAGGTCGGATAGACCGCCGAACGCGGCACCGGCCGCGCCGAAACGATGTTGACCGTACCCTTCACCCTGGGATCGACGACGAAGTTGCGGCCGGTCATCTCCGAGACGGCGCGCACCACGGCATCGATGTCGGCGTTGACGAAATTGAGCGTGACCGGATCGTCGGCGGCTGCGACGCTGGCGGAAAGCGCCCACGCGGCGAGCAAAATAGGCAGAAGTCTGAATATTTTCATAGGCATGGCAACGCATGTCGCCGCGGCTCGCGCGAATGATAGCATGCGAAATCAACCCTTTACCCGCGTCCCGGCGCCGCAATCCCCCCGCGAATTTCTGAATCCGGCGGGGTCTGCGCACGCATCCAAGCTGACATGAACATCAAGGAGACTTCCATGCACGGCAGAATTACAGCGCGGGCCGGGACCCCGTTCGATACGGCTCGCGCGGCGCGCCTGACTTTCCTCCTCCTCGCGGTGGCGACCGTTCTCGCGGCCGCGCCCTCCCCGGCAGTCGCCGTCGAGGCCGCCGCGAAGGCAGGCGACACGACCGTCACCGTCATGACGTCCCCGCCGTCCGTGCAAATCGTCGATGGCGCCACGAAGGACGAGGACACCGACACCGAGCGCCCGAGAAAGCGCCGCAACGCGACCGTCAGCATCGATTCCCACAGGGATTTCGAGTCCTTCAAGGACGCAATGCATGGCGCGCCGTGGATCGTGGGATTGATCTTCCTCGTGGTCGGGTCGATCTTCCTGACG
>JBDTZQ010000171.1:0-6018 GCA_040005035.1 Betaproteobacteria bacterium | reverse complement strand
GCATCTTTTCTCACAGGCGCGCGGTACGCTGCGCTACGACGACGCGCTCGCGGCGTTCGTGCCCGGCTTGTCGCCGCTGCCGATCATTGCGTCAGGCGCGGCCAATGGCACATTCGACCTCGCCGCCGCGCTCACCGAGGCGCACGCGGCAGGCGCGTCTATGGCGATGCGAGCCGGCGCCGGCGACGCGCCCTCCGCGCCCCGCCTTGCGCCGCCACGCTGCGAGAGCGTCGCATCGGGCGCGCTGCAGCCGCTGTGGGCGGTCCCCGCGGCGGCAGCGTCCGCGAAGCGCTTCGTCGACCTGCAGAACGACGTCACCGTCGCCGATATCGCGCTCGCGCGGCGCGAAGGCTACCAGGCGGTCGAGCACCTCAAGCGCTACACGACGCTCGGCATGGGCACCGACCAGGGCAAGACCGGCAGCATCGTCGGGCTCGCCTTGATGGCGGAGCAGCTCGGCGTGCCGGTGCCACGCGTCGGCACGACTACGTTCCGGCCGCCGTATACCCCGGTGACGATGGGCGTGCTGCCGGGCCGCGAATGCGGCGCGCATGTCGAGCCGACGCGACATTCCGCGATGCACTCGTGGCACGTCGAGCGCGGTGCGCGCTTCGTCAACGCCGGATTGTGGAAGCGTCCGCACTCGTACCCGCGCGCCGGCGAGAGGGAGGACGACGCGGCGAACCGCGAGGCTCGCAACGTCCGCCAGAACGTCGGGATCGTCGACGTGTCGACGCTGGGCAAGATCGAGCTGCAGGGACGCGACGTCGTCGAACTGCTCAATCGCGTTTACATCAACAAGTGGGACACGCTGGCAGTAGGCCGCTGCCGCTACGGCGTGATGCTGCGCGACGACGGCATGGTGCAGGACGACGGCACGATGTCGCGTCTGGGCCCGACGCACTACCTGATGACCACCACCACGGTCAACGCCGTCAAGGTCATGCAGCAGCTCGAATTCCTGCTGCAAGTGGAATGGCCGCAGCTTGAGGTCTGGGCGACATCGGTCACCGAGCAATGGTCGGCGGCCGCGCTCTCGGGGCCGCGCGCGCGCGACGTGCTCGCCGGCATCGTCGACATCGACGTCTCCAACGCGGCGTTTCCGTTCCTCGCGGTAGGAAGCTGCAATGTCCGAACTACGCGCGGTTCGGTCCCGGCGCGCCTGTTTCGCATGAGCTATTCGGGCGAGCTCGCCTACGAGATCCACGTGGCCGCCGACCGCGGCCTCGACATGTGGGAAAGCGTGGTCGCGGCCGGGGCGCCGTTCGGCCTCATGCCCTACGGCACCGAGGCGATGAGCACGCTGCGCATCGAGAAGGGCCACGTCGTGGTGGGCGCCGAAGCCGACGGCCGCACCACCGCCGACGACCTCGGCATGGGCAAGCTCGTCAACGCCAAGCACTGCATCGGCAAGCCGCTGCTGGCGCGTCCCGCGCTCACCGCGCCCGACCGCTGGCAGCTGGTCGGTCTCACCACGCTCGAAGGCAACCCGATGCCGCGCGGCGCGAAAATCGTGGCCGATCCGGAGCACGCCGCGCCGAACCCGATGCTCGGCCACGTCACCTCGTGGTGCTGGAGTCCCAACCTCGGCGCGTGGATCGCGCTGGCGCTGCTCGCCGGCGGCCGCGCCCGCCACGGCGAAACGCTCTGGGCGGTGTCGCCGCTCGCCAATGCGAAAGTGCGCGTGCGCGTCGGCGCGCCGTGCTTCATCGATCCCGACGGCGAGCGGCTTCGTGTCTGAGCTCGAAGTCACCGCCGGGTCGGTCGGGTCCACCGAACCCGGTCATTACGGCATCGCTGCCAGCGCAGTGACGCTGCAGCGGGTCGCCATCTCCACCGCGTGGAACGTACAGGGCGACCCGGCGCGTGACTCGTTCGTCGACGAAGCGCGACGTGCTTTCAACGTGACACTACCCACCGCCGCCAACACCACGGCGCGCGGCGAGGCGTGGCATACGATCTGGCTCGGCCCGAAAGCGTGGCAGCTGATTGCGCGTCGCGATGCGCCTTCCGACATGGCGACACTTGCGGCGCGTCGCGACGCGATGAACGCCGCAGGCGGTGCGCTGTTCGACGTATCGGCGTCGCGCATCGCCTTTGCCGTGGGCGGGGCGCAGGCCGCCGCCGTGCTGGCGAAAAGCTGTGCGCTCGACTTCCACACGCGCGCCCTTCCCATCGGTCACTGCGCGCAAAGCGTGCTCGGTCACGTCAACGCGCTGATCGTCCACGCCGAAACCGAATCGACGTTTACGGTGATGGTCGCGCGAAGCTTCGCGCGCGACGGCTGGCGCACGCTCTGTGTCTCCGCCGCGCAATACGGCTACGACGTGCTGCCGACGGCCGCGTACCGCTGAGCCGGCGGGCGCGCCTTCAGCCGACCGTCACCGCATCGGTGAGCCAGGGCGCGAGGCGCGCCAGCTGCGGTCGCCACTCGCCCCTAAACATGTCCGCGGCACGTCGCGCGATCGTGCGTGGCAGGTCGCCGTACTCGCCTCGCCGCGAAACGAGCGTGATGTCGCGGGCGAGCTCGGCGCCCGGAAGCGCCACGACGGTCACGGCGTTCGGGTCGGCGCGCGCCTGCAGCAGGCACAACGGAGTGATCAACGCCCAGCCGATGCCGCCGGCGACCATCGCCGCAAGGCTGTCCGCGGTGTCGATCTCGAGTCGGTGCGGCGGCACTACACCCAACGCATTGAGATGGCGCTCGATGGTGACGCCGATGTGCGAGTCGCGCGAGAAGCGGATCAGCGGCGCCGCCGCCGTCAGCTGGTGCAGGTCGGGCGTGGGATGCGTCGCGGCGAGCGCGGAAGGCAGGAGCAGCACATAGCGTTCCGACAGCACGAGGTGCCGCTCGAGCTGCGCGGCGTCCTCCGGCGGATCCGTGGTCACGATCATGTCCAGACGGCGCTCGAGCAGCGCGTCGCCCAGACCCGGAGACAACCCCGACGCGACATGCAGGTGCACCGCCGAGGAGAGAAGGCTCTTGATCAGCGACGGGCCGATGGTCGCCGCGAACGAATCGATCATACCGATGCGCAGCATCTGCGCCTCGCCGCCCGCGCGTTCGCGCACCGCCTTGTACAGCGTTTCGGCTTCGGTCACCAGCGCGCCGCCGCGCTGGCGCAGCGCTGCGCCGGCGGCGGTAAGCGCCAGCGGCCGCCTCTCGCGGTCGACGAGGATGGCGCCGATGCGCTCCTCGAGCTGGCGGATCGCCTGCGACACGGCCGATTGCGACAGGCCGAGCCGCCTCGCCGCCGCCGTCATGTTGGCGAGCTCGGCGACGGTGAGAAAGACCTTGAGGGCCTTGAGGTCGAGCATTTGAATCGAAAGCCGCCGCGTCTAGAGTGTGACGCGGCGTGAAACAGTCGAGGTCCGGCCTCGCGACCGACCGCGCATCAGCTCCACGGAAACGGGCTGTTGCTGACCGGATGCAGCCTGCCCGCGGCGTAGCGCGAAAAGCGGAACGGCTCGAGCAGGGCGCGCGGCGTGCCGAGCAATTCATCCGCGACGAGGTCGCCGACGCCGATCATCTTGTAGCCGTGATTGGAGTCGGCGATCACGTAGACGTTGTCGCGAAAGCGGTCGATCACGGGAAAGCTGTCGGGCGTGAAGCAGCCGATGCCGCCGGAGGGCTCCTTGCGGTACACGCCGTGCTGCCCCTCGAAGCGCTTCTGGCAGTGCGCCAGCGCCGAGGTCCACATGTCGGCGAAGTTGTCGGTGACGACGAACTCGGGCGACTTCGGGCCATACGGATCGACGCGCACTTCGTCGGCCGGGCGCTCGACGCTGGCAGGCATGGCGCCGCCCTGAACGCCACCGAAATGGAAGTCGGGCTTGTAGTAGATGCCCCACAGCTTGTCGGTGATCAGCGCCCCGTCGCGGTCGGAATATAGTGGTGCATCGGTATCGACGTGGATGACTGGCGGCATGTCGCCGGCGTTGGTCTTCTGGAAATTCGGATCGACGCCGAGCGTGCCTTCCTGCAGCGCCATGTAGTGCCACATCGGAACGCCGTCGTGCGCCTTGCCGTCGCGGCCCTTGACGCTAATCGCTCGCGGCAGGTCGAGCATGTGCCAGATGTCGTTGATCCAAGGTCCGACGCCGACGATCACTTCATCGCACGCGACGATTCCCTCCGACGTCTCGACCGACGTGATCGCGCCGGTGCCGTCACCGGCGCGCAACGCGTTGACCGTTACGCCCTCGACGATCTCGACGCCGAGCGCCCTCGCCTTGGCGGCGAGGCCGCGCAGCGACGCCATGTTGTTGGCGTAGCCGCCGCGCTTCTCGTGCAGGACCGACGTGATGTTCTTCGCCTGCCAGTCGTGAAACAGCGTTTTCATGTAAGCGCGCGATTCGGCCTCACCCTCGATGAACGTCGACTCATAGCCGATCGCCTGCTGCTGCTGGTAGATCATTCCTACCTGCGCGTGCATCACCTCGGGGCTGATCTGCATGTAGCCGACCGAATGGTAGCTGTACGCTGCGGCATCGGCTTCCCAGACCGACACGCAGTGCGCCATGAGCTCGCGCATCGCCGGCTGGAAGTAGTTGTTGCGCACGACGCCGCAGGCGATGCCGGAGGCGCCGGCGCCGACACCGGTCTTGTCGACGACCGCGATGCGCGTGCCGCTCGCGCCGACGTCCTTGCCGCGTACCTTGAGCTTTTGCGCGAGGTGCATGGCGGTCGACAGCCCGTGAATGCCGGCGCCGATGATGAGATAGTGCGCGTGCGATGGTAGTGCGGGCATCCTGGCCTCGAATTTAATTCGCGATGTTCGATCATCGTCAATCGCGCGCTGCGGCACTGCCATGAATGCGACGCGATTTTGATTGCCGCCGACGCCCGCCTCCACCTGCCTGACGGTTCATCCGAGCTTGACGCTCGTCCCAGCAGGCGTTGGACGACGGCCGATCCGGCTGGAGTGCTAACATTGGCTCTCCTCCTCTGCTGCCTTCGAGCCGCGCGCCCGACGGCGCGAACACCGAGTCGTGGAACCGTTCCATTTCGCCTCCGGCCGCGTGCCGCTCCTGGTCAGCATGCCGCACGTGGGGACTCATCTTCCGGACGCCATCGCCGACGGCTTCGCCCTGGAGGCACGCCCGCTGCCGGACACTGACTGGCACCTGCCGCGGCTCTACAACTTCATCGCTGCGCTTGGTGCGAGCGTGCTCATCGCGACCCATTCGCGTTACGTCATCGATCTGAACCGCGATCCGACCGGCAAGCCTTTGTACCCGGGTGCGAGCAACAGCGAGCTTTGTCCCACGACGCTGTTCAGCGATGCGGCGATCTACCTGCGCGGGAGGGAGCCGGACGTGCAAGAGATCGATACGCGACGGCGCACCCTGTGGGAACCCTATCACCGCCGCCTGTCCGACGAGTTGCAGCGCTTGCGCGCCGAGCATGGCATCGCGCTCCTCCTGGATGCTCATTCGATCAAGTCCGAGGTGCCGCGGTTTTTTTCCGGACGCTTGCCGGATCTGAATCTCGGCACCGCCGATGGCGGCAGCGCGGATCCGACCCTTGCGTCCGGCCTGCTGGCTCTGTGCGCAGCCGAGACCCGATACTCGAGCGTGCTCGACGGGCGATTCAAGGGAGGCTACATCACGCGTCAGTACGGGCTACCGTCCGCCGGCATCCACGCGGTTCAGCTCGAAATCGCCGAGCGCATCTACATGGACGAGGCGCCGCCGTTTCAGTTCGACGAGTCGCTGGCGGAAACGCTGCGGCCTCTGCTGCGTGCTTTCGTCGGGACGATGCTCGCGTGGGCCGAGGCCCGCAGATGACGACACGCGCCTGGTTCGCGAACGACGCGTTGCTGCCGCAAGGCTGGGCGCGCAATGTCCGCTGCGAGGTCGACGCCCGAGGTCGTATCGCGCGCATCGACGTGGATGCCAGCGCGGAAGAATGCGAACGCGCAAGCGGACCGGTGATCCCCGGGTTGTGCAATGTGCATTCGCACGCCTTCCAGCGCGCCTTCGCCGGATTGGCCGAGCGCAGCGATGCCCACCACC
>JBDTZQ010000170.1:0-6057 GCA_040005035.1 Betaproteobacteria bacterium | reverse complement strand
GGCGATGGCGCATGGCGGCCTCCATTGCACCGCGATGCGACTCGTAAAAGGGATGGATGACCTCAGCCATTGGACATCTCTAACACAACTAGCTATTGCAAAGTATTGCCCGTACGCATCACCTGATCAACGAGTGCTGACACGCCCTAGTCCAGCGCCACGGCGCGCCCGGAGCGCGCACTCTCCGCCAGCGCCTCGAGCGTGCGCATGATGTCCTTGGATTCCTGCGGCGTCGCGCCGGGCCAGGCGGACCAGCCGCCCTGCACCAGCGCGGCAAAGGCGTCGGCCTCGGCGAGGAATCCTGGCCCCGCGTCGGTGTCGATCACCTCGCGCTTCGCGTCCCAGCCGACGCCGTGCGTGATCTCGATGCGCGGCGGCATCTCGACGGAGGTGTCGTTGAAGTAGGTGGTAAAGAGCGTGCCGGCGTCGCCGACGACGAACGCGCGGCGGTTGCGCGCCGTGCCGAAGCTGCACGCGATCTGCGCCAGCAATCCGCCCGGGTGCTCGATCGACGCCACCAGCGTGCGCTCGACGCCGGTGTCGGCCCAGCGCGCCATCGCGTGCACCTGCGTCGGCCGCTCGCCGGCGATCAGGCGAACCAGGCTCAGCGGATAGCTGCCCGCGTCCATTAGCGCGCCGCCGCCCAGCGCGGGGTTATAGCGGATATTCGTGGTGTCGTTGAGCAGGAAGCCGAACGAGGCCTGCACGAATTGCAGGTTGCCGACCACGCGCTCCTTGAGCAGCTGCGCCACCTTGATGGTCTGCGGCTGGCAGCGGTACGGATAGCCTTCGACGATGTACACACTGTGGCTTTCCGCGGCGTCGAACATTGCGATCGCCTCGCGCGACGACATGCACAGCGGCTTCTCGCACAGCACGTGCTTGCCCGCCTGCGCGGCGCGGATCGACCATTCGGCGTGCAGATTGTTGGGGAGAGGGTTGTAGACGGCGTCGATCGCGGGGTCGGCAAGCAGCTCGTCGTAGCTCGCGTGCACGACGGGCACGTCGAGCGCCTTGGCGAAGGCGCGGCCCCTGTCGATGTCGCGGCTCGCCACCGCGGCGATCTTCACGTGTTTCGACGGGCGCACCGCGGCGATGAAAAGCTTGGCTATGTTGGCCGCGCCGAGGACACCGATGTTGAGCGGGCGTGGATTTTCCATGCGCAGCATCATTCCATCGTCGGCATCAGAAAGTCCGCGCCCGCGCGGATCCCCGTCGGCCAGCGCGACGTGATGGTCTTCAACTTGGTGTAGAAGCGCACGCCTTCCATGCCATGCATGTGGTGGTCGCCGAACAGCGACGACTTCCAGCCGCCGAACGAGTGGAATGCCATCGGCACGGGGATCGGCACGTTGATGCCGACCATGCCCACCTGGATCTGGTGCGCAAACTCGCGCGCCGCGTCGCCGTCGCGCGTGAATACCGCGGTGCCGTTGCCGTACTCGTGCTCGTTGATCATCTTCGCGGCCGACGCGTAGTCCTTGGCGCGCGTGATGCCGAGCACCGGGCCGAAGATCTCTTCCTTGTAGATGCGCATGTCGGTGGTCACGCGGTCGAACAGTGTGCCGCCGAGGAAGTATCCGTTTTTGTTGCCGGAGGTCGCGACCTCGCGACCGTCCACCAGCAGCTCGGCGCCTTCGAGCACGCCGATGTCGATGTAGCTGCGCACCTTGTCGAGATGCTGCCTGGTGACCAGCGGGCCCATCTCCGACTTGGGATCGGTGCCGGGACCGACCTTGAGCGCCTGCACGCGCGGGATCAGTTTCGACACCAGCGTGTCGGCGGTCTTGTCGCCGATGGGCACCGCCAGCGAGATCGCCATGCAGCGCTCACCGGCCGAGCCGTACGCCGCGCCCATGAGCGCGTCGACGGCCTGGTCCATGTCGGCGTCGGGCATGATCACCATGTGGTTCTTGGCGCCGCCCAGCGCCTGCGCGCGCTTGCCGTTGAGCGCGGCCGTCTGGTAGATGTAGCGCGCGATCGGCGTCGAGCCGACGAAGCTGATCGCGGCGACGCCAGGGTCGTGCAGCAGCGCGTCGACGGCTTCCTTGTCGCCGTTGACTACCTGGAACACATCGTCGGGCAGCTCCGCTTCCTTGAGCCATTCGGCGATCAGCAGCGACGCGGAAGGATCGCGCTCGGAAGGCTTGAGGATGAAGCAGTTGCCGCACGCCAGCGCCACCGGGAACATCCACATCGGCACCATCGCCGGAAAGTTGAATGGCGTGATGCCCGCGACCACGCCGAGCGGCTGTCGCAGCGAATGGCTGTCGACGCGCGTGCCGACGTTCTCGGTCACTTCACCCTTGAGGAGCTGCGGCGCACCGATCGCGAACTCGACCACTTCGAGCCCGCGCTGGATCTCGCCTTTCGCGTCCGACAGCACCTTGCCGTGCTCGGCGGTAATGATCTGCGCCAGCTCGTCGATGCGGTCCTCGGCGATGCGCAGGAACTTGTTGAGGATGCGCGCGCGGCGCAGCGGCGGCGTCGCCGCCCACTCGGGAAACGCCTTGCGCGCACGCGCCACGGCGCCCTGCACTTCCTCGGTAGACGCGAGATGCACGTTGCCGGTTTGCTCGCCGAGCGCGGGGTTGAACACGGGCGACGTGCGGCCGCTGCGACCTTCGACGCGTGCGCCGCCGATGAAATGCGGGATGGTTTTCATGAGGATCCCTGGTGAGGGTTCTATTTTATAGGAGGCTTGGGCAGTACGGTCTCGCCGGGCTCCATGACGTAGGTGTAATCGAGCGAATACCAAGGCACGGGCACGCTTGCGCCGTCCGGATGCGGCTCGTCATGGCGCTCGTAGTCGCCCATCAGCGCGCGCGTCACGCCGAACTGCGTGTCGGTCTCGATGTGCGGGTCGCTGGGGTCGTACACCTGCGAAATGAGCACCTTGAATCCCGGCTTCACGATCAGCGCATGCAGGTGCGCTGGCCGGAAAGGATGCCGGTCCTGCGCGCGCAACAGCCGCCCGACGACGCCGTCGGTGGGGATGGGATAGCCGATCATCTTCACGGTTCTGAACCAGAAGCGACCCTCGTCGCCGGTCGTGAATTTGCCGCGCAGGTTCATGTCGGCCTGCTGCGGATCCTGATTGTCGTACAGGCCGACCGGCGACGCGTGCCAGATGTCGACCTCGGCGTCGGCGATGGGATGTCCCGCGCCGTCGACCACGCGGCCGTTGACGAACAGCGGATCGCCCGGCGTCTTCGAGCGCACGATGCTCTCGCCATTTTCCGTGCGCGGCGAGTTCAATCGCCAGAACGGGCCGAGCAGCGACTGCGAAGTCTCGGTGTTGCCGTTGTTGCCATTGTTGAGCAGACACACCAGCGACGACACGCCGAGCGAGCCCGACATGAGCACCATCTCGTTGTGCGTGTCGGTGGTGAGCTTGCCGATCTCGGCGAGGATGGCCGCCGATTGGCGGAACTCGGACTCGGTCAGCCGCACGTCGCGGATGAAGGCGTGCAGGTGCTTCACCAGCGACGTCATGATCACGCGCGTGCGCGGATCGCGGGTGCGCTGCATCACGTTCAGCGCGTCCGTGGTGACGTCGTCGGCGTTCTTTAGGATCATGGTCAGGCGGGCGCGAGTTGGGGGCTCATGGGGCTTGAGCGTTTCGATAATCGTCTATTCTATGCCCTCCGATGAGCGCCAAATCACCCGCGCAGGAACCCGCCCCTGCCGTTCCTTTCGCGCGGCGCATTCCTCTCATCGTCGCCGCGGCATTCTTCATGGAGATGCTCGACGGCACGATCGTCACCACGTCGCTGCCAGCCATCGCCGCGAGCTTCGGCGAATCCGCGCTCGAGCTGACCTCGATCATCACCGTTTACCTGGTGGCGATGGGCGCGTTCATTCCCACCGCCGGCTGGGCGAGCGCGCGCTTCGGTGCGCGCAACCTGTTCGCCGCCGCGATCGCGGTGTTCACGCTCGCCTCGCTCGTCTGCGGCGCGGCGCCCTCCTTCACCGTGCTGCTGATCGCGCGCCTGGTGCAGGGCATCGCGGCCGCGTTCATGTCGCCGGTGGGACGCCTGGTGGTGCTGCGCCAGACACCCAAGGACCAGATCATCCGCGCCATCGGGCTCATCGTCTGGCCGGGACTCATCGCGCCGGTACTCGGCCCTGCGCTGGGCGGCTTCATCACGACCTACACGTCGTGGCGCTGGATCTTTTTCATCAACATACCGGTGGGCCTCGTCGGCGTATGGCTGGTGCTGCATTTCATTCCGGCCGATGCCAAGGAGGCGCCGACCAGGCTCGACAAGACCGGCTTCGTGCTCACCGCGATCGGGCTCGCCGCGCTGGTGCACGGCCTCGCGCTCGCCGGCGATCCGGGAAGCCGCGTCGCGGTGTATGCGACGTGGATCGCGGTCGGGCTGGTGTTCAGCGTGGTTGCGATCCGTCACGCGCTGCGCCATCCGACGCCAATGCTCGACTTGCGCGCCGTGCGCGCGCAAACGTTCCAGATGTCGGTGGTCACTGCGGGCATGCTCTCGCGCACGGCGATCAGCATGACGCCGTTCCTCATCCCGCTCATGTTCCAAGTGGGACTGGGCGCCAACGCAATCACGGGCGGGGTGATGCTGCTCGTGTACATGGCCGGCAACCTGGTCATGAAGAGCTTCACCACGCCGATCCTGCATCGCTTCCGGTTCTACGACGTGCTGTGGGTGAATGGAGCGTTGTGCGTGCTGGCGCTCGTTGGATGCGCCATGCTCGGCGGGTCGACGCCACTGGCGATCACTTATGCGGTGCTGTTCGTCGCGGGAATGACACGCTCGATGCATTTCACCTCCACCAGCACGCTCGCCTTCGCCGACGTGTCCGACGCGCACCGCGCCGGCGCGACGACGCTGTGGGCGATGGCGCAGCAGTTCGGCAACGTGCTCGGCGTCGCGATCGCGGCCTTCGTGGCCGGCATATCGCAAACGCTGCGCGGCGGCGCACCGCTCTCGCTTGCCGATTTCCACTGGGCGCTGTACGCGTCGGCCGGAATGATGGCGGTGGCGGTGCTGTGGTTGCTCAAGCTGCCGCGCGACGCCGGCGCCGAGCTCGCGCGCAAACCGTCAGGCACGCGCTAACGTCAGGAGAGCCCTCAGTACAACCTGATAGCCACGTCGAAGTACCACGTTCGGCGGATCTCGATCACGTCGAACTCGCTGGCCATTCCCGGCGTGAACGCCTGATAGGGCTTCAGGCTGTTCACGACGCGTCGTATCGCGTCGTCGAGGGCCGCCACGCCGCTGGATTGAACGATAGTCACCGACTCCAGCGAGCCGTCGCTGCGAATGGCCACCGTCACGAGGGGGTTGATGTGAGGCTGCTTCGCCGCTTCGCGGACCATGTCGAGCGTCATGTTCATCTGGATCTTGCGTTCCCAGGCTTCCGCATACGGGATGACGTCCTCGTTGGGGTCGGTGCGACCGAAGAGTCGGTACCGTCGTGCGGGGCTCCACGAGGGTGCCGGGGCGGGTGCCTGGCGCGCTGTAGCGATCGCAGCGTCGCGACGCGCAGCCTCCTCGTCAAGCGTTCGTCCCATCGCTTGACGAGCCGCTTCCCGTCTTGCCTCTGCCTGCGCAACTTCGGCCTGTGCGGCCTCGATCTTTGCGGCCTCGATCTTTGCGGCCTGAACTTTTGCAGCCTCAACTTTTGCGGCCTCAACGCGTGCGGCCTCGACCCGTGCCGCCTCCACCCGTGCCGCCTCCACCCGTACGGCTTCGACCTTGGCAGCCTCGACGGCGGCCTCGATCTTTGCAGCTTCGATCTTTGCGGCTTCGATCTTTGCGGCTTCGATCTTTGCGGCTTCGATCTTCGCGGCCTCCACCTTCGCGGCTTCGATCTTCGCAGCTTCGATCTTCGCAGCTTCGACCTTCGCGGCTTCGATCTTCGCAGCTTCGATCTTCGCGGCTTCGACCTTCGCGGCCTCGACCTTCGCGGCTTCGACTTTCGCGGCTTCGACCTTCGCGGCTTCGACCTTCGCGACCTCAACCTTCGCGGCCTCAACCTTCGCGGCCTCAACCTTCGCGGCTTCGACTGTCGCGGCCTCGACCT
>JBDTZQ010000169.1:0-6117 GCA_040005035.1 Betaproteobacteria bacterium | reverse complement strand
TCTACGCGGTGCACACCGACATCCATGACCAGAAGCGCAACGAGGAGGCGCTGCGTCGCGCCAACTGGATGCTGTCGTCGCACATCAACAACACGCCGCTGGCGGTGCTCGAGTGGGACCGCGACTTCCGACTGGTGCGCTGGTCGCCGCAGGCGGAGAATATTTTCGGATGGCGCGCCGAGGAGGTGCTGGGCATGCCCATCACGGGCAGCCAGCTCACCCACGAAGCCGACCGCGAGCAGGTCGTCACGCTGATCAACAAGCTCATGTCGGGCGAGGAGCCGCGTGCGACGGGCCTCAACCGCAACTATCGCAAGGATGCCGAGACCATCTGGTGCGAGTGGTATCACTCGTGCCTGCTCGACGAGCAGGGCAACATCGTCTCGATCCTCTCCTTCGTGCAGGATGTAAGCTCGCGCATCCAAGCGGAAGAGCGCCTGCAGTACCTCGCCACGCGCGATGCCCTGACGGGGCTCCCCAACCGTCTGCTGCTGCAGGAGCGTCTTGGCCAGGCGATCGCGCAGGCCAAGCGCAACGGCCGCCGCGTCGGCGTGCTGTTCATCGATCTCGACCGATTCAAGAACGTCAACGACACGCTGGGTCACCGCATCGGGGACGAGCTCCTCAAGCGTGTCACGGCGTCGCTGTCGCAGGCGCTGCGCGAGACCGACCTGCTGGCGCGGCTCGGCGGTGACGAGTTTATGGTCATCGTCGAGGATTTCGAGGATTCTCAGGTGCTGAACCGCGTCGCGCAGAAGCTGCTCGACGCGATCGCACAACCGTTCGAGATCGAGGAGCACGAGATCTACGTCACGTCGTCGATCGGGATCGCGGTGTATCCCGACGACAGCGACGACCCCGAAGGTCTGCTCAAGCATGCCGACGTCGCGATGTACCGCTCGAAGGACCTCGGCCGCAACACCTACCAGTTCTTCGACGCCGACCTGGCCGAGCATCGCCTCAAGGAGCACACGCTGGAGAGCGCGCTGCGCATCGCGGTGAAGGAAGGCGCGCTGCATCTCCACTACCAGCCGGTGGTGCGCATCACCGACAAGGTGATCATCGGCGCCGAGGCGTTGTTGCGCTGGCACGATCCGGAGCACGGCGACGTTGCGCCGGCGATATTCATTCCGCTCGCGGAGGAATCGGGCCTCATCCATATTCTCGGCGACTGGGTGCTGCGTTCGGCGGCCGAGCAGTGCGCGGCGTGGCGCAAATCGGGGCTGCCGCTGATGGTGTCGGTCAACCTCTCCGGACGGCAGTTCTATCGCGACGATCTGGCGCAGCGCATTTCCGAGATCGTCAAGCAAGCGGGCTGCGAGCCTTCCTGGATCGAGCTGGAGGTGACCGAGTCGAGCCTGCTGCACGACCTCGACTCGATCCGCAAAGTGCTGCAGAAGCTGCGCGAGGAGGGCTTCTCGGTGGCGATCGACGATTTCGGCACCGGCTACTCGAGCCTGTCGCACCTCAAGCACTTCCCCATCGACACGCTCAAGATCGACATCTCGTTCATCGCCGACCTCGAGACCGACCCGGGCGACGCCGCCATCACCGAGGCGATCATCGCACTGGCGCGCGGCCTGGGGCTGCGAGTGGTCGCAGAAGGCGTCGGCACCAAGGCGCAGCTCGATTTCCTCGACATCCACGGCTGCCATTGCTTCCAGGGCTTCTGGGTCAGCAAGGCGCTCCCGCCGCTCGAATTCGTCGAGTTCACCAAGGCGCGGCATTGACCGCTGAGGTGGTGCTCAGCGCGTCCTGACCTCACGCGCGCCGAGCGCGCGCGCGTGCTAAATTTGAGTCTTCGTCGCATTTCCGGTTCCCGCACGCCCAGCAATGAGGAGGGTCGTCTACACCGCCGTCACCGATGGCTACGATCTGCATCCCGTCATCAATCGCCGTGACGGCTGGGACTTCGTCTGCTTCGCGGAGTCAGCAGTACGCGGCGAGGGATGGCGCGAAATACGCATCGGCGCCGGGGACCGGGTCGTCGATGAATCCATCTCCGAAGACAGGTCGAAGACGACCAAGCGGATCAAGATCCTCCCGCACGTGTTCCTGCCCGATTACGACCTATCGATATGGATCGACTCGTCGCTGCAGTTCAAGCGCGACGTCGACCTGGACGTGCTCGCCGGCGACTTCCCTGAGTCGCGCTTTCAGATGCGCGTGCGCCAACACCCGTACCGCCGCTGCATTTATCGGGAAGCCGAGACCGTCGTCGAGCTGGATTTGGATGTCCCGAAAAGAGTCGCCCGCATCGTCGCGCGATATCGTCATGACGGATTTCCGGAGGATTTCGGGCTCGCCGAATTGAATTTCATTCTGCGCAAGCATCATTCGCCCACTGCGGTGGCCTTCGCGGACGCGTGGTGGGCAGAAGTGCGCGACGGGAGCCGGCGCGACCAGCTTTCATTCAATTACGTCCTGTGGAAGAATCCGATCGATGTCGACTTCATCGACGAAAGGGTCGGCGCTGAAATCGAGGCACTGAGCCACGGCCGCGACCGGGGCTCATTCTTCAATTCGACGTTCAACTTCTATCCGACGCGCCACCGATGATCGATAGCGCGCTCCGAGCGCAGTGGACCCGCCGCGAATTCATCCGACGGCTCTCGGCGCTGGGCGGCGGTCTCGCCGCTGCGCCGCTGTTTGACGCGCTCGCGCAGACGCCCGATGCCGGCAAGCGCCTGGATGTCGTCATCGTCGGCGCCGGCCTCGCCGGGCTTTGCGCGGCCTACGAGCTGGAGAAACGCGGGCATCGGGTGACGATAGTCGAGGCCGACGCCAGGCACGTCGGCGGCCGCACGCGCACGCTTCGCTTCGGCGAGGGCCTGTATGGCGAGGCCGGCGCCATGCGCATACCGGCGCGTCACGAAATCACGCGCCGCTATGTCGCTGAATTCGGGCTGCCGCTGCGCAAGTTTGTCCTGTCCAATCCTCAGGCGTACTACTTCCTGCGCGGCCAGCGCGCCCGCATCGCCGACGTCTCGAAGCTGTCGGGCCTGTATGCGATGCGCGAGTCGGAACGCGCCAGATCCACCGACGATCTGTGGGCCGATACCGTCGGCAAGGCGGCGGCGGCGCTGACCGAGGAGGATCGACGCGAGTTAACAGGCACTGCTCTGACCACGGCGCGCGTTCGCGCGCTCGACCAGCAATCGCTGCTGCAGGTCATCCAATCGGCAGGGCTGTCCGACGAGGCGATCGAGTTTCTGTCCGTGACGCAGGGGCAGGAGACCGAGCTCTGGACCGGCGCGACGGAAACGCTCCGCGAAGAGTTCCTCGAGGTCTGGTCGCAGGGATTCGACGAGATCGTCGGCGGTACCGACCGTCTCGCGTCCGCATTCGCTGCCAGGCTTCGCTCCAAGCCGCGCATGGGCTGCGAGGTCGTGCGCCTGACGCAGGACGTAACACGACGGCGTGCCGCCGCGATCTATCGCCAGCGCGGCGTCGAGAAGCGTGCCGAAGGCGACTTCGTGCTGTGCACGCTGCCGTTTCCGGTGCTCTCGCGCCTCTCCGCCGAACCGGAATTCTCGGGACCGAAATGGCGCGCGGTGCGCGAGCTCAACTACGATTCGTCGACCAAGGTGCTGTTCGTGTGCAGGCGCCGCTTCTGGGAAGCCGACGACGGCATCTATGGGGGCGGCACCTACACGGACCTTCCGACGGGGACGACCTACTATCCCTCCGACAATGCCGAAGCCCGCGATCCCCGGGTGTCCGCGGGCCCGGGCGTGATGCTCGCCTCGTACTCGTGGGGACAGGCAGCGCGCCACCTGGCGAGCCTGCCGCATCCCGAGCGCGCGGCGGTGGTCCTGAAGCATCTCTCGCGCGTGCATCCGCAGCTGGCCGAGCCCGGCATGCTGCGGCAGAGCGCGAGCTGGAGCTGGGACAACCATCCGTACAGCGGCGGTGCCTTTGCCTGGTTCATGCCCGGGCAACACACCATGCTCTATCCGGACGTCATCGCGCCAGAGGGGCGCATCCATTTCGCCGGCGAGCACGCGTCGCTGGCGCACACGTGGATGCAAGGCGCGCTCGAGTCGAGCCTGCGCGCGGTGCAGCAGATGCTGGCCGCGTCGTAGAACCGCGCTCAGACCTTCAGTGTCGCGAGCCAATCGAGGACCGGCTGCGCGGCGCGTGACCAGTCGTCGTCGAGCATCATCATGTGCGCGAGGCCGGGGACGATCACAGCTGGAACGCCGTACACCGTCGCGGTGGCCCGCACGTCGCGCGGCGTGGCGATCCGGTCCTCGCCGGCGCCCACGACCAGCGGCCGCGCGCCGGCGGCGGGCTTGCCTTCCTGCAGCCTGAGCGTCATGTCGAGCAGCACCCGCGCCGATTCCATGGTGAAGTGGAGCTCCGCCTCGCGGATGATTTCCGGCGCGACATTGCGGCTGAAATACATCGGGCGAAGCGCGGCGAGCATGTCGCCGGCGAGATGCGGCGCGTCGAGGCGCTGCATGTTGATCAGGTATTCGGGCTGCCATGCCATCAACCGGCTCGCCACCGGCGCCAGTCCGCCGGGGGGCACGGGCGCCATGAGCGCCGCGCCGCGCACCGGGCGCGTCAGCATGAGCCGCTCGACGATCGAAGCGCCCATCGAATGGCCGATCAGGATGGGCGGCGACGGCAGCGTCGCGGCGATGCGCTCGACGTCGGCGACGTAGTCGTCGAGCCCGGCCACGAACAGCGACTCGCGGCCGCCGCTGGCGCCGTGCCCGCGCAACGAGAGCGCATGCGACGCGTAACCCTTCTCGGCGAAAAAGGGCAGGAAATAAGGCTCCCAGCACCACGCGTCGCAGTACCCGCCATGTACGAACAGGAGCGGCGGCTTGCCGTTGCGCCGCG
The DNA here is from genome assembly GCA_040005035.1 of Betaproteobacteria bacterium. Taxonomy (GTDB): domain Bacteria; phylum Pseudomonadota; class Gammaproteobacteria; order Burkholderiales; family Casimicrobiaceae; genus PALSA-1003. The sequence goes on along the minus strand of JBDTZQ010000169.1, from coordinate 1,266 downwards.
CAGGCTGGCGCGAGCGTACTTCGAGGTTCGGTTCGGGCGGGAGCATGGCGGAAGCGCCTACGTCGGCGTGCTAAGATCGCAACGCCGCCGGGCTACGGCCCTGGGCTTTGCCAGCCAGCATGGAACGGGTGAAGGATGCGGATGGAATGCGGCGGAAGAAACGCATCGCCGCGCTTGCGTCTTCCCTGCCATCAAGTCGACGAGAGCGCGATCACAAGCGCGCCATTCTACATGAAGCCGATTCAATCCGCGCCCACCGGTCCGCGCCGCCTTGTCGAGCGGGACAGCGCACCGCACGACAGCGGCGCCGTCTACGACGTCGACTGCCGGCGCTGCGAACGGCTGGCGCGATTCCTCGACGAGGTGCGTGTCGCCAACCCCGGCTATTTTTGCGCGCCGGTGCCGCCGTTCGGTCCCCTCGACGCATCGCTGGTCATCGTCGGGCTCGCCCCGGGTATGCACGGCGCTAACGCCAGTGGTCGCCCGTTCACGGGCGATTACGCGGGAATCCTCCTGTACGCGACACTGCACAAGTTCGGATTCGCGTCGAAGCCGACGTCGACCGGCGTCGACGACGGGCTCGAGCTCCTCGGCGCGCGCATCACCAACGCAGTGAAATGCCTGCCGCCGGCCAACAAGCCGCTGCCGGCGGAAATCCGCAACTGCAACGACTATCTCGCCGCGGACCTGGCGCAGGCCGCGCCGGGAAGCGCGATTCTCGCGCTGGGCACCGTCGCGCACGAGGCGGGCCTGCGCGCGCTGTCGCTGCCGTTGCGCGAGTTCGCCTTTGCGCATGGCGCCGAGCACGCGCTGCCGGCGGGTCTGCGCCTGTTCGACAGCTATCATTGCAGCCGCTACAACACCAATACGCGACGACTCACGACGGCGATGTTCGAGGCGGTGTTCGCGCGCATCGTGCAGCACCTGGGAACAAGCAGCCCTGTCGCGGCGTAAGGCCATGTCCAGCGACCTTCCGCAGCCGCCCGACAGCCGCCCGTTCGACGTGCGCGAGCTGGTGGCTTCGCTGCCCAATCGTCCAGGCGTCTACCGCATGCTCGACGCCGCCGGCGAGACGCTCTACGTGGGCAAGGCGCGCGAGCTCAAAAAGCGGGTATCGAGCTATTTCAACAAGACCGACCATCATCCGCGGACGGCGATGATGATCTCGCAGATCGCGCGCGTCGAGACGACCGCGACGGGCTCCGAGGGCGAGGCGCTGCTGCTCGAGAACAACCTGATCAAGGCGCACCAGCCGCGCTACAACGT
>JBDTZQ010000045.1:0-20672 GCA_040005035.1 Betaproteobacteria bacterium | reverse complement strand
GCTTTCGTCATTGGTCCGGACGGGCACAACATCGAAGTGGTTTGCCACGAACCCGGGGGCCTTTAGACGTCAGGCCGGCCAGCGTTAGCGTTTATGGGCGGCATTGCCAAGGCGGGTGTTTGCGCGCAAATTTGCGGAACTCGCACCGTGATTAGCCTGCGCCATCATTGACCACTATGTCTCGCTTGCCTCGCCCGTACGCATGCCGCGGCGATCGTGGCCGGTCGCCTGAGCCGCCGCTCGACGCGGACGTCCCGCATGCGGGGCTTTGCCTCCACAACGGGCCGCCGGGTGAGTTTGTTGAGCTAGGCGAGTCAAGCCTCCACGGGTCAGCCGATCCCTGGTTGCAAGCCTGGCTACCGCTGCTGCGCGACCGTGCCGGCGCTGCCCCAATCCTCGAGCTTGGTTGCGGCATTGGCAAAGACACAGCAATCCTTGTCGAAGCGGGTTTTCGCGTAGTCGCGGTCGATTTGTCGCCGCGCGCAATAGAACGCGCACGCGCTGCGGTCCCGCAGGCCGAGTTTCACATCATGGACCTTCGCGCTCCATTCCCTGTGACACCAACCGGAGTCGGCGTCATCATCGCCAGTTTGTCCCTGCACTACTTCGCGTGGACTGAGACTCTTGCTCTTGTCGAGCGTATACGCACAACCCTGCGCCCGCGGGGTGCGCTGCTGTGCCGCCTGAACTCGACAAATGACCACCACTACGGCGCGATCGGATACCCGCGCATCGAAGAAAACTTCTATCTTGTTCAGGGCGAACCGAAGCGCTTCTTTGACCAAACGTCAATTGAAGCGGTCTTCGCTACGGGCTGGCGCATGCTTTCCGTTGCTGAGCGTCTCATCAAGCGCTACGCACAGCCAAAAGCCGTATGGGAGGTCATTCTTGAAAGAGACGCCTAACCCGTCGCGTCAGCTCCGCGCTGACTATCGTTGTTATCGTCACCCTGATTCTTCCCCAGACCACCCAACCCGTAAGGGCATTTGCGCGAATCATCGCACTTGCCGACGAGCCGAGACCGGTCGGTTGCGACAAACTCGCTGGTGCCGAAGGGAGATTTCGCGTTCGTCAAGGTCAATTTCGTATCGTATACGCCATCGATGATGCCTCGCGCACAGTTGAGGTCGTCAAGGTTGGCCACCGCCGGGAGGTCCATCGCGGCGCCGCCTGACCCGGCGCTCGACCCGCCGCCCGCCGGCGGGATTGGCCCCGTGCGTCGCGCACCGGTTAGCTTCTTTCGTTAGGCAGCATGGAAATCGTCGGACCCCACCTCGACCGCGCAATCGATTGCGAGGCAATTCTGCGCTCCCTGCCGCGGTGGTTTGGGATCGAGGACGCACTGCTCATGTATGCGCGAGACGCGGCGATCATGCCCACGTTCGCGCTGGTGGACGGGCCCAACCTGATCGGATTCCTCACGCTGCGCGAACACTTCCCGGATGCCTGGGACATCCATTGCATCGCGATCAAGGCGGATGCTCGAGGCCAAGGACATGGTTCGCGTCTTCTCACTCATGCTGAAGCCTGGCTCATGGAGCGCGGGGTTCGGTTTCTGCAGGTGAAGACCGTCGCCGCGACCTCCTCCAGTACAGCGTACGCAGAGACGCGAGAATTCTATCGGCGCCGCGGGTTCACGCCGATCGAGGTCTTTCCTACACTGTGGAATCCAAACAATCCGGCGCTACAGTGCATCAAGGTGCTCAATGCCGCCTGACCGCCGCTCGGCCCTGAATCACGCTGGACGCAGACAGTTCTTGATCGCGAGCGATCGAATGAGAAGTCGGGTTCGCATCTGTGCAGCAGTCACCGAATTTCTGCGAATGACCGCGATCGCGAAACATGGAGGATGCCGCTCATGCCAGCCTATCTGATTGCCGAACACATCATTACCAACCCGCAGAAATTCGAAGAATATCGAACCAAGGCCAGCCCGATGATCGCGAAACACGGCGGCCGCTACCTGACGAAGGGCGGCAGCCATCAACTGCCCGAGAGCGGCCACTGGAAGCCTGAGCGAGTCGTGATCATCGAGTTCCCCGACATGAGCGCGCTCAACGCGTGGTACACCTCGCCCGAATACCAGCCGTTGATCGCGCTTCGCAAGGAATGCACGAGCGATCTCGACATGTTGTTCACCCTGGAAGGTATCTAGCTCGTCGCAGCAGTGGATCTCGGGCCGCATCGCAACGCGAGCAAGCTACAGTCCTATCTTGAGTATTCGCGGAGACCAATATGCGCTGGCCGACCACGTTAAGAGTTTGGGTGCTCGCATCGCTATTTTTCGCAGGAGCGGTTTGGGCTGCGTCCAATCTCAATCTGTCCAAGAGCAACTTCTACCGAGTCACCTATTCCAGCGATCTGGCGAGTCCGGCACAAGTGCAGGCTATGCTGGCCGAGCTGGACAAAATGGGTCCGGCCGATGAAGCGAAACTGAAGCAGTGGCTGGCGGCCAATTTCAAACGCCTTGGAATCGCGGGCGACCGGGTCAGGAAGGTAGTCGTCCTGCCTCGTGGAAAAGACATGAAGGAGATCGGGATCATCTTCTTGACCAAGCCCAAGGATGAGGCGGCGGCTATCGCTGCCACGGTCAAGTCGAGCAAGTCCAACAGTTCTGAGTGAGCGCAGGCGCTGGCGCATTCTGACCGTCGGAAATCTCTCGGGAGGTTGTCATGGCACTCGTCGTTCGTGCGTTTCCGCTTCGCGGCTCCATGTCCGACCTGGCGGCGTTCTCCGCTGAGTTAAAAGGCGCCCGCGCCAGCGAGGCATCGCAGTTTTATCGACACTACGGCGTCGAATACGAATCCTGGCATCTTCAGGAAACGGCCAATGGTCCATGGGTCATCGCGGTTACCACGGTGGCGAATCCCGAGGAAGCAGCACCGCGCTACGCGGAGGCCAGCGAGGCCTTTCACGTCTGGTTCAAAAGCCGGGTCCTGTCACTTACGGGGATCGATCCGAACAGCACTCCGCTGGGGCCTCCAACCGAAGAGCTTTTTTCGTGGTCGGCGCACGCTGCCGCGCAACCGCAATCTACCAAGCGCGTTCCCTGACTTTGCATGGCTCTTCCCGTTTCCATCCGCACCCTCGGCCCTGGCGACGGCGAACTGATGCGAGCCGTCTTGTCGATGTTCGGCGAGGCATTTCACGACGTGGGGACCTACAGCGGCGCCCAGCCGAGCACTGACTACCTGGAGCGCCTACTAGGCAGGGACACGTTCATCGCGCTTGCCGCTGTGGAAGGCAATGACGCTGTCGGAGGTATCGCGGCTTACGTGCTGCCGAAATTCGAGCAGGAGCGTAGCGAGATCTACATCTACGACCTGGCGGTGGCACGGACGCACAGGAGGCAAGGCATCGCCACGAGCATGATCGCCGAGCTGCAGAGCATCGCCGCCATGCGCGGCGCCTATGTGATCTACGTTCAGGCGGATTACGGCGACGACGCGGCCATTGCGTTGTACACGAAGCTCGGCGCGCGCGAGGATGTCATGCATTTTGACATCGCTACCGTGCCGCCTCACTCCTTCACTCGCCCTTGATGCCCGCTTCCTTGATCACCTTCGCCCAGCGCGCCAGATCGGCGTTCATGAGCGCTCCGAACTGCTCGGGCGTGCTGGTGACCGCCTCCAAGCCCTGACCGGCGAGCGTTTCGCGCATCTCCGGCGCCGACAGGATCTGCGTGATCTCGGCGTTGAGGCGCGCGACGACGTCCTTCGGCGTGCCCGCCGGTGCGAGCAATCCATACCAGAGATCGACGTCGAACTCGGGATAGCCCGACTCGGCGACCGTGGGAACGTCGGGCGCGGCAGGCGAGCGCTTGGCGCTGGCGACCGCGAGGATCCTGAGCTTGCCCGCCTTTGCCTGCGGCAGTACCGCGTGCACGGCGTTGAACATGAACGCGATCTCGCCCGACATGAGGCCGGTGATCGCGCCCGCCGATCCCTTGTACGGCACGTGCAGCATGTCGATGCCGGTGGTCAGCTTGAAGAGCTCGGTGGCCAGATGCTGCGGCGTGCCGACGCCGGGCGTGCCGTACGCGAGCTTGCCAGGATTCGCCTTGGCGTACGCGACGAATTCCTTGACGGTGTTGGCGGGCACGGCATTGCTCACCGTGATGGCGAGCGTTCCGGTCGCCATTTTCTCGATCGGCGCCAGGTCCTTCACCGGGTCGAAGGGCAGGTCGCGCGCGAGCGTGACGTTCATCACCAGCGGATTGCCGGACAGGAGCAGCGTGTAGCCGTCGGGCGCGGCCTTGGCCACCGCCGCCGCGCCGATGTTGCCGCTCGCGCCCGGCCGGTTCTCGACCACCACCGGCTGTCCCATGCGCTCGCCGAGCTTCTGGCCCACCGTCCGCGCCAGGATGTCCATGCCGGTGCCGGGTGTGAAGGGGACGATGATCTGGATCGGGCGACTCGGGTACGCGCCCGTTCTGGACGATGCCGATTGCGCCAGCGCGTCGTGCATGCAGATCGACAGCACGACGAGCGTCAGTACATGACGAGTGATTCGGCAGCGATGCCGCGGCGATGATTTCATCGATCCTCCAGTCAAGTCTTGGCCGGCGGGTGGTAAGCATCCTCGCCACGATCGGCCAGCGATGCGCGATCATACCCGGCGATGCGCTTGTAGCCCTCGGACATCGCCTTCAGCTCAGCCGCGCCGATCACGTCGTCGATGTCCGTGAACGGCTTGTCGCCGGTGCGCTCGAATACCTCGCGCAGGATCGCATCGGGCGGGTTGACGCGATTGGTCCTCACCACCGCCGCGGTCGCCTCGCGACGCTTCGATTCGTACGCCGCAAGCGCATCCTCGGGATCGCGGTGCGCCGCGAGCGCATCGGCCAGCGCCTCAGCGAGCGCCCGAGCATCGAGTATCGCCTGGCCGGCGCCGTTCGATCCGCGCGGTACCATCGGGTGCGCGGCGTCGCCGAGCAGTGTGACGCGTCCCTGCGTCCACCACGGCAAGGGGTCCTGGTCGATCATCGGGAATTCCAGGATCGACTCGGCGGCGCGGATCAGCGCCGGCACGTCGAGCCAGTCGAAGTGCCAGTCCTCGAACGCCGCGATGAAGTCCTCGAGGCGGCCGCGTCGGTTCCAGTCGCGCTGATGATGCTTCGGCGTCTCGATCTCCGCCACCCAGTTGACCAGCTGCCTGCCGGCGTCGTCGACGTCGTTGCGGATCGGATAGATCACCATCTTGCCGGTGGCGAGCCAGCCGGCACGCACCATGCTGGCGCCCGAAAGGAACGGCTTGCACACGCTGACCCCGCGCCACATGTTCACGCCCGAGTAGAGCGGCTCGCCCTCGTCGGGATGGAGCTGCTTGCGGATCGCCGAGTGCAGCCCGTCGCAGGCGACGACGACATCGGCGGACTGCGCGGGCAGCGCAGCACCGCTCGATGTCCGGACCAGATGGACGGTGGCGGCGGCCGGCGTTTGCTCCACGCCAACGCAGCGCGCATCGGTGACGATCGCATGACGGCCGAGGCGCTCCACGACTGCATCGAGCAGCACGCGTTGCAGGTCGCCGCGATGGATCGAGAATTGCGGCCAGTCGTAGCCGGCGTAGCGGCCCGCCGGCTCGCGGTAGATGAGCTGACCGAAACGGTTGAAGAACGCCGACTCGCGCGTGCTCACCGCGACCCGCGCGAGAGCCGGCTCGAGCCCAAGGCGCGAGAGCTCGCGCGTCGCATGCGGCAGGATGTTGATGCCGACGCCCACCGGCCGGATCTCGCCCGCGGCCTCGACCACGCGCGAGGCGATCCTGGCTTCGTGCAGCGTGAGCGCGAGCGTCAGGCCGCCGATGCCGGCGCCGACGATGGTGACTTCCATGTCGATCTGTCCGTAGATGAGTCGAGCATCCTAGCATCGGTGGATGAGCTTGCATGTCGGACTTGCCGGTGGCGAAGCCGACGCCATGCCGACGTTATTTGTTTCTCGCCGCGGGGCATGCGGGATAAACTTGTGGCGGGAGAAGGCGGGTTGCTTGGAAGTCGGGCGGTGCGAAGTGCGCCGGCACCGTAAAGGAGATGACGATGATCGATCGTAACCGAATCGGCGCGCTGATCTGCGCGTCTGTGCTGATGAGTGGCGTGGCACACGCCGCGCCATCGTATTTCGCGGTTCCGAAGGGCGCGGGTCCGCACGACGTCGCGGCATCACCCGGCGCGGGCGGGCCGGTTTATTACACCGCGCAGGCGACCGGCAAGCTCGGCATCCTCGATCCCGCAACCGGCAAGACCGTCGAGATACCGCTCGGATCGCGCTCGGCGCCGCACGGCGTCATCGTCGGCCCCGACGGCAACGCGTGGATCACCGACGGAGGGCAGAACGCGATCGTGCGCGTCGACGCCAAGTCGCACGCGGTCAAGGTGTGGCCGCTGCCCAGCGACACCGGTTACACCAACCTCAATACGCTCACCTTCGACAAGCAGGGACGCGTGTGGTTTACCGGGCAGAGCGGTTACTACGGCCGGCTCGATCCCGCCACCGGCGAGGTCAAGGTTTGGAGCGCGCCGCGCGGCAGCGGACCCTACGGCATCACCACGACCCCGGGCGGTGACGTCTACTACGCGTCGCTCGCCGGCAACCACATCGCGAAGATCGATCTCGCCACCGGCGAGGCGACCGTCATCGAGCCGCCGACCAAGGGGCAGGGGGCACGCCGGGTGTGGTCCGATTCCAAAGGGCGCATCTGGGTGAGCTACTGGAACACAGGCCAGGTGGGGATGTACGACCCTGCCAGCAAGTCGTGGCGCGAGTGGAAGCTGCCAGGCAATGCGCACGTGTATTCGGTGTGGGTCGACGACAAGGACCGTGTGTGGCTCACCGAATGGAGCTCCAACGCCGTCGTGCGCTTCGATCCGGCCACCGAGAAGTTCGACAGCTTTCCATCGAACGGCGATCGCTCCAACGTGCGCCAGATGCTCGGGCGCTCGGGCGAGGCGTGGGGGGCGGAATCCGGGCTCGATCGCCTGGTGATGGTGCCTGCGAATTCGGCGCCGCCGAACGCGCCTTGAGTGTCGATCGCCAGCCACGCCCGGCTCGCGGGCAAGTAGAGTCGGCACACGTTCATCACGCACTGCGCAAGGAGCGTTGATGGATCTTGGAATCGAAGGCAGAAAGGCGCTGGTGTGCGCCGCCAGCAAGGGGCTCGGCCGCGGCTGCGCGGAGGCGCTCGCGTGCGAAGGCGTCGAGGTGACCATCGTCGCGCGCACCGAAGCCGCCGTGCGCCACGCCGCCGAGGAAATCGGCGCGTTGTCGGGGCGCCGCGTGCATGCGGTCGCCGCCGACATCACCACGCCCGAGGGCCGCGCCGCCGCGTTGGCGGCGTGCCCTCATCCCGACATCCTGGTCAACAACGCCGGCGGACCGCCGCCGGGAGACTTCCGCGACTGGGACCGCGATGCGTGGCTCAAGGCGATCGACGCCAACATGCTCACGCCCATCGAGCTCATCAAGGCCACCGTCGACGGCATGATCGCCCGCAAGTTCGGACGCATCGTCAACATCACGTCGTCTTCGGTCAAGGCGCCGATCGACGTGCTCGGATTGTCCAACGGGGCACGCAGCGGATTGACCGGCTTCGTCGCCGGCGTGGCGCGCAAGGTGGCGCGACACAACGTCACCATCAACAACCTGCTGCCGGGTACGTTCGACACCGATCGCATCGCGGTGACGCATGCTAGCCGTGCCAAGGCGAGCGGCAAGTCGATCGCCGAGGTGCGGCAGGCGCAGATGGACGGCATTCCCGTGGGCCGGCTCGGCAACATCGTCGAGTTCGGCAAGGTCTGCGCGTTTGTCTGCAGCGTCCACGGGTCGTACCTGGTGGGGCAGAACATCCTGCTCGACGGCGGTTCGTACCCTGGCACGTACTGACGCGCCGGGCCTGCCTACGGTGAACGCGCGTCGATGGAACGATTTCGTCCGTGGATTCGGTCTGCGCCAGCTGCGCATCGCCTGCGGACTCGTGATGTTCTGCTACCTGCTGTCGCATTTCACCAATCACGCGCTGGGCAACATCTCGTACGAGGCGATGAAGGAAGGCCTCGTCGTTCACATGGCCGTCTGGCGATTTCCCCCGGTGATGTTCCTGCTGTACGCCGCGGCGGTCGTGCACGCAAGCCTGGGCCTGTGGGCGCTCTATCAGCGCCGCCACTTCCACTGGAAGCTGCCCGAGGTCCTCCAGCTCGCACTCGGCCTGAGCATCCCGGTATTGATGCTGCAGCATCTGGTCGGGCTACGCCTCCCCGTCATCCTCGATGACGCCCAGCGCTACTACGCGCACGCCCTGGGCTACTACTGGCTGAACCGGCCCGACCTGCGGACCTTCACCTTCATTGGGCTGGTGGTGGCGTGGACGCACGCCTGCATCGGACTTTTTTTCTGGCTGCGCATGCGGCCGATTTTCACCCGCATCGGCCCGCTGCTGCTCGCCTGCGCGGTGCTGCTGCCGGCCCTGGCGGCGCTGGGCGTCTTCCAGGGCGCTCGCAGCTACGTCGAGATGCAGAAGGCGCCTGAATGGCGCAAGCAGGAGCTGACGCAGCCGACGACACCCTCGCAGCGGGTCTTGAACGACCAGCTCAAGAGCTACACGACGATGGCATGGCTGGCGCTGGTGCTCGCCGTGTTCGCCGCGCGCGCTGTGCGCGACATGCGCGAGCGGCGCCGCGGATTGATACGCATCTCCTATCCCGACGATCGACGTGCCATGGTCCCGCGTGGCTACAGCGTGCTCGAGGCCAGTCTTCGCTTCGGCATTCCGCACGCCAGTGTCTGCGGGGGACGCGCGCGCTGCTCGACGTGCCGGGTTCGCATTCTGGGCGACTGCAGCGCGCTGCCATCTCCGAGCCGACGCGAGATGGCGGTGCTCAACCGGGTGGGAGCCGGTGGCAATCCGGGGGTGCGGCTCGCCTGCCAGTTGCGGCCGCTGCTCGATATCACGGTGGTCCCGATCCTTCCGACGCAAACCAATGCCGCCTGGTTGCGCGACGTGAGAATGCACAAGAGCGGCAAGGAGCAGTACGTGGTCGCCATGTTCGTCGACATGCGTGAATCGTCCAAGCTCGCCGAGACCCGGCTGCCGTTCGACGCGGTGTTCATCGTCAACCGCTTCCTGACCACCGTTGCCGAAGCCGTGATCAAGGCCGGCGGAACCCCGAACCAGTTCGTCGGCGACGGATTGCTCGCGCTGTTCGGTCTGACCACGGAGCGCGACACGGCGTGCCGCCAGGCGCTGCACGCGGTCGCTCAGATCGGCGTGGGGATGGAGCGCCTGAATACGCTGCTCAAGGACGATCTGACCAAGCCGATCCAGTTCGGCGTCGGCATCCATGGTGGCAAGGTGGTGGTCGGCGACATCGGCTACCGCGGCCACTTCGTCTTCACCGCGCTCGGCGATGCGGTCAATGTGTCCGCGCGGCTTCAGGACATGACCAAGGATCTGAAATGCGAGGTCGTGGTGTCCGACGAGGTCCGCCGCGCCGCGGGCGTGGGGCCGGAAGTGCTGCGCACGACGCTGGTATCGCTGCGCGGCCGCAGCGCGCAAATGAGCGTGTGCGCGATCGGACGCGCCGTCGATTTGCCGCGGGTCGCCTGATCAATCCTTAGCGAGGCTGTCCCAGCCGTTTTTCGGAACTCGGGCGATCACGACGAAGCCCTGCGCCCCGAGCGGGCGTATCACCGCGGCTTCGCCTTCGGCGAGATGCGGCGCGCCGGCGATCGCGTTGAACGGGTTGCCGTGGCTCACGATCGCCAGGTCGGTCCCGGCGCGCGGCGGCGTCGACAGCAATTTTCGCAGCGCCGCGTAGCGTTCCTCGGATTCCGGGCGCGCGGGACCGCCACGCACCGCCGCGGATGCGGTGGCGGTGCCGAATATGAGGCGGGCCGTTTCCATCGTCCGGCAAAACGGGCTGGCCACGACGTCGCCGACCGGGAGCTCGAGCCGCTTCACTGCCGCGCCGATATCGCGAGCCTCGGCGCGGCCGCGGTCGGTGAGGTTACGCTGCTTCGTGCAGTCCTCGTAGCCGGTCATCTGCTCGTCGTTCTGGCCGAAGTCGGTGGATGCATGCCGAAAGTACAGGATCAGCCCGCCTTCGCGCAGCGCGTTCAATAGCGCTGTTCCAGACAGTGAAGTAGACTGCGCGGCCGCGTGAAACGACGAAGCGTGCAGGAACGCGAGCGCCAGCACCAGGACCAGCGAAGGCATGCGATTCATGGGCATGCTGCGATCCAGCGGAATGTCATTCCGAGCGGCGCGAGGAATCTGCTTTGCGCAGTGCACAGCAGATCCCTCGTCGCTGCGCTCCTCGGAATGACAACTTTCTGACCCCCGCGACTACGACTGCGAGATGCGAATCGGGACATTTGCTGTCGATACTGCGCAAGGCTCGTCGTCGAAGGCGATGTCGCCGGCAGCGTCGGGCGTCCCCGTCGCGCGCACCATGGCGAAATCCTGAAGATCGCGATCGAGCAGGTGCGTCGGCACGACCGTGCCCATGGCGTTGAAAATGCTCTCGATGCGCCCGGGGTGCTTGCGTTCCCACTCGCGCAGCATCTCACCGATCTGGCGCCGCTGCAGGTTCTCCTGCGATCCGCACAGGTTGCACGGGATGATCGGAAACGACATCGCGTGCGCGTAGCGCGCGAGGTCGCGCTCGCGCACGTAGGCGAGCGGACGGATCACCACGTGCTTGCCGTCGTCGGAGACGAGTTTGGGCGGCATGGTCTTGAGCTTTCCGCCGAAAAAGAGATTCAGAAAGAACGTCGCGAGCATGTCGTCGCGATGGTGCCCGAGCGCGATCTTGGTCGCGCCCAGCTCGCCCGCCACCCGATAGAGCACGCCGCGGCGCAGCCGTGAGCACAGCGAGCACATCGTCCCACCGTCGGGGATGACGCGCTTGACGACGCTGTAGGTGTCCTGCTCGGCGATGCGGTACGCGACTCCGCGCCCGGCCAGGTAGCGAGGCAGGACCTCGCCAGGGAAGTCGGGCTGCTTCTGGTCGAGGTTGACCGCCACGATCTCGAACGGCGCCGGTGAGCGCTGCTGCAGCGACAGCAGGATATCGAGCAGTCCGTAGCTGTCCTTGCCACCCGACACGCAGACCATCACGTTGTCGCCGGCCTCGATCATCGAGAAGTCGGCGATCGCCTCTCCCACCTGCCGGCGCAGGCGCTTTTTCAGCTTGTTGGTTTCGAACGCGGGGCGGTGCGCCTCTCGCGCGCTGGGCGCCGCAGGTGCAGCGGGGGCGGTTGAAGCGGCGTGCGACTGTGCAGCGGAAGACACTGAATCCACGTTTATTCCCGTCAGGCCGCCGCCGGAGCCTTGCGCGCGGCAAGCGCAAGTGCGATGCGCGCAACGCCGCACATGATGATCTGGAATCCGACCAGGTAGCCGATGAGGATCAGCGAGCCCAGGGGCCAGCCGATGGCGATCAGGATGGCGAGGCCGATCGACAAAATGCCGTTGGCGAGCAGCCATCCCCACCCGGCCCGCGGCTTCATTTTCATCGCCAGCATGATCTCGACCACACCGGAGGCGACCAGCAGCGCGCCGACAAGCAGCGCCAGCGTCGCCGCCCCGGCGATCGGGTTGGACACCAGCAGAAACCCCAGCAGCAGGTACATCACGCCGACCGCGATGCGCCAGCCGAAATGCGGCTCGGCGCGCGTGCGGATCGCGACGACGATCGCGATCACGCCGGCGATCACGGCGAACCATCCTACGTACAGCGCAGCGGCGACCGCGGCCATTGCCGGAACGATGAGCGCAAGCACGCCGGTTGCGACGAGCAGGATGCCCAGCGCCAGCGACCAGCCGGGCGACAGCGATGGCGTTGGAACGAGAGGACGCGCGGTCGTGGTCATGGGGTATCTTTCGCAGAGCGCGGCTGGGGTTGGGCCGACGCCCGTCACGACCGCACCAAAAGCTGGCGCGATCACGTCCTTAGAACCCCGACACCGCAACAAATGATGTTAGCACGCAGGCTTTTCGCGCGGGACCGTGGCTGTCCACGGGGCGCTTTGGCCCTACAATACGGCGAGCCGGCGACGAGCCTGCTGCGAAAAATAAAGGGGGCGGAGTGGCAAAAATGCAGACGCTTCTCGTGGCCAATCCGAAAGGCGGCAGCGGCAAGACGACGCTTGCGACCAACATCGCCGGCTGGCTCGCCGGCCGCAAGCAGCGTGTCGTGCTCGCCGACTTCGATCCGCTCCGCTCGTCCAGCGAGTGGCTGGAGCGCAGGCCGCCGATGTTTCCTGCGATCGCCGGCTGGACGCCGGCCGCGGCCAAGGAGAACATCAAGGAGCACAACCCGCACTGGCTGGTACTCGACACGCCCGCGGGCCTGCACGGCGATGCGCTTCGCGACGCCATGCGCCGCTCCGACCTGCTGCTCGTTCCGGTGTCGCCGAGCGCCTTCGACATGGCGGCGACGCAGCACTTCCTCGACCAGATCGCGCAGTACAAGGCGGTGAAGCAGGGCGGCATCGCCGTCGGCCTGGTGGCGATGCGCGTCGACGGCCGCACGCACAGCGCCGCCGAGCTCGAGGAATTTCTCGGCAAGTTCGACTATCCGCTGGTAACGCAGCTGCGCCAGACGCAGGTCTACGTGCATTGCGCGCGCGACGGCCTCACCGTATTCGACCTGCCGCGATCGCGCGCCGAGCAGGACTGGGAGCAGTGGCGGCCGCTGACGCGCTGGATCGCCAAGCACAGCGCCGTGAAGAACGCCTGATCCCCGGAGCATGGCCGACATCTTCATCAGCTACGCGCGCGAGGACGAGGGCACAGCACAGCACCTTCGCGACGTGCTCGCCAGCCAGGGATGGGATGTCTGGCGCGACAAGGAAGGCATCGTCACCGGCACCGCGTGGGGCGCGTCGATCGAGCAGGCTCTGCACAGTGCCAAGTGCGTGGTCGTGCTCTGGTCGGCCAGCGCGCTGACCTCGCACTTCGTGCGCGACGAGGCCGAGATCGGCCGCAACGAGAACAAGCTCGTTCCGGTGCAGATCTCGAACGTCGAGCTGCCGATCGGCTTTCGCGGCATCCAGACCGCCAATCTCGTCGGCTGGACCGGCGACGTCGAGCACCCGGAATACCGCAAGCTGGTGCGCGCCATCGGTGATCGCCTCGGTGCTGCGCAGGGGGAAAAAACCGCCCCGAAGCATTTTCCCTGGACGCATCGCGTGTCGGCGATGGCGCGTGCACTCACGGCCCACCCGCGCTTTCCGTGGATTGCCGGTGGCACCGCGGCCGTGCTGCTGGCCGCGTGGCTGCTCTATCCGCTGTTGGGCAAAGGGGACTCGCACGATACGCTCGAGCAGGGACTGAAGAACTATCTCGATCAACGCTACGTCGAGGCCGAGTCCCAGCTGCACGCTGCGGCCAACCGCGGCAACGGCCTTGCCGCACATTATCTGGCGCAGATGTACATGGGTGCCAAAGGCGTGAAGCAGGACGACGCGAAGGCGATGGAATATGCGCTGATCGGCGCCAAGGCAGGCAACATCCTGGCGCAGAACGACGTCGGCTTCCTGCTCGGCACCGGGCGCGGCACGAAAAAGGACGAGGCGCAGGCGTTGCGCTGGTACACGAGCGCGGCCGACAGCGGCAACGCCATGGCGGCGTACAACGTCGGCCTCTATTACCTCAACGGGCGCGGCACCAAGGTCGATCCGCAGCGCGCCGTCGAGTACTATCGGCGCGCCTTCGACATCGGCTATCCGGCGGCAGCCAACGCACTCGGCGACATGTATCGCCACGGCAATGGCGTCCAGCTCGACATGAACCGCGCCTTGCTCTGGTACCGGCTAGGCGCGGAGCAGGGCGACGCCAATGCGTCGAACAACCTCGGCTACCTGTACGCCAACTCGCAGGGTATTGCCGGCGACGACCGCCGCGCCGTCGAGCTCTACCGGCACGCGGCGGACTTGAACAACGCCTCCGCGCTCAATAACCTCGGCTATATGTATGAATTCGGCCGCGGCGTACCAGCGGACCTCAATACCGCGATGCAGCTCTACAAGCGCGCGTCCGATCTGGGGGAGCGCGCCGCGGTGTCGAACTTGAGTCGCGTGCAGGAGCGCGTGCGCATGCAGGGAACCCGGCGCTAAGGCGCGCTTCGAATTAAAACGGCGCGCCTTCGAGGCGTGCAACAGGAGGATGTCATGAATCGATTCTTCAGCGCTTGCTGCACGGGACTCGCCGCTGCTGCGTTGTTCGCTGCGGGCGTCGCAGTCAGCCCCGCGACGGCGCAGACCTTCGACAAGCCCATTCGCATCCTGGTTGGATTCCCGCCGGGCGGGACCGCCGATCTCATCGCGCGCGTGGTCGCCGACAAGCTCAAGGATTCGCTTGGCGTGCCGGTGATCGTCGACAACCGTCCCGGCGCGATCGGGCGCATTGCCGCCGAGGCGGTGAAAAACGCCGCGCCGGATGGGACGACCATCATGGCGATGCCGATCGGCCCGATGGCCGTCGTACCGCACAGCACTAAGAACCTCAATTACGACCCGCTAAAGGACTTCACGCCGATCGCCATCGGCGCGACGTTCCAGTTCGCCATTGCCGCGGGACCCGCGAGCAACGCGAAGACCTGGCAGGAATTCGTGGCGTGGGCGAAGGCCAATCCCGACAAGGCAGCGTACGCCACGTCGGGCGCGGGCAGCCTTCCGCACTTCTTCGGCCTGCTGCTCTCGACCGAGATCGGCGTGCCGATGCTGCACGTCGCGTACAAGGGGTCGGCGGCGTACATCAACGATCTCATCGGCGGCGCCGTACCGGCCGCGATCGACGCGATGGCCGACCTCACCGAGCTTCATCGCAGCGGCAAGATTCGCATCCTCGCGACCTCGGGCGCGAAGCGCTCGACCGCACTGCCCGACGTGCCAACGTTCAAGGAGCTCGGCCTGGTCGGCGTTGAGGCGACCGGCTGGTTCGGATTCTTCGGTCCCGCGAACATGTCCAAGCCCGTCGTCGACGCGCTCAATCGCGGCATCACCAAGGCGCTTCAATCGCCGGACGTCGTCGAGAGGCTAACCAAGATCGGCATGGACCCGGCGACTGGCAGCGCCGACGATTTCACGAAGATCTTCGTCAGCGACTACGCCAAGTGGGGACCGGTGGTGAAGGCATCGGGCTTTACTTCCGATTAGCGCTTTAGGCCGGAATAGGAGATCGACTACTTTGATTCTGTGGGAAGTTTGCGCCTGCGGATATACGGCGCATCGACGACCGACGGGAAGCGTTGCGTCGGTTGTAGGCTCCCTATTTGTAGTTAGGCTTGCATGAACATTCACATGCTCGCTTGGCCGCTTGGTGCGTGCATGCTGCTTTTCGGCTTGGTTGGACTGCGTCTGTGCTGGAAGGCATTCAAACATCCCGACTGGGTGATCGGCGCAGATCTGGTTCCGTTTGCGTTCGTGTTCGCACTTTTCTTGATCTTCGTTGGCGCTTTAATGCTTGTGCTGCCTGCGCACACTGCGTTGTTTGCTCAAGGTCTAGGCGGGTAATGTTGAGGCCTAACGCGGCGCTTGACGCGGACGCCCACCGGCGGTCGCCGGTTAGCTTGTTTCGTTAGATCTCAGAGTTCGCGCCGATGAACAGTATCGTACGTGTAGCGCAAGCAGTTGCGTTGGCGGCTTGGGCGTAGCTCTGTACCAGTTATTCGTGACCGTGAGGCTAGCCAGATTCGGCGGGTACTCGGTTCGTCAAAAGATTGCGCAATCGCTATTCATTTGGTTGCTTCCTTTGTTTGGCGCTTGGATCGTCCATGTCGTGATCCGTGGGACTGAAAAGTCCGCGCCCGGTGCAGATCGCGATTTCACGCCGCAAAACCAACAAAGTGTCTGGCAACCGACTCAGCGTGGTTTCTATGCGCGGCCTAACCCGTCGGTCAACGCGGACGCCCGTCGGCAGGCTTTCGCCCGCGCGGCGGCCGCTGGTTAGCTTCAGTCGATAGGCCTGTAGAGAAGTGTCGACATCCCTCTTCACCCACAAGTGAGTGCGCGATGAAATCAACAAACTTTTCCGTTGCGACGGTAGTTGCCATCGTCGGCTTGTTGCCTTACTTGTGTGAGGTAAATGCTGAAATCCTCAAAGAGGAACCGCCAAAAGGATCGATCCCCTATGGGAAGGTCGTGTATGTTGATGACGGCACTTGTCCACTTGGGGAGGTGAAGGAAATTACAGGTGGAGATCAGCGAAGAGGGGTCCCACGCCAAGTTCGCTGCGTCAAACGTCCCGAGTGATCGCGAATCCGCAAAGGGCCGTTGCGCCAGACGCAGGCCCAACCCTGCGCTCAACCTTTCCGTTGTCAGGAGCGATATGGCCTACGCCTCCGTTAACGGCCTGAACATGCACTACGATATGCATGGCGACGGACCGCCTCTGCTGCTACTCCACGGCGGGGGCGGCCCGGTCTCCGACAAGTGGGTGTCGTTCTTCGCGCCCCACTTTCGAGTCATTGCACCGCAGCAGATGGGATACGGCCGCACCGCCGATGCTGTGGATCGTCCGTTTCACTATCACGAAATGGCCGAGGACACCCTCGAGCTGATGCGCCAGATAGGCGTCGAGAGCGCCCGCGTCGTCGGCTACAGCGATGGAGGAATCATCGCCCTGGATATGGCGATTCATCACCCCGAGCACGTGACGAGGCTCGCCGTGACTGGGGCGAACGCCCGCACCGATGGTTACACCGCCGTCCACTGGGAAGGAGTCGCCGCCACCGCCGCTGATTGGCCTGCGCCCGAGTCGTATTGCCGCTTGTCTCCCGACGGAGCCGAGCATTGGCCAGTCCTCCTTAGGCGCCTGCAGCGCATGTGGGCCGTTGAACCATGCTTCACGTACGAGCAATTGCAAGTCATCAAGGCTCCTACCCTGCTCATTTTCGGCGATAGAGATCTCGTCACGTTGGAGCACGCTGTCGAGATGTTCAAGTCGGTGCCTGGAGCACAGCTGTGCGTGGTCCCGCGTGCCGGCCACGGGATCATGCCAAAGGAGGCCGTCCTAACATTCCTCAACGAGCAATGACGACGAACCCTTCGTTCCAGCGGACCGCCTTCGGCGGCCGCTGAACTCAAACGTGAGGCATCCATTCGTGAGCGCGCGTCCGTAGATTCGTAATCCGTCGAGCCAGGCAAAATGACGAAGGGAATTCTATCGGTCTTGTTGCGAAGCATTTTCATCTTGGTGGGTTTGTTGATCCTTGCCACACGTTCAGGCAACGCAGCCGACGCGGGTGGACAGATCATCTGCGAGGGCCGCTACGCGTTGTGCTCGTCGGCACCGTGCAAGCCGATATCTGGCAGCAGTACGGAGGTAAATTGCGTCTGCGAGGGTCCGCTGAACGGGCTCAACATTGCCAACTCGCCGTGCAAGGCACGGACCGACATGTTGAAGTCGACCTTCTCGTTACATGATCCTTCGACCCTGGGCGGTAAGGCGGTGAAGTCGGCAATGACCTGCGATGGGGGCAATGCCAGCGCATGGGCGTTCTGCCTTGATGCACCCTGCACGATCGAGAATGGGGTGCCGACCTGTCGGTGCGTTCTGCAGGCCCGATCTGACTATTACGCTTTTGTCGACACATGCCCAACCAACGTCAGCACATTGCGCACCGCATGTGGTCAGATCCGGTCAGGCGCATCGCGTGCCGAGTTGCAGAGCGGATTCTCGCAGCTCGCTCCGTTCTCGGGTACCCGCCCAAATTGGAGTATTGCCAGGTACCGTAAGCGCGGTTGACGGCCCACGATATTTCCACCTATAACAGGAAACGCGCCTTTGGGATCAGCCTGCGTTCGATCGCCGAGAATGTGGCGGCGTCGAGCATTTGGAATATTATTCCAGACGATCCGTTGGCCTAACCCGTCGCTCAACGCGGACGCCATCGGGGAGCATTCAGCCCACCGGCGGTCGCCGGTTAGCTAGTTCGTTATGGCTCGAAACAAAATGCGACGGCGCGAATTCCTTGCGATCACAAGCAGCACAGCGCTGATGTTCTCGCGATCGGTTGACGCTCAGAACACGGTCACGCCACGCCGCATCGGCGTGCTAATGAGCGTCAACGAAAACGATCCCGAAGGATGGGCCCAATTTTCTGGTTTCAAGCAGCAGCTCGCGGACCTCGGTTGGACGGATGGTCGCAACCTGCGGATGGAGGTCCGTTGGGGTGGCGGCAACGTCAACCAGATATCGCTATTGGCGAAAGAACTGGTCTCCCTACGGCCAGACTTGATCGTCGCACAGGGAACGCCCGTAACCGCAGCGCTCCACCGGGAGACACGAACGATACCGATCGTCTTCGTGGTCGTGACTGATCCGGTCGGGGAGGGATTCGTCACGGCGCTCTCTCGTCCTGGTGGAAATAACACCGGGTTCTTGACGTCCGAGGCGGCAATCGGCGCCAAGATGCTCGAGCTACTGATAGAGATCGCCCCTAGCGTGAAGCGGGTCGCAATGCTGTTTAACCCCGATACCGCACCTGGTGCGGGGATGTACTACTACCGCGATTTCGAGGCGGCTGCCAAATCGTCAAACGTGGAGCCGGTTCCGGCCCGCGCTCGCAACGACGCCGAAATCGAGTCCGTCGTTACTTCACTTGGCGCTTTTCGTGGTGGCCTGATTGTGATGCCCGATTTCTTCATGCTTAACCACGTTGGGCCGATCATCACGCTCGCAGCGCGAAATAATGTGCCGGCCATCTATCCTTGGAGGTACGCCGTTGCCAAGGACGGCGGTTTACTTTCATACGGGCCTGACCTCAGAGACATTGTGCGTCGCGGAGCCATCTATGTCGACCGAATCCTCCGTGGTGCCAAGCCGGCAGACCTGCCAGTTCAGGTGCCGGTCAAATGGGAAATGGCCGTAAACGTCAAGACAGCGAAAGCACTTAGCCTAACCGTGCCTTCCTCGATTCGAATACGTGCCGACGAAGTTGTCGAATGAAACAATCCGCGAAGCGGGATTGTGGTGCGCGAGCTGTGGATTCGCCGAGCAAGTGCAACCCATCGGCCGCGCTTGCGAGTGACACCTAGCGCGTTCGCCTGACTTCCTGAAGCGCGAGCAGCAGCCCGCTGGCGACGATCACCGTCATACCCAGCGCCGACCAGCGGTCGGGCAGCTGGCCGAAGATGACGAAGCCGTAGAGCGTCGCCCAGATCATCTGCAGGTACGAGAATGGCGTAAGCAGCGACGGCGGCGCGTGCTGGAACGCGCGCACGATCATCCAGTGTCCGAGCCCCGCGCAAAGACCGAGCACGAGGAATAGCGCGTCCTTGGGCGCCGGCGTCGCTACGGTCGCCACGAAGGGCAGCGCAAGGGAAAGCGCGACGGTGCCCACCAGCGCGCTGTAGAACAGCGTCGTGTGCACGTTTTCGTCGACGAGCTTGCGCGTGAGCAGGAAAAAGAACGCGTTGCAAAGCGCTGCCAGGACCAGCAGCAGCGCAGCGGGATGAAACACCGCGGACCCGGGGCGCGCCAGGACGAGGATCCCGCAGAAGCCCGCCGCCGTCGCGATCCAGCGCCCGAGGTTCGGGCGCTCGCCCAGGAGCGGGCCGGACAGCACCACCACGAACACCGGCGCCAGAAAGGTGATCGCCGAGCCTTCGGCAAGCGGTAGGTAGCGCAGGCCTGCGAAAAAGCAGAGCGTCGCGCCCAGGAGCATCACCGAGCGCAGGAGCTGCAGGCCGGGCCGGCGCGTGCGCCAGAAGTCGCCTCCCGCCTGGCGCCACGCGAACGGCGTCACCACCAGCATCTGCCCCGCATAGCGCGCCCAGACGACGAGCACCAGCGCGTGGTCCTGGACGAGATACTTGGCGGTGGCGTCAAGCGACGAGAGACAAAGCCCCGCCAGCAGGAACAAGGGCAGCGCCCGCGGCAGCGAGTGCGGGCGTAGCGGTCGCGGGACGTCAGGCGCAGTCGCGATCGCGCGTCACCTCGCGCTGGAGCAACGCGCGCGGATTGCCCTCATCCCCACCCCTCTCCCGGCGGGAAAGGGGTTCCGTACCCCGGGCATCAAGCAGCGAGCAGCTCACGCAACACGAACGGAAGGATGCCGCCGTTCTCGTAGTAGTCGACCTCGATCGGCGTGTCGATGCGCAGCAGGACAGGGACGCTCTGCGTCGATCCGTCGAGGCGGCGGATGGTCAGCGTCACATCCATCTGCGGCTTGATGCCGCCTTCCAGACCGCTGATGTCGAATTGCTCGTCGCCGTTGATCTTGAGCGTGGTCACGCTATCGAGGCCCTTGAACTGGCACGGCAGGACGCCCATGCCGACCAGGTTCGAGCGGTGGATGCGCTCGAAGCTGCGTGCGATCACCGCCTTCACGCCAAGGAGCTGCGTGCCTTTCGCCGCCCAGTCGCGCGAGCTGCCGGTGCCGTACTCTTCGCCCGCGAAGATCACCGTCGGCGTGCCGCGCGCGATATACGTCATCGCGGCGTCGTAGATCGGCACCTGCACGTTGTCGGGTAAGAGCGTCGTGATGCCACCCTCGATGCGCGAGCCGTCGGGCTTCGCCGGAAGCATGAGGTTCTTGATGCGCACGTTGGCGAAGGTGCCGCGCATCATCACCTCATGGTTGCCGCGGCGGCTGCCATAGCTGTTGAAGTCTGGGACGCCGACGTCGTGCTCGAGCAGGTAGATGCCGGCGGGCGAGGTCGGCTTGATCG
>JBDTZQ010000044.1:0-20681 GCA_040005035.1 Betaproteobacteria bacterium | reverse complement strand
GCTTGCCGTAGTGAGCGCCTCGATGAGCGTCGCGCCGTGCGCGTAGTCTGCACCGAA
Organism: Betaproteobacteria bacterium; assembly: GCA_040005035.1. GTDB lineage: Bacteria > Pseudomonadota > Gammaproteobacteria > Burkholderiales > Casimicrobiaceae > PALSA-1003. The sequence continues at coordinate 20,624 of JBDTZQ010000044.1, read as the reverse complement.
CGCGGCTGTCGCGTCGTCGCGCGGAGAAGCGAGCGCGCCGTACATCGCACCGCCTGGCGCCGCGTGCTCGTCGAAGAGCACGGTCTCGACCCCGAGCTGCGCGGCGAGCGTCGCCGCGGCCATCCCCGCGGGGCCTGCGCCGACGACGGCGAGCTCGCAGCGTCGCGGCATCGACGACGACATGAGCTCAGGCACCGGCATCGAAGCGTCGTGACGAAAACGCTTCCAGCTCGGCGCTGATCGCGCCCGCGGCGATTTGCGGCGCGATATCGAGTGCGTGCGCGGCGGCCAGCGTGACACCGCTGTGGCAGGTCGCCAGGAATGCACCCGGGCTCGACGCCGACTGCTCGTAGACCGGGAGCCCGTCCGGCGTCAGCACGCGCAGCGCCGCCCAGCAGCGCAGCACGTTGGCATCGGCGAGCCCGGGGAGCGCGCGCAACGCTCGCCGCGCGATCGACGCCAGCACCGGCGTCGACGTCTCGGTGCTGTCGGTGTCTTCGTGCGAATCGCCCAGGAGCACCGTGCCTTCCGCGGTCTGGCGGATCGTCTCGATGGGCAGCGGCACCATCGCCGGCATGCGCGCCAATGCGACGATCTGTCCGCGCTGCGCGGAAAGCGGCGCCGACAGTCCGAGCTGCGGCGCCAGGCCGACGCTGCCCAGCCCGGCGGCGAGCACGACGCGATCGGCGTGAACGCTCCCGCGCGCCGTCGCCAGCGTGAACGCGCCGCCTTCCGGCGCAACGGCGCGTACCTCTGCATCCGCCATCATCGTGCCGCCGCGCCGCTCGAACGCCTCGCGCAGCGCGCGCAACAGCCGCAACGGATTGACCTGGCCATCGTCGCGACAGTAGGAGGCGGCCACCACATCGGGTCCCACGTCGGGAAGCATGCGGCGCAGCGCCGTGCGATCGAGCATTTCCACGTGTGCCGCTGCGCCATCCTCTTGCGTGCGGGCACCTTCCGGTCCGCGCAAGGGGGCTACTCGCTGCGCCTGCATGCGTGCCACTTTTTCCGCCCGCAGCGCGGCCTCGCGCTCCGACAGGCACAGGTGCAGCCCACCCGGCTGCGAGAGCGCGACGTCGATCCCGGTCTCTTCCTGCAAGCGCTGCGCCAGCTCGGGCCAGCGCCGCGCCGAGCCCAGCGTCCAGCGTGCGTACGGCGGACAATCGGCGCCCTTGCCCTGTACCCAGACGAGCCCGAAGTTGCCGAGCGCCGCGCGCAGCGAGCGATCACCTTCGTCGAGCACGACGACACGGCAGTGCGCGTCTGCCATGCCGTACGCGAGCGCCGCGCCGACCAGTCCGCCGCCGATGACCGCGACGTCGAATCCCGAGGTCGTCATTGCGACGACCCAGCCACACCGGCGAATCGCAGCAGCGGCGGAATCTGCGCCGTGAAATCCTGGAAGCCGTGATCGCCGCCGCCCTGGATGAATTGCCAAGCCCCCGCGTAGCGGGCGAGCGCTTCGCGCCAGTCGAGCACCTCGTCACCCGTCTGCACCAGCAACCAGTAGCGATCGGGACGCGAGATCGTGTCGACGCGGAGCGCGCGCAACTCGTCGAAATGCCGACGCGTAAGCTCCCACGCCTCGCCCGTGTATAGATTGCGCTGCGGCCCCAGATATCGCTCGAGATCGTTGTACGGCCTCACCGCCGGGTTGATGAGCACGGCACGGGCGCCGAAGCGCTCGGCCAGGTGCGTCGCGTAGAAACCGCCGAGCGAGCTGCCGACGAGCGTGAGCGGAAGCGAAGCATTGGCGTCGATCCACGCGACGACGTCGCGCATCGCCTGAGCCGGGCGCGGGTGCAGCGAAGGCACCGAGAACATGGGCCGCCCGGCCGGTGCCAGTGCTGCGATCGCCGCGGCCAGCGCCCGCGCCTTGACCGATTGCGGCGAGCTGTTGAGTCCGTGAAGGTAGACGATGGTTGGCGGCACGGCGCGGCCTATTGCGCGAGCTCGGTCAGCAGCTTATCGTGGATCGCGCCGAAGCCGCCGTTGCTCATCACCACGACGTGGTCGCCTGCGCGCGCGTCGCGCACGATGGCTCGGATCAGCAGCGCCAGATCGGTATGGACCTCGGCGCGCTCCGCCAGCGGCGAAAGCGCGCCCGCGAGGTCCCACCCCAGATTGGCAGCGTAGCAATAGGTGCGGTCGGCCATCGCCAGGCTCTCCGGCAGCAACGCCTTCATCGTCCCCAGCTTCATCGTGTTGGAGCGGGGCTCGAGCACTGCGAGGATGCGCGCCGGACCGACGCTGCGGCGCATCGCTTCCAGCGTCGCCGCGATCGCGGTAGGGTGATGCGCGAAATCGTCGTAGACGGTGACGCCGCGGGCGATGCCGCGCTTTTCCAGCCGGCGCCTGATGCCGCGAAACGAGGCGAGCGCGTCGAGCGCGTGCGCCACCGGCACGCCGGCGTGGCGCGCTGCCGCGATCGCCGCCAGCGCATTGAGCTGGTTGTGGCGTCCGGGCAGCACCATCGCAGCGAGCACGCCCTGCGGAGCGCCGCCCAGCTTGATCGTGCCGTCGACGGCGATGGTCCAGTCGGAGACCGTGTCGGCGGCCCCCGTCTCGTTCGGCCACGCGGTGAAATGCTCGACCTCGCTCCAGCATCCGCGCGCGAGCACGCGGCGAAGGCTTGGCTCGCCTCCGTTCACGACGAGCCTCCCCAGATGCGGCACCGTGCGCACCAGATGATGGAACTGCGTCTCGATCGCCGCCAGGTCGGTAAAGATGTCGGCGTGGTCGTACTCGAGGTTGTTGAGCACGACGGTGCGCGGACGGTAGTGCACGAACTTGGAGCGCTTGTCGCAGAACGCGGTGTCGTACTCGTCGGCCTCGATCACGAAGAAGGGGCTGTCGGTCAAGCGCGCCGAAATGCCGAAATCCACCGCGACGCCGCCGATCAGGAAGCCCGGATCGAGCTTGGCGTGCTCGAGGATCCACGCGAGCATCGACGTGGTCGTCGTCTTGCCGTGCGTGCCCGCCACGGCCAGCACCCACTTGCCGGGCAGGACGGTCTGCGCCAGCCATTGCGGTCCCGACGTATACGCGAGCCCGGCGTCGAGAATCGCCTCGAGAAGCGGATTGCCGCGCGAGATCGCGTTGCCGACGACGAACACGTCGGCGTTCCTCGCCACGCCGGCGAGCTGCGCGGCGTCGTAGCCCTCGGTGAGCTCGATGCCGAGCGCCACCAGTTGCGTGCTCATCGGAGGATAGACGTTGGCGTCGCAGCCGGTGACGGTGTGCCCGGCCTGCCGCGCGATGGCGGCGACGCCGCCCATGAACGTGCCACCGATGCCGAGGATGTGCAGATGCATGCGTCAGGCCGCCGCTGCGATCCGCGCCGCGAGGGCGCGCCGGTACGCCGATTCGAGCGCGCGCGCGTGACGCGCCGGGTCGGCGAGCCCGCTCGCCGGCAATCGCTCGACGATCGACGCCGCGATCCCGGCGCGCCAGGCCGCATCCTGCGCGATGCGGCACGCCAGCGCGACGTATTCATCGTCGCTGCGCGCCACAGTGGCGGTGACGCCGAGATGGGCAAGCAGGCTGTACGTCACGCGCTCGGCATGACGCTCGCCGACACGCGTGATCACCGGCACGCCCATGTCGAGCGCTGCGGCGGTGGTGTCGCCGCCCGTGTAGGGAAGCGTGTCGAGCACCGCGTCGATCATGCGGTAGCGGGCGCGCGCATGCGCGTCATCGGTCGGCGCGGGCAGCACGACGACGCGCTCGGCGCCGATGCCGAAAGATTGCAGCCGGCGGAAGTAGCGTGGCGCTTCGCTCGCATCGATAGGTGAAAAGACGAGCTTCGCGGACGGAACGCGCGCCAGGATCTCGCGCCACAGCGCGAGGCAGCGCGGCGAGAGTTTGATCCACGACACGAACGCCGCGAACAGCACCGCATCGTCGGCGATATCGAACGCGGCAAGCTCGCCGGCTCTGCCCAGCGCCGTTGCCCCTGATGGCGCGACACGGCGCACCGGCATCACGCATGCATCGAGCACGAGCGGCGACTCGATCTGGTATTGCGCCGCATCGCCGGCGTCGGCGTAGGCGTCGGTGATCTTGAAATCGACCTGCGAGAGGCCGATGCAGCCGTGATAGCCGAGGTGCGTCGCGATCAGCGGCGCCGGCTTGCGCAGGAGGATGCCCGGCCGCGATCCCGCGGTGTGTCCCATCAAGTCGACCAGCACGTCAACGCCATCGGTGGCGATCGCGCGCGCCGCGGCAGGGTCGTCCATGTCGGCGAGCGCGGTGAACGAATCGGCAAGCGCGCGGAAGCGCGCGGTCAGCGCGTCGTCGCGCGCTGCCGGCGAGAGCGAATACAGGTGCAACGACACGCGAGATCGGTCGTGCGCGGACAGCACGTCGAGCAGCAAGCGGCCCATCACATGCGCGCGGAAATCCGCGGACAGGTAGCCGACCCGCAGGCGCCGGCCGGGGTCGCGCGCGCCGCGCTGCGGCGGCGAGGGGGGCACCGGGCGGAGAGTCTGCTGCTGCAAGCCGTCGTAGGCGCGGTACAGGCGCGCGATGGTTTCGCGCGCAACGTCGTGGTATTGCAGGCGCGACAGGACCACAGCGAGCAGCTCGACCTGGTCGGCGCGATACGGCCAGTCGAGCGCGAGCGTCAGGTATTTGCTCTCGTACGACGGATCGGCGATCGCGCGCGCGAAGGCGAGCCCGGTCACCACCAACTCGGCGGAAAGCGTTGCGTCCGCTTCGAAGCGCTGGAAATCCTCGATCGCGTCGTCGAGCCGACCCAGTGCGAGGAGGTTGCCGCGCAGCGCGAACCAGGCGTGCGTGTCGCTGGGTGCGAGGGCGCGTGCGCGCTCGAGGTAGGGCTGCGCCGCGCCGGCGTTGCCGCGGCGCTGCAGCGTCAATCCAAGGTTACCCAGCGCCTCCACCGATTGCCCGTCGATCGAGACCGCGCGCTCGAAGGCGCGCCGCGCGTCGTCGAAGCGGCCGGCCTCGAACAGCAGGTGGCCCATCGCCAGCGGCGCTGCGAGCCAACGCGGGCGATGCTGCATCGCCATGGCGAAGCTGCGCTCGGCGTGCGGCGTGTCTCCCTTGGCGTAGAAAAGGGCGCCGACGTTGTAATGCACTTCGCCGAGCGCGGGAGAGATCGACAGCGCAGAGCGGTACGCGGCGAGCGCGGCGTCGACGCGTCCCGCCGAAGCGTGAGCCGCGGCGTCGGCAAGCAGCGTGTCGAGCTCGCTCATCGCTTACTCAAAGGTGTGCCTGCGCGTGGCGCCGCGGCAAATTACGCGGGAGGTACGTCGCGCGGTCATCCCACACTCATGCCTACGCGATCGCCGGGGCACTGTGCGCGTGCCGGCGCCACCCGAACGCAAACCATGCGTACGCAATGACGTCGACCGCGAGCACCAGCGTGAACGCGATCCGGAGGCCGCCTGCGGAATCCGCGCCCAGCGTCGCGCGGGCGACGTCGACGAGAACGCCGATGCCCCATTGCGCGGCGAAGCTCCCTCCGAACATCAGCAGATTGAGCGCGGTGTTGGCGCGAGCGGTCAGCTCGCGCGGAAAGCCTTCGCTCAGCACGGTGAACCCCAGCACGTTCACCGCCGAGCCCAGGCCGTAGAGCGCCCACGGAAAATACGTGAACGCAAACGGGCGCATCACGATCATTCCGAGCGCGCCGACGCTGATCGCGAAGCCGATCGCGAACAGATGGCGCGCTCCGATGCCGCGCTGCGCCAGGCGCGTGGCGAACATTCCCAGCCCGAAATAGCCGACGAGGATGGCCGCTCCCATCACCAGCAGGTGCGCCGCCGCCACCTCGCGCGAATAGCCGTCGACCTCCACCAGCCACGGGACCGACCACAGGCCCTGGATCGCCATGAACGATCCCATGCCGGTGGCGGCGAGCGGCGACAGCCACCAGAATCGCGGATTGCGGAACACGCGGCGCACACCTTCCCATTGCTCGCGCCAGCCCGCGGGCGTTCCCTGACGCGGCACGTCGGGAACGAGCAGGAAGATCAGCGCTGCGGCAGCGAAGGTCGCGATCGACAACCCGACGAACACGCCGCGCCATGACATCACCGTGAGCACCGCCGCGAGCGGCGCGGTCGCGAGCAGCGCGCCGCTGCCGCCGGCGACCATCATCCAGCCTGAAAGCGACGCCTGCCGCTCGCGCGGATACCACGTCGCGATCGCCTTGAGCGGTGCCATGAGGCAGACGGCGACGCCGGCGCCTACCGCCGCGCGCGATGCCGCGAGCCCGGCGAGGCTGTCGCTCGCCGCGAAGCCGAGCGCGCCGCATCCCGCGATGGCGAGAAGCACCGGTTCGACGCGACGCGGCCCGTGACGGTCGAGTAGCATTCCCGCCGGAATCTGCATCGCGGCGAACGCCAGGAAATACGCGCTGGTGAGCAGGCCCAGCGACGACGCGCCGATGCCGAGCTCCGCCGATAGGTCGGGCGAGATCAGCGCATTGACCGTTCGATAGACGTATGACAGCAGGTACGCGGCGGCGAAGCCCGCATAGAGCCGCGGGAAATACGGTGCTGGGGGGCGGGTGTCGGCCATCAGCCGCGGAAAGTGAAATACACTGCGCCGACCAACGCGGCGATAAAGGCGAGGTGCTGCAGGAGGCTGGCCGGCATGGGGACGTTTTGGTAGTTGCGGAGGACGCGTCATTATCGCCGATGTACCGGCGCGGGCGAACGCCTTCGCCGCGATCGTGGTCTTACGCTGCCGCGCTCGATAACGGCAAGGTGACGACAACGACCACGCCGCGACCGTCGTCGCGGTCGCGCGCGGCGACGCTGCCCCCGTGGAACTCCGCGATCAGGCGCACGATGTAGAGCCCGAGTCCGAGGTGCGGCTCGTCGCCCTGATCGCTGCGGATCGACACCATGGAATCGAAGAGCTGGCCGGCCATCGCTGCGGGCAATGGCGGGCCTTCGTTGTCGACGGCGATGTTCACGCGCTCGCCGTCACGAGTAAGCGTCACGCGGATCGGCGCGTCGCCGCTGGCGAACTCGATCGCGTTGGCGACGAGCTTGTCGAGCATCTGCGCGACGAGCTCCGGTGCGCCCTCCACCGGCACCTCGCCTCCCGTCAGTGCAAGCTCGATCGAGCGCGCGGGATACGCGACGCGGTAGCCGTCGACGCATCCGGCGACGACGACGGCGAGATCGAAGCGCTCGCGCTCCCCTACGTACTCCTGACCCAGGCTTTGCTCGAGCCGCGTCGCCTCGGTCATGCGCGTCAGGATATGGGTGAGCCGGTTGAGCCCGTGCTGCGCGCGATCGATGTACACGCGAGCGTCGTCCGGCAGGCTCGACGCGCGCAGGTTGTCGAGCGAGCTTCTCACCACCGCCACCGGTGTGCGAAGCTCGTGCGAGAGCCGGCTCGCCATGTTCTGCTGGTGATTCGCGTATTGCGCGAGTCGCGTGATCACGCTCGAGAAGCTCCGCGACAGGTCGCCGATCTCGTCGCCCGCGCCCGACGGGGCCACCAACGAGCGCACGCGTCCCTGCTCGTCGATCGCGGCTTCCGCCTCGTCGCGCAGGCGGCGGATGCGCGACGAGAGCCGCGACGCAAACGCGGTCAGCGCCAGCGATCCGATGAGCAGCGCCGCGAGCACGATCGAAAACAGCCGCTCGAACGCGCGGTTGCGTTCGGCGAGCACCGCGTTGGTCGTCTCCTCGGCGATCACCGCGCCGCGCACCTGGTCGCCCACCCAGATTGGATGCGCCGCCGAGACGATGATCGCCTTGCCATCCGGCGTGCGACGACGCTCGATGGTCAGGATGCCCGACAGCGCGCCGTCGATCTCGCGCGCCGGCAGCAGGATGCGCCCGCCCTGCTCCTCGTCGAAATCGTCGGTGGGCTGCGCCAGCACCAGCGAATACAGCGGGTGCAGCAACTCGCGGTCGAGCCATTGCCAGGCGCGCGGCAGCGTCTCGTCGGCACTCGCCGCTGTGCGCACGCCCTTGAGGCTGCCGGCGCGCGCCAGCACGTCGAGGTCGCGGTTGACCACCCAGATGCGCGCGCTGGTGCGCGACAGCCCCTGGATGATCTGCTCGATGTCCGGCGAGCGCGACGGCGCGGCGGGCGGCGGAGGTGCCACGCGCGGCACAGACGACGGCACCGCATCGGGCGCGCGCTCGGTCGACAGCGCCTGCCCGGGCGCCGGCGTGACCTCGAACAAGCGCGGGCGGTCGTGCAGCGCGGTCGCGACTGCCTGCGCGGTGCCGGCGAGCGTACGCTCCTGAGCGTCGCGCAGGAAGCGCTCCAGCTCGCGCACGTACTCGTAGCCCAGCCACGGAATCGCCAGGAACACTGTCAGCACCAGCAAGAGCTGCGCGCGAATCCCCAGCGCGAGGCGACGCGGAGCTTTCGTCACTCGATCATATCCCCGCGGCCTTCACGCCCTACGCCTCCTTGGCGTTCCAGCGGTAGCCCATGCCGTACACGGTCGCGATGCAATCGAACGCCGGATCGACCGACAGGAACTTGCGGCGGATGCGCTTGATGTGCGAGGTGATGGTGCTGTCGTCGACGACGATGTTGGCGTCTCGCATCAGTGCGTTGCGGTCCTTGACGTGACCGGGATATTTGGCGAGCGTGTGCACCATCCAGAACTCGGTGAGCGTGAGGTCGACGCGCTGTCCCGTCCAGTACGCGGTCAGCCGCTTGACGTCGACGCGCAGCGGACCGCGCTCGATTACATCCTCGACCGAGGGCGGCGCCGACAGGAGGTCGCCGCGGCGGAACAGCGCCGCGATGCGCGCGGTGAGATGCGGCAAGCTCACGTCCTTGGTGACGTAGTCGTCCGCGCCAAGGCGAAGCCCCGCGACGATGTCGAAGTCCGAATCGCGCGCCGAGAGGAAGATGATCGGCAGCCCGGCCGACAGCGCGCGCAGCTCGCGGCAGAGCGCGAAGCCGCCGTCGATGTCGTCGGCGAGCCCGATGTCGATCAGCGCCAGGTCGGGCAGCCGCGTCGACAACGCGGCCAGCGCGCTCTTGCGGTCTGCGTAGGTCGCGACTTCGTAGCCCAGGCGCTTGAGCGCGTCGGCGTAGTTGGCGCGGATGGCGGGCTCGTCCTCGACGATGGCGATGCGGCGGCTCATTGCGTGTGACCCATGGCGGGTGACTATACCGCAGCGTTGCAGCCGTTGGCCGTCGCGCCGGAACCTGCCTTTGCTTTGCCATGATTGCTCGTCGCGGCGCCATGCAACGCGCCCATGGCGGCCCCTCGACGGGCGCGCAATGCGATTCACGCGCATCTCGCGCACTGTTCGAAGGAGCTCAAGACGTGGACAACATCGTTGTATCGCACGACGCCTGCGGCGACCCCGGGCCGTACGCCGTGGCACCGACGAGGAAGGCGCCCGCCGCCGCGCCCATCGGCGCGCGCGTCTGGCGCGAGCTCGCCGGGCTCGCCGTGGAAGGGCTCGCCATCGGCCTCGTGTTCAGCGTGCTGCTCGCGGCCGCGGTGTACATGGTGGCGCGCAACGCGCATGACCCATCGGGCTATGCGGCGTCCGCGACGGTCACGCCGCTCGTTGGCGTGGCCTAGAGCTCGATTCCCGCCGTCGAGCGGGGAGGACCTGTCGACCGCCCGCGTCGGCCGCTCGTGCGAATCGAACCTCGCGCGGCGGCGGGCAACCCGCGGTGCCTCGCGGCGACACGGCGCGGGGCGGTCGAGTCTTCCCCGGTCGGCGGCGCGAAATGCGAGATCGCTACCTTCGCGTCAGCTGCGCTTCAGCGCGCTTCGCAGCGCTGCGCCGGCGATCCACAGCGCAGTCGCGAAGACCATGCCGGCGATCGCGGTCGCGATCGCGCCCATGACCCCCGTCCACTCGAGCGCGTCGGCGATCGACCACGCACAGAACGCGCCGACGAGGCCGCAGAACAGGATCGCGAGCGCACTGGGGAGTACCGACAGCATGAGGTGATGCTTGCCGCGTGAATGTCAAACCCAGTATAACAGCGCATCGTTCCGACTCAGGAGCGCTCGCGCGTCCTCTCGATGAGTGCCGTACGCAACGTCCTGTTCATCCTGTGCGACCAGCTGCGCGCCGATCACCTCGGCTGCTACGGGCACCCGTACATGGCCACGCGCAACATCGACGCCTTGGCGGCGCGCGGCGTGCGCTTCGAGCGCGCCTTCGTGCAATCGGGCGTGTGCGGTCCCTCGCGCATGTCGATGTACACCGGACGTTACGTCTCGAGCCACGGCGCGACGTGGAACCGCGTGCCGCTTTCGGTGGGTGAGGTCACGCTGGGTGAATACCTGAACGACGCGGGTCTCGAGCTATCGCTGTCCGGCAAGACGCATGTGATGCCCGACACCGCCGGGCTGGCGCGTTTTCATCTCGACGATCGAGATGACGGCGCGGCGGCGCTCGGCAGGCTCCTGTCGAAAGGCGGCTTCACCGAAATCGACCGCCACGACGGTCACCACGGCGAGCGTGACAGCGCGTACGCGTCGTACCTGCGCGGGCGCGGCTACGATTCTCCGGATCCGTGGACCGACTACGTCATCGCCGCCATCGGCGCCGATGGCGGCGTCGTGTCGGGGTGGAACATGCGCAACGCGCGCTTTCCCGCGCGAGTCGCCGAAGCCGACTCGGAGACCGCGTACACCACCGACCGCGCGATCGACTTCATCCGGGAGCGCAGCGATCGCCCGTGGGTGCTGCACCTGTCGTACGTCAAGCCGCACTGGCCGTACATCGCGCCCGCGCCGTATCACGCGCGCTACACGCTCGACCAATGCCTTCCGGTCAATCGCGACGCGCGCGAGCTCGTCGATCCGCACCCGGTGCTGGCCGCGTACCGTCGGCAGGAGGAGTGCGCCAACTTCATGCGCGACGAGGTGTGGCAGGCGGTTCGCCCCGCGTACCAGGGTCTCATCCAGCAGGTCGACGATCACCTCGGTCGCGTCTGGGACGTGCTCGACGCCACAGGGCGCCTCGACGACACGCTGATCATTTTTTCGTCGGACCACGGCGATTTTCTCGGCGACCATTGGCTAGGCGAAAAGGAGCACTTTCACGACGCGGTGCAGCGCGTGCCGCTGATCGTGGTCGATCCCGACGCTGCCGCCGACGCGACGCGTGGGCGCGCCGAGCCGCGCTTCGCCGAGGGAATCGACCTGACACCGACCATCCTCGACGCGCTCGGCATCGCCATCGCGCGCGAGCGCGTCGAAGGCGCTTCGCTGCTGCCTATTACGCGCGGCGCCAATCCTCCGAAGTGGCGCGAGTTCGTCGTCTCCGAGCTCGACTACGGCTACCGCGAGGCACGGCGAACGCTCGGCCGTGCGCCCGACGCATGCCGCGCCTGGATGGTGCGCGGCGATCGCTGGAAGTACGCGCATTGGCAGGACTTCCAGCCTCAGCTCTTCGACCTCGAATCCGATGCGCGCGAGTTGAGAGACCTCGGCGCGGACCCCGGCCATGAGGCGATACGCAGGCAGATGCGCGATCATCTGCTGTCGTGGTTCATGGGGCTGAAACGCCGGGTTACGGTGACCGACGCTTCGGTCGAGGCGGGGACGGCTGCGCACAGGCGCGCCGGCGTGCACTTCGGCGTATGGTGACAAGCGCTTCGGCGCCTGAACGATGAACGATCACGCTCGCTTTCCTTCCGCCTCCGCCTCCACCGCGCTCACCCACGCCCGCGACGATGTGCGCGCGTTGGTCGCCTCGCGCATCCGCGAAGTCGCCAATGCCGGCATGGGCGACCCGGACATCCTGGCGTTCTGGTTCGGCGAGCCCGACGAGGTGACGCCGGATTTCATCCGCGACGAGGCCGTGCGCTCGCTCGCCGCCGGCGAGACGTTCTACAACCCCAACTTCGGCATTCCCGAGCTTCGGGAGGAAATCGCGGCGTACGTCGCGCGTCTGCATGGCGATGCGGACCAGATAAGTCCATCGCGCATCGCGGTGACCGCGTCGGGCATGTCGGCGCTGATGCTCGCGGTGCAGGCGCTCGTCGGCGGTGGCGATCGCGTGGTCTGCGTCACGCCGCTGTGGCCGAACCTGACGGAGATCCCGCGCGTGCTCGGCGCCGAAGTAGTACGCGCCCCGCTCGACTTCGGCCGCCGCGGCTGGACGCTCGACACCGACTGCCTTCTCGCCGCGCTCACCCCAGGCACGCGCGCTGTGATGATCAACTCGCCGAACAATCCCACCGGCTGGACCATCGATCGCGACAGCCAGCGCGCGATCCTCGCGCACTGCCGCCGCCATGGCATCTGGATCGTCGCCGACGACGTCTACGAGCGGCTGCATTACGCCGGCCCGGGCTGCGCGCCGTCGTTCCTCGACATCGCTAGCGCCGACGACCGCCTGGTCAGCACCAACAGTTTTTCCAAGTCGTGGCTCATGACCGGATGGCGGCTCGGCTGGATCGTCGCGCCCGAGCCGCTGATGATGGACCTGGGCAAGCTCATCGAGTACAACACCTCGTGTTCTCCTGTGTTCGTGCAGCGCGCCGGCGTGGTCGCGCTGCGCGACGGCGAGCCCACGGTCGCGCATACGTTCGAGCGCTACGCCAAGGCGCGCGACTACCTCGTCGGTGCGCTCTGCGCATTGCCGGGCGTCGAGACTGCGGCGCCGGACGGCGCGATGTACGTGTTCTTTCGCGTTACCGGTGTCGACGACAGCCTGGACTTCTGCAAGCGGCTGGTGCGCGATGCGCGCCTCGGCCTCGCGCCGGGGAGCGCGTTCGGTCCCGAAGGCGAGGGCTTCGTGCGCTGGTGCTTCGCCGCGAGCGAGGAACGCCTCGCCGAGGGCGTGCGCCGCCTGCGTGCGTTTCTCGATGGCACGCATCCATCGCGGGACGCTGCGCGCGCCTGACCGGCGCATCGCCGGCAATCGACGGCATGAAACCGCCTGCACAGCGACAGGCGACGCGTCGTCACGCCGGTTGACGTGAGGCCGTCGCCGCCACGCGCGGCAGCCACGATTCCGCCATAATTGTTGGCGAAGCTGCCACCGCGCAGTCGCCAGCCTGCCCTGCTGCGCGGTTTCAATTCATGGTGCGATGGTGGGAGTGCGACGCCTCTGCTGCAGGTGCCCCTCGCTCATTCCGACCGCCGCGCCCGCGCCTCGGCACTGTGGCGCACATGAAGTCGTCTACAGGGGAACGCATGAAGAAGGTCGCGACAAGTCGGGCGCGCTGCGCGGTCGGCGCGCTATGCGTGGGACTCGCCTGGGCGGCATGGGCTCAGAAGGTCGATCCCCCGGCGGTCGACTTTTTTTCGCCGCAGGGAACGGTCAAGGGCGTGCGCCAGGCGAGCGCGCGCTTCGCCTCGGCGATGGTGCCGTTCGGCGATCCCCGCGAAATCGACCCGTTCGACATCCAGTGTCCCGAGAAGGGCAAGGGGCGCTGGGCCGACATGAGGAACTGGGTGTACGACTTCGACCGCGATCTTCCCGCCGGCGTGCGCTGCAGCTTCACCCTCAAGTCCGGGCTGACGGCGCTCGACGGCAAACCGCTGGCACCGGGCGCGCACTTCGAATTTTCCACCGGCGGCCCCGCAATTGTACGCAGCCTGCCCTATGAGGGCGCGCGGATCGACGAGAACCAGATCTTCATCCTCGGCCTCGACGCACCCATCCGGCCCGCCACGGTGCTCGCGCACGCGCACTGCGTCGCCGCCGGCGTCAACGAGGAAATCCCGGTTCGTCTGCTGACCGGCGCCGAGCGCAAGACGATCCTCGACAGCCGCAAGGATTTCGCCGCGAGCTACCTGCGCTTCCTGTTCCTCGACGCGCGCGAGGGAACGACGCGCGCATTCCTGTTCCGGCTACCGCCGGCGGGCAGCGACGACGAGAAGTTCCGCCGCCTGCGCGACGCGCCCGACTCGCCGCTCGTGACACTGGCCTGCGCGCGCACGCTGCCTAACGGGGTCGAAGCCAAGCTGGTGTGGGGCAAGGGCATCGCGGCAACGACCGGTGTGGTCACGACTTCCGAGCAGGCGCTCGCTTTCAAGGTGAGGCCGACGTTCCGCGCATCGTTTAGCTGCTCGCGCGTGAACAAGGACGCGCAATGCATTCCCATACAGGCGCTCTCGCTTACTTTTACCGCACCGGTCGCCTACGACCTCGCGGCAAAGATCCGCCTGGTCGATGGCGCCGGCAAGGCGTACGCGGCGCGGATTTCCGGCACCGGGACCGTCGAAACGGTCACCTTCGGCCCCGTGCTTCCGGAACAGCAGACCTTCAAGCTCGAGATCCCCGCGGGTCTCGTCGACGACTCCGGACGTCCGCTCGAAAACGCGCGCAGCTTCCCGTTGACGGTGCGCACCGACGAATATCCGCCGCTCGTCAAGTTCGCCGCGCCCTTCGGCATCCTCGAGGCGAAGCTTCCCGCCGGCGAGAAGACGCTGCTGCCGCTGACGGTGCGAAACGTCGAGCCGACGCTCTCCGGCGCGCTCGCCTCGGTGCCACCGCAGCTCCGGTCCGTGGACAAGGCGGCGGATGCGAAATCGCCGATCCCCGGACAGATCGCGCGCATCGACGCCGACGATGACCTGGCGATGCTTTCGTGGCTGCAGCGTCTCGAGGACGCCGACAAGATCGAGCGCGAGTTCGACGAGAACAAGGAGCGCTGGCTGGTCAAGCGCTACGGTGCGGCGTATTCGGTGTTCGACACGAAGGACGTGCGCGCGCCGATCTCGGTGCCCAAACCCAACGGCGGGCGCGCCTTCGAAGTCGTCGGCATCCCGCTGCCCAAACCGGGCTTCTACGTGGTCGAGCTGGCGAGCCCGAAGCTCGGCGCGGCGCTGCTTGCGCAAAAGCGGCCGTACTACGTGCGCAGCTCGGCGCTGGTCACCAACCTGGGCGTGCATTTCAAGCTCGGCCGCGAGTCGTCGCTGGCGTGGGTGACCCACCTCGACGACGCGACGCCGGCGCCGAACGCGCGCGTCACGGTGCGCGATTGCTTCGGACACCTGCACTGGGAAGGCCGCGCCGACGGCAACGGCATCGCGCGCATCCCGGTGCAGCTGCCCCCCGACGCATTCGACTGCCATTCGCAGTACGGCGGCTACTACGTGATCGCACGCGCCGACGGTGACACGGCATTCACCTTCTCGGCGTGGGGCGAAGGCATCAGCCCGTGGCGCTTCAACGTGCCCACCGGCAACTACGACGGCCCCTACGTCGCGCACGCCGTGCTCGACCGCTCGCTGCTACGCGCCGGCGAGACCGTTTCCATGAAGGTCTTCCTGCGAGAGCAGACGGGGCAGGGCTTCGCGCTCGCGCCGCGCGATCGTCTCGAGGACACGCTCGTCATTCGTCACATGGGTACCGACCGCGAGTACAGCATTCCGGTCAGATGGAATACCGGCGGGAGCGAGGGCGGCAACAATGGCGGGAACGTCAGTGGAAGCGGGGCCCGCGGCGTTGCGCACGGCGAGGCGAGCTTCGCGATCCCCAAGGATGCGGCGCTCGGCACCTACCGCATCTTCATCAAGGACACGCTTGCACTGCGCCGCGGAGGCGGCAGCCGCGCCGCGGGGACGTTCCGCGTCGAGCAGTTCCGCATTCCGCTGATGCGTGCTCGGATTTCGCCGGTGGGCGCGCCGCTGGTCAATCCTGACGACGTGCGCCTGGACCTGCAGGTCAGCTATCTCGCCGGCGGCGGCGCAGGCGGACTGCCGGTCAAGCTGCGCACGCAGATCGAGGGAAAGATCGTCACGTTTCCCGACTACGACGACTACGCGTTCGCTGCCGGCAACGTGCGCGAAGGCCGCGAGGAGCGCGGCGCCACATCGGCGAGCGCCGGGGACTACGACTTCAACGATCCTGACATGCCCGACGAGGACGCCGAGCGTAACCCCGTCACGACCGCCAAGAGCGGAGTGAGCGAGCTGCCGGTGACGCTCGACGCGGCGGGCGGAGCGCGCGCCACGGTGAAAAACGTGGGCAAGAGCGACAGCGCGCGCGACATGGTCGCCGAGATGGAATACCGGGACCCCAACGGCGAGACGCTGACGGCCGCGGCGCGCATCGCGCTGTGGCCCTCGTCGGTGATCCTCGGCATCAAGCCCGACGGCTGGGCAGGATCGAAGGACCGGCTCAAGTTCAGCGTCGTCGCGCTCGACCTGCGCGGCGCGCCGGTGGCGGGTCTGGCGGTGCGCGCCGATGGCTTCCAGCGCGCGTTCTATTCGCACCGTCGCCGCCTGATCGGCGGCTTCTATGCCTTCGACCAGGGGAGCGAGACCAAGCAGCTCGGCGAGCTGTGCGCGGGAACGACCGACGCGCGGGGCCTCCTGATCTGCGAAGTCGCGCCTCCGGCGACCGGCAGCCTGATCGTGCGCGCGATCGCGAACGACCCGCAGGGCGGGGTCGCGGTGACGCGCGCCGACGCCTTCGTGGCGAGCGGAGACGACGATTGGTACGGTGGCTCCGACAACGATCGCATCGACCTTCTCCCCGAGAAAAAGCGCTACGAGCCGGGCGACACCGCACGCCTGCAGGTGCGCACGCCGTTCAAGGAAGCCACCGTGCTGGTGACCGTCGAACGCGAGGGCGTGCTCGACGCGTTCGTGCGCACGGTCCGTCGCGGCAGCCCCACGATCGAGGTTCCGATCAAGCCCGAATACTCGCCGAACGTGTTCATTTCCGCGTTCGTGGTGCGCGGGCGCATCGACGGCATCGCGCCCACCGCGCTCATCGACCTCGCCAAGCCCGCGTACAAGATGGGGCTCGCGGAGGTCCGCGTCGGCTGGTCGGCGCACGAGCTCGTGGTGAAGGTGAAGACCGATCGCGAAGCGTACAAGGTGCGCGACAAGGCGAAGGCGACGATCAGCGTGCGCCGTCCCGACGGCAGCGCGCCTCCCAAGGGCACAGAGGTGGCGCTGGCCGCGGTCGACGAAGGCCTGCTCGAGCTCCTGCCCAACGACTCATGGAAGCTCCTGGAGGCGATGATGACGCGCCGCGGCGAGGAAGTCGCAACATCGACCGCGCAGACGCAGGTGATCGGCAAGCGGCACTTCGGCCGCAAGGCGATCGCGGCGGGCGGCGGCGGCGGTCGCGGCTCGTCGCGCGAGCTCTTCGACACGCTGCTGCTGTGGAAGGCGCGCGTGGCGCTCGACGACGCCGGCAACGCCACGGTCGAAGTCCCGCTCAACGACTCGCTCACCAGCTTTCGCATCGTCGCCGTCGCCGATAGCGGCGCGCAGCTTTTCGGCACCGGCAGCGCGTCGATACGCTCGACGCAGGACCTGATGCTTCTCTCCGGCCTGCCGCCGCTGGTGCGCGAGGGTGACGTCTTCCGCGCCATCGTCACCGTGCGCAACACCGCCGAGAAGGCGCTGGCGGTGAGCGTGAGCGCAGCGACGCAGCCAGCGGCGGGCACGCTGTCGCAGCAGCAGGTGCTGCTCGCTCCGGGCGAGGCGCGCGAGATCGCGTGGACGCTCACCGTCCCCGTCGGCGCCACCAAGCTCGACTGGCAGATCACCGCATCGACACAAGATTCCGGCGCGAATGCCAGCGAGGACTCACCCCTCTCCCGCCGGGAGAGGGGTGAGGGCTCCTCCCTCGTCCCCGGGGAGAGGGGCAGGGGTGAGGGCTCCCCACCGGCGCGCGACGCGCTCAAGATCTCGCAGAGCGTGATTCCCGCGGTGCCCGAGCGCACCTACCAGGCGACGATCACGCAGCTCAACGCGGCGCAGGCGTTTACCGTGCAGCGTCCGGTCGATGCGATCCCGGGACGCGGCGGCGTCGACGTACGCGTGCAGGCGAAGCTCGGCGGCGATCTCCCGGGCGTGCGCGAATTCTTCAACCACTACCCGTACTCGTGCCTGGAGCAGCGCGTATCGATCGCGGTGGGACTGCAGTCGCGCGCGCTGTGGGACGCGGCGATGTCCAACATCGTCAATCTCATGGATCGCGACGGCTTGCTCAAGTACTGGGCGTTCATGCGCGACGGCGACGATGCGCTCACCGCCTACGTGCTGTCCATTGCCGACGAGGCTGGCTGGGAGATCCCACCCGAGGCGCGCGCGCGCATCGAGGCGGCGCTGGTCGGCTTCGTCGAGGGACGCGTCGTTCGCTACTCGGCGCTGCAGACCGCCGACCTGGCGATACGCAAGATGACCGCACTCGAGGCTCTCTCGCGCGGCAGGACCGCGTTCAACCCCAAGTGGCTCGACAGCATCGGCATCGAGCCCAACCTGTGGCCCACATCCGCGGTGATCGACTGGTACCTCGTACTCAAGCGCCAGCCGAAGCTCGCGCGCCGCGACGAGCGCATGCACGAGGCCGAGCAGATCCTGCGCTCGCGGCTGAACTTCCAGGGCACGACGATGGGCTTCTCGACGGAAAAATCCGACGCGCTGTGGTGGCTGATGATCTCGGCGGACGCCAACGCCAACAAGCTCCTCATCGCGTTGTCCGACGTGCCGGCGTGGCGCGAGGACGTGCCGCGCATGGTGACGGGGAGCCTGTTGCGCATGCAGCGCGGGCACTGGAACACCACGGTGGCCAACGCCTGGGGCGTGCTGGCGATGAAGAAATTCTCGCTGGATTTCGAGAAGACTCCCGTGACCGGCGCCACCGCGGCGACGCTCGACGGCGTCTGGTTCGAGCACGCGTGGAAGCCCGACGACGGCACCACGCCGTTCCACCAGCTGCTGCCATGGCCGCGCCAGGCCGCGCCGCTCAAGATCGCGCACGCCGGCGACGGCAGGCCGTGGGCCGTGCTGTCGAGCATCGCCGCGATCCCGCTCACCGAGCCGCTGTCGACGGGCTATAAGGTAACCAAGGCCGTGACGCCAGTGTCGCAGAAAATCGCCGGGCCATGGTCGCGCGGCGACGTCGCGCGCATCCATCTCGAGGTCGAGGCGCAGGCCGACATGACCTGGGTGGTCGTCGACGATCCGATTCCCGCCGGGAGCACCGCGCTGGGCGCGGGCCTTGGGGGAGACTCGACGCTGATGCGCGCCGGCGAGAAGCGCGTCGGCACGGTGTGGCCCGCCTACGAGGAGCGCACGTTCGCCGCGTTCCATGCGTACTACCGCTATGTGCCCAAGGGCAAGTTCGTCGTCGAGTATTCGGTGCGCCTCAACAATCCCGGCGAGTTCAACCTGCCGGCGACGCGCGTGGAGGCGATGTACGCGCCGGAAATGTTCGGCGAGCTGCCCAACGCGCAGTGGAAGGTGGCGCCGTGAGCCGGGCAGCGCCGCCGCGAGGTGAAACGTGGTGCGCGACACCGCTCCGGTTGGTCGCTGCGCTCATCGCGGCGCTCATCGCAGCGTCAGCGCTGGCCGGCACCGTCGCCTCGTCAGCGAGTGCCGCGTTGTCGTCGCCACCGCCGTTCGCCGACGTTCGCGCATCGTTCGCGACCTCGGAAGCGCAGCTCCTCGACCGCCACGGCGAAGTGGTGGCGACGCAGCGCGCGGATCGCAGCGCCCGGCGCCTGGAGTGGGTCCCGCTCGCCGACATCTCGCCCATCTTGGTCGCGACGCTGGTCGCCGCCGAGGACAAGCGCTTCTACGAGCACGCCGGCGTCGACTGGCCGGGCTTCGCCAGCGCTGCGTGGGACAGCGTCGGCCGCGCGCTCGACGGCCGCGGCGCGCGCGGCGCATCGACGCTGACCATGCAGCTCGCGGCGATGCTCGATCGCAGGCTCGCCATCAAGGTCGACGCGCGGACCTTCGCGCAGAAGTGGGACCAGGCGCAGGCGGCGCGCGCGCTGGAGCGCACCTGGTCGAAGCCGCAGATCCTCGAGGCGTACCTCAACCTCACCTCGTACCGCGGCGAGCTCTCCGGCATCGATGCCGCCGCGCGCGCACTGTTCGGCAAGACGCCTGCCGGACTCGACGCGCGCGACGCCGCGATCCTCGTGGCGCTGCAGCGCGGGCCGAACGCGCCTGCACCGACGGTGGCGCAACGCGCGTGCACGGTCGCGGCCATGTCGGCCACGCCGACCGGAGCACTGACCTGTGAAGACGTGCGTGCGAGCACGATGGTCGCGCTCGCCGGGGCGGCCAATGCCTACCGGGTCACGCAGCGCGACAATCCGGCACCGCACCTGACGGCGAGGTTGCTCAAGACGCCGGGCGATCGCGTCACCACCACGCTCGATGCCGACGTGCAACGCCACGCGGTGCGCGTGCTGCGCGAGCATCTCGCCGAGCTCGCCGACCGCGAGGTGGGCGACGGCGCGCTGGTGGTGATCGATAACGCGAGCGGCGACGTTCTGGCGTGGGTGGGCAGCAGCGGCGATCTTTCGGCGGCGGCGCAGGTCGACGGCGTGGTCGCGCCGCGGCAGGCGGGATCCACGCTCAAGCCGTTCCTCTACGCGCAGGCCATCGACTCGCGCGTGCTCACCGCCGCATCGCTGGTCGACGACAGCCCGGTCGCCATCGCCACCGAGCGCGGCGCGTACGTGCCGCAGAACTACGATCGCAGCTTTCGCGGCACGGTGAGCGTGCGCACCGCGCTCGCGGGATCGCTCAACGTGCCGGCGGTTCGCACGGTCGAATTGATCGGCGTCGACCGCTTCCACGATACCCTGCGCCTGCTCGGCTTCGACACGCTCACCGAGCAGCCCGATTTTTACGGCGCGTCGCTGGCGCTTGGCGGCGCAGATGTGACGCTGCTGTCGCTCGCCAACGCATACCGCGCGTT
>JBDTZQ010000168.1:0-6224 GCA_040005035.1 Betaproteobacteria bacterium | reverse complement strand
TGTTCCTCGAGGGCGAGGCCGGCGTCGGCAAGACCGAGATCGCCAAGGTGCTGGCCACCGCGCTCGGCCGCTCGCTGGTGCGCCTGCAATGCTACGAGGGCCTGGATACCGCCTCCGCGGTGTACGAATGGAACTACGCGCGGCAGATGATCGAGATCCGGCTCGCCGAAGCGCAGGGCACCGTGGATCGCGACGCGCTCGCTCACGACATATTCGCCGAGCGCTTCCTTATACGCCGGCCGCTGCTGCAGGCACTCAAGCCCGATGATGGCATCGCGCCGGTACTGCTGATCGACGAGCTCGACCGCACCGACGAGCCTTTCGAGGCGTACCTCCTCGAGGTTCTCGCCGAGTATCAGGTGACGATTCCCGAGCTCGGCGCGATCAAGGCTGCCGATCCTCCGATTGTCGTCATCACGTCCAACCGCACGCGCGAAATACACGATGCGATCAAGCGGCGGTGCCTCTATCACTGGGTCGACTATCCCGACGCGCAGCGCGAGCTCTCCATCGTCCTGCGCAAGGTGCCCGGCGCCGATGCGCGGCTGTCGAGGGAAGTCGTCGCCTTCACGCAGCGGTTACGGGCGATGGACCTTTTCAAGTCGCCGGGCATCGCCGAGACGCTGGATTGGGCCGAGGCGCTGGTCGCGCTCGACCGCATGTCGCTCGACCCGGAAACCGTCGCCAACACGCTGGGCGCACTGCTCAAGTACCAGGACGATATCGGCGCCATCACGCCGGAAGTCGCGATGCGGCTGGTCAACGAAGCGCAGCAGGACGCGGCATTGCTGAAGGCATGAGTGCGACGGGCCGCCCCGAGCGCGAATACCGGAGCGCGCAGCGCGCAGGTATTCCTATACCCGCGACGGGCCGCCCCGAGCGCCGGGTTGGGCAAATGAACCGTAGCGCGAAGCGCGGAGGTACTCCATGAGCGACAACGCCGTGTCCGCGCCGGTCATGCCGCTCAGGCGCGAGCGCCTCGCCGAGAACATTATGCATTTCGCGCGCGTGCTGCGCGCTGCAGGGCTGCCGGTCGGGCCCGCCAAGGTGATCGCGGCGCTCGACGCGGTCGAGGCGGTTGGAATCGAGCATCGCGAGGATTTCCGGGCGGCGCTGCAGGCGGTGTTCATCGAGCGCCACGAGCAGGAAGTGCTGTTCGAGCAGGCCTTTGAGCTTTTCTGGCGCAATCCGCGGCTGCTCGAGCGCATGCTGCAGCTCCTCCTGCCTCGCGTCTACGGACGAGTCGTCGCGCCGGACGCCGAAGCCCCGCTTCCTGCCCGGCTGGCCGAAGCGTTGGCGCCGCCGAAAACCGATCGCGAGACCGCAAAGGCCGAGCAGGAGATCGAGCTCGATGCCGCGCTTACGTTCTCGCCTCGAGAGGTGCTGCAGAGCAAGGATTTCGAGTCGATGAGCGTCGACGAGCTGGTACAGATCAAGGCGATGATGGCGCGGCTCGACCTGCCGCTTCCGGAACTGCCGACGCGGCGCACCGTCGCCTCGCCGCGCGGCTCGACCGTCGACCTGCGCGCCACGCTTCGCGCCATGGCGTCGGCGCGTGGCGCGGCCATGCCGCTGGCGTGGCGCCGGCGGCGTGGCCGTCGGCCTCCACTGGTCGTGCTGTGCGACATCTCCGGCTCGATGGACCGCTATTCGCGCATGCTGCTTTTTTTCCTGCATGCGATCACCAATGACCGCGATCGCGTGCATGTCCTTCTGTTCGGAACGCGGCTCACCAACATCACCCGTCACCTGCGCCATCACGATGTCGACGTCGCCATCGCGCGTGTCAGCGCGTCGGTGTCCGACTGGGCGGGCGGCACGCGCATCGGCGCCTGCCTCGGCGAGTTCAACCGGCGCTGGTCGCGCCGCCTCCTCGGACAGGGGGCGATCGTGCTGCTCATCAGCGACGGACTCGACAGCGAGGTCGGTGACGGCCTGTCGCTGGAGATGGATCGGCTGCACCGATCGTGCCGCAGGCTGATCTGGCTCAATCCGCTGCTGCGCTACGAGGGCTTCGAGCCGCGACCGGCGGGCATCCGTGCGATGCTTCCGTACGTGGACGAGTTCCTGCCGGTGCATAATCTGGAAAGCCTGAAGCAGCTCGCGGGCGCGTTCGCGCGGCGAGCGTTCGCGTCGCCGCGCACGGCGTCGTGGTGCAAGGCAGCGTGAACGAGCCCGACGCGGAGCAGACAATGGAAATGAAAGGCAGCCGGGTCGTTCCCGCCAGCGTCGAGCAGACCTGGCAGGCGCTCAACGACCCCGATGCACTCAAGGCGTGCATCGCCGGCTGTGAAACTGTCGAGCGCGTATCGGACAACGAATTCCGGGTGGTGATGACCGCGCGTGTCGGTCCCGTTTCCGCGAAGTTCAACGGGCGCATCAGCCTCACCGACGTCGTTCCCCCAACCTCGTACACGCTGCGTTTCGAAGGGCAGGGGGGCGCCGCCGGCTTCGCCAACGGCGAGGCGCAGGTTGCGCTGGCGGCCGAAGAGCAGGGCACGCGCATCGACTACGCGGCGAAGGCGCAGGTCGGCGGCAAGCTCGCGCAAATCGGATCGCGGCTGATCGACGGCGTGGCGGCCAAAGTTGCCGACGATTTTTTCGCGTGTTTCGCGGCGCGGCTCGGCGCTGCGCCCGAGCCAGCAGCGGCTGTGCCAGGACCTCCGGACGTGCAGGCCGTCGCGATGCGCAGGCTGTGGATCCGTCTTGCACTGGCGATCGTCATTGTCGCAGCGATGGCGATCTACTGGATGACCCGTCCCGTCGTGAGCGGATAGGCATGGACAGCGTCGATCTCGAAGTGCTGCGCAAGACCACACAGTGGCTCGCCGAGGGCCGTCGCGTCCTCCTCGTGACGGTCGTTCGCACGTGGGGCTCGTCACCGCGGCCTCCCGGCGCGATGCTCGCCGTGCGCGATGACGGCCAGGTGGTGGGGTCGGTGTCGGGCGGCTGCATCGAGGATGACATCGTCGAGCGCTCGCGGCGCGAGGGCGCGTATGTCGACCGTCCGCAGGCCGCGACCTACGGCGTGTCGGCGGAGGATGCGCGCCGGTTCGGCCTGCCGTGCGGCGGAACGATCCAGCTCGTACTTGAGCCGGCCGGCGCGCAGAGCCGCCTCGCCGAGCTTCTGGCGATGATCGAGCAGGGCACGCTGGTCGCGCGCACGCTCGACCTGGGTAGTGCGGCAGTGGAGCTGCATCCCGCGCGCGCCGCGGACGCCCTGCAGTTCGACGGCGAAAAGCTCACCACGATCCACGGCCCGCGATACCGCCTGCTGGTCATCGGGGCCGGGCAGCTCTCCAAGTACCTCGCACAGATCGCCGTCGGCCTCGACTATCAGGTGACCGTATGCGACCCGCGCCAGGAATACAGCGACACCTGGGACGTGCCCGGCGTCACGCTGGTGCGTAGCATGCCCGACGACACCGTGGTCGAGATGCAGCTCGACGAGCGCTCGGCCGTCGTGGCCCTCACGCACGATCCGAAGCTCGACGACCTGGCGCTCATGGAAGCGCTCAAGTCGCCGGCGTTCTATGTCGGTGCGCTGGGCTCGCGCTCGAACAACGCCAAGCGCCGCAAGCGCCTCGAGGAGTTCGACGTGACGCCGCAGCAGATCGCGCGTCTGCACGGGCCGATCGGCGTGTACATCGGCAGTCGCACGCCGCCAGAGATCGCGATCTCGATTCTCGCCGAGATCACCGCGGTGAAGAACGGCGTCGCGCTGCCCGAGATCGCGCAGGTGGCAAAAGCGAAGCAAGCGCTCGGTCCCTCGGTCGCCTGTGCCACCGGCGAGGCTTGAGGGCAACTCAGGGACAACCTCGCGTCGAGCTACGGGCGTTACCGGCGGTCGATCTTGGGGTCGAGTGCGTCGCGCAGGCCGTCGCCCAGCAGGTTGAACGCGAGCACGGTCAGAAAAATCGCCAGGCTCGGGAACAGCGCCACGTGCGGCGCGTTCATCATGTCGGCGCGCGCCTCGTTGAGCATCGCGCCCCACTCCGGCGTCGGCGGCTGCGCGCCCATCCCGATGAACGACAGGCTCGCCGCGGTGATGATCGACGTGCCGATGCGCAGCGAGAAATAGACCACGACGGCTGCGATCGTGCCGGGAAAGATGTGGCGCAGCACGATGGTCCAGTCGTTGGCGCCGACGCTCTTCGCCGCCTCGACGAAGGTCAGGTGCTTGAGCGACAGCGTGTTGCCGCGTACCAGGCGCGCGAAGGTGGGAATGCTGAAGATCGATACCGCAATGATGACGTTGAACATGCCGCCGCCGAGGATGGCGACGATGCCGATCGCCAGCAGGATGCCGGGGAATGCGAACAGCACGTCGCAAAAGCGCATGATGACGCGGTCCCACCAGCCTTCCTTGTACCCGGCGAGCAGGCCCAGCGCCGTGCCGAACAGCGCACCGATGGCAACCGAAACGAAGCCCGCGGCCAGTGAAATGCGAGCGCCCATGAGGACGCGGCTGAAGATGTCACGCCCCAGGGGATCCACGCCGAACCAGTGCGCCGCGGAGGGCCGCGCATTGAGCGAATCGTAGTCGAAGAAATTCTCCGCATCGTAGGGGACGAACCATGGCGCGAGGATCGCCACGATCACGAGGAACATCACGAACATCCCGGCGACGACCGCGACGTGCTGGCGCTTGAACTTGCGCCAGAACTCCGACCAGGGCGTGCGCACGTGCTCGGTCGATGCAACGGGGGCGACGACGCTGCTCATCGGTAGCGTATGGTCGGGTTGATGACCGCGTAGAGCACGTCGACGATCAGGTTGATGAGTATGAACTCGAGCGAGAACAGCAGTACAAGCCCCTGGATGACGGGGTAGTCGCGCATGTCCACCGCATCGACCAGCAGGCGTCCCATGCCCGGCCAGTTGAACACGACCTCGACGACGATCGATCCGCCCAGCAGGAAGCCGAACTGCAGCCCCATCATGGTCACCACCGGGATCAGCGCGTTGCGCAGCCCGTGCTTGAGCACGACCACAGACTCCGCCAGGCCCTTGGCGCGCGCCGTGCGCACGTAGTCCTCCTGCAGGATGTCGACGAACGACGAGCGCGTGAAGCGCGCCATGATCGCCGCCACCGCGGCGCCGAGCGTGAGCGAGGGCAGGATGTAGTGGCGCCACGAGTCCGCGCCGATGGTAGGCAGCCAGCGCAGCTGCACCGAGAAAATCTGCATGAGCACCATGCCCAACGCGAACGCCGGAAACGAGATGCCCGACACCGCAAGCGTCATGCCGACGCGATCCGGCCAGCGGTTGCGCCAGACCGCGGAAACGACCCCGAGGATCATGCCGATGGTCACCGACCACGCCATCGCTGCAATGGTCAGCCAGAAGGTCGGGAAAAAGCGCTCGCGGATCTCGGTCGAGACGGGGCGCTTGGTGCGCACCGAGCGGCCGAAATCGCCCTGCAGCACGCCGCTGACGAAGCGCACGAACTGCTCGGGCAGCGACTTGTCGAGGCCCAGATCCTTTCGGACCAGGTCGACGGTCGCCGGTGTCGCGTCAGGACCGGCCGCCAGTCGCGCCGGATCTCCCGGCAGGAGGTGCACGAACATGAACACCAGCACGCCGACGATTAGCAGCGTGGGGATGAGGCCGAGCAGGCGCTTGACGATGTATTGCAGCATCTAATTCAAGGCGCGCTTCTGCGCACGCGTCTTGTCATTCCGAATCGCGCGCCAGCGGGTGAGGAATCTGCTTCGCGCTTGCGGTCAAAAGCAAATCCCTCGCGCTGCGCGCGTCGGGAGGTCAAAAACAGATCCCTCGCGCTGCGCGCGTCGGGATGACGCATCCGTCTCCAATCGCGGCCCGGCTTGCCGCCGGGCCGCTCTTGGACGGATGCGTCACTTGAGGTCGACTTCGGTGAAGTTGAACGACGCGTCGGGAATGACGTACACGCCTGAGAGCTTCTTGTTGTTCGCCGAAAGCAGCCTCTCGGTGACCAGCGGCGCCCACGGCGCATCGTTCCACGCTGTTTGCTGCGCATCCTTGTACAGCGCCGCCTTCTTGGCCGAATCGGTGGTGAGCTGAGCCTCCTTGATGCTGGCATCGAACTTGGGGTTCTTGTAGTACGCGGTGTTGAACAGGCTCGGCGGGAAAGATCCGCTGTAGAGCAGCGGACGCAGCGCCCAGTCGGCTTCGCCGGTCGACGTCGACCAGCCCACGTAGTACAGCCGCACGGGTGCGGTCGCGGGGTCCTGCCAGCTCTC
>JBDTZQ010000167.1:0-6231 GCA_040005035.1 Betaproteobacteria bacterium | reverse complement strand
TGCTCGACCTGCCGCGCCAAGCTCGTCGAAGGCGAGGTCGACATGGACGTCAACTTCGCGCTCGAGGACTACGAGATCGCGCGCGGCTTCATCCTGTGCTGCCAGAGCTATCCGGTGACCGACAAGGTCGTGGTCGACTTCGACCAGGCGGCGTAGCGCCGGTGGAGTCCCGGCGTGTCGCGTACGCCGCGGTGCCCTACCGCCACGCACGCACCGAGCGCGGCCACGCGTCGGTCGCACGCAAGCACCATGAATCGACGTTGAACGCGGTATAGTTTCCGCCTTGGCCATATGCGGAGATCGTGGATGCAGAAGGGTGGCCCCGTTCGATGCCGATGACGGCAGCACCCTGGATGCGGTGGAGCATCGCGGTCGTCGCCGCGCTCGCCGCGATGGGATCGCGGGGCCTCCTCACCCCGTGGTTCGGCGACGCGGTACCCTTCGTGTTCGCTTTCCCGGCCGTGGCGCTGGTGGCGTGGGTCGCGGGGTTCGCGCCAGCACTTGCCACCGCGCTGCTTTGCGCAGCCTGGGTGCTCGCTCCCTGGGTCGAGCCCTCGCTCGCCGCAGAAAAGGCGTGGCTGCCCGTCGCTACGTTCCTGCCCTCGGCGCTGATGGTCGCCTTCGTGGTCTCGCATCTTGCGCGCCGGCCGCTGGTGCCTGCGCGTGCTGCGGCGAGTTCGTCGACGTACGCGCCTTCGGAAGCGGCGCTTTCATCCGAAGCATCGAACAGTACGCTGACCTGGCTCAGAGCCGCGATGTGGCTCGGGGCGCTGATTCCGCTCGGGTTGTTCGTCGGCGTCGCGTGGTATCTGCACGGCCAGGCGGTGACGCAGGCGAAGCTGGCGCTCGACCGCACCGTGCGCGTCGCCGAGGAGCACGCGCGCAAGGTGTTCGAAACCAACGTCGCGTTGCTAAATCGCACGCTCGACCTGCTGGGCGACGATCCCGAAGCCAGGTTGCTCTCGCGCGAAGTCGAGATTCACGACGCGCTCAAGCGCATGACGACCGACCTGCCGCAACTCCAGGGCATTTTCGTCATGGGACCTTCCTCACACATGGTGGCGACCAACCGGATGATGCCGGCGCCGCACCAGATCGTGATTATTCCGACCGCCAGGCGTTCACGCATCACGCACAATGGACCACAACCGCTCGTGAGCGAGCTGCTCACCAGTCGAGCCACCGGCGAACCGTTTTTCGACATCAGCGTTCGGCGTACTCTGCGCGACGGAAGCTTCGGTGGCTCGATCTCGACCAGCATGGCGCCGGCCTACTTCCACGGGTTCTATCGGCAGCTCACCGGAGGTGACGAGACGCTCGGCGTCGCGCTGGTGCAGGCCAGCGGCGCCGAGCTCGCGGCGTGGCCGCGAACCAAGACTGCCGCGCAAGGCGGCACTGCCATCAACCTCCTCAAGGTCGACACAGGCAGCAGCGTGGTCGAAACGACTATTCCCGGCGGTGGCGAAGGATTCGCCACCGTTCGACCGTTGACACCCTATCCGATGGCGGTGGTCGCGTGGATGAGCCGGGACGCCGCGCTCGCCTCCTGGCATGCCCAGCTCTGGATGCTCTCCGCGCTCATGTTCCCGATCACGATCGGATTGCTCTACACGACCTGGATCGCGCTGCAGAAAGCGCGCCGGTCGCTGGCCGCGGCTGAACAGCTCCGACACGAGACGCTGCAACGCCAGCGCGTCGAGGAAACGTTGCGCCAGGCGCAGAAACTCGAGGCGATGGGTCGTCTCACCGGAGGCGTGGCCCACGACTTCAACAACCTCCTCATGGTCGTGAGCAACAATGTATTCCTGCAGAAGCGCCTCAAGCCCGAGCTCGCCGACAGCGCGCCGCTGGCGGCGATCGAGCGCGCGGTCGGCGCGGGCACGAAGCTCACTCGACAGCTTCTTTCCTTTTCGCGCCGGCAGGCGCTGCGTCCGGAGACAATCGCGTTGCAAGGCCATGTCGAGCCGGTGCTGGACATGCTGAGGACTGCGATCGGCAGCTCGGTCGACGTGTCGTGCAGGTCGCGCCGGACACCGCTGCGATCGAGGTCGATGCGGCGGAGCTGGAGCTGGCGCTGCTCAATCTCGCGATCAACGCCAAGGATGCGACGCCCAGCGGCGGCCGACTACGAATCGCGGTGGCGAATGCGGCTAAGGGCGAGCCGGGCGGCCGCGACGGTTCCTTCGTCACCATCAGCGTCCACGACACCGGGTCGGGAATCGCCGCCGACGTGATCGACCGCGTCTTCGAGCCGTTTTTCACGACCAAGCCCGTGGGACACGGCACCGGGTTGGGATTGAGTCAGGTGTACGGCTTCTGTGCCCGCGCGGGCGGCACCGCGCGGGTGGAGAGCCGCCAAGGCGAGGGCACGACCGTGCGCATGTACTTGCCGGCGACGTCGAAAGCCACCAATGAGCCTGCAAGCTCGAGCCCGGGGTCGCTCGAGCATCTGAGCGGCCTGCGCGTGCTGCTCGTGGAAGACAACAGCGAGGTCGCCGACGCCACCCGCGCGGTGTTGCAGTCCTTGGGCTGCGAAGTAACCCGCTCGCCGAATGCCGACGACGCGTGGGGACGCCTTCAGCGCCGCCCGCGCGACTTTGACCTCATGCTGAGCGATATCGTCATGCCCGGCTCGATGAACGGCATCGAGTTTGCGACGCTGGCGCGCAAGACGTATTCGGCACTCCCCATCGTGCTGATCAGCGGATATTCCGAATCGATGGCGGACGCCGAGGGGCTCGGTCTGGAAGTCCTCCCCAAGCCCGCGCCGCCCGGCGTGATCGCGGCAGTGCTGGACAGGATCGTGAGCGCGCGGCGCACTGCGGCGCGCGCATAAACAATAGCTAGCGCGATCGCCGCGGCGAACGCTCGAACACGATCCTCGAGGCGCGCACGTCGATCAGCGGCCCGAGCTCGTAGACGTTGCGATACCCGTAGTCGTAGAGCGCCGTGTATGTGGAGAGGTTGAGCGAGGCGCTGGGCAGCTTGCTCGGGAACGCGTCCTCAAGGTCGCTGAAATTGTTGTTGCAGTAGATCAGGATGCGCGCGCTCTTGTCGGGCAGCAGGCGGGCGAGGCTGTCGATGGCGATGTCGGGAAAGCTCAGGTTGAGCGCGCCCTTGACGTGGAGCTCCTCGAATTTCTCGCGGCTGCGCGCGTCGAGCACGAGCGTGCCGGGCTCGCGGCTCATACGGATAAACGCGTCTTCGGAAAGCCGGCGCGACTCGCGATGGCGCGCCGCTTCCAGCGAGACGCGCAGAAAACCCTGCACGTCGATGGCGGGGTTGGCGATCTGCGCTTCCGGATCGGCGAGGCAGGGCGTCGCGAATCCGAATGCGGCCCAGGCGCAGAGCGCAAGCAGCCAAGACAATGCGCTTCTCGGTTCACTCATGGAGTGCTCCACCGCCACCAAGGTTGGCGATTTGGGATTGAACGATGGGTATTAAACGATTACGCGGATTGGCGCGTTGACAGGATCTGTTGCGCGTGCGTGCGCGACGAGAGCTCGGTCGCCAATCCTTGGCCCCGAGGAAGTGTCACTGGATCACTTCATCCGCGCGTAGCAAAATGGATTGGGGAATCGTGACGCCGAGGGATTTGGCCGTCTTGAGGTTCACGACCAATTCGAACTGTGTGGGTTGCTCGACGGGTATGTCGCCGGGCTTCGCGCCCTTGAGAATCTTGTCCACATACGTTGCAGCGCGACGGTAACTGTCAGCGAAGTGCTGACCGTAGCTGATGAGGCCGCCGACCTCGACAAGCGCCCGATTCCCAAAGATCGACGGCAGCCGATATCTGAGCGCCAACTCTGCGAGCTGCCGCCTTTGAGCCGTAAAAAACGGCGTGGCGGCGACGACTACGGCGCCAGCGCCGCCACGGTTGAATTTCGAGAACGCGCTCTCGATCTCCTCGGGAGACGACGCCTCGGCTATCAATGTAGTCACTCCCGCCTTTTGCGCCGCGCCTTGGACGCTTGCAAGTATTGCGCGATAGGTTGTACTGGTGGGACTGACCAGCACGCCCACCCGAGACAATGTCGGTGCCACGGTCAGCAGCAAGTCGACAAGCTTGGCCCCCAGCTCGCCGCCCATGTTCGACAGTCCGGTGATATTGCCTCCCGGCCGAGCCAAGTCCCGGACGAATCCGCTGGCAATCGGGTCGCCGGTGGTGGCCATGACGATCGGAATGGTGGTGGTCGCCTTCTGCGACGCGGCGATCGCTGGCGACGCCACGGCGACGATGACATCCACTTTCAAACGCACTAACTCTGCCGCCATGCCAGGCAACAATTCGGGCTTGCCATCGGCAAACCGCCGCTCAATGACAAAAGTCTTGCCCTCGACATACCCTAGTTCTTGCATCCCTTTCAGGAATGGATCGAGGGCTGTAGAGCCGAGTGGCGCCGAATTCAGCGTCAAGAACCCGATTCGGGCTAGCTTGCCGGAAGGTTGAGCGAAGACGACAAGCGGACCCGCGCTGAGCGTTAAGACCGCAAGTATGGACGCGCGTCTGTTCATTCGATGGGTAGGAAACCGCGTGGACGCAGGAATCGGCGGACGGGGACTAGGCGTCAGGTGCGCTGCTAGCCTACACCTTGTGCATGGGTCATGGGCCGGACGCGACCCCCGGCCGACCTGCTAAGCTTGCTGTCTTCGCACTGCCAAGAAGAATCCCGTGTCTGTCCAAACTCATCCGATGTTTGAACGCCACAAGGCGCTGCTCGACCGCGCCGTGCAGGCGATTGCCGATCGCGGCTACTGGAGCTCGTTTCCGGAAAGCCCGAGTCCGAAGGTCTACGGCGAAGGTGCCGCCGACGCCGGCAAGGCCGCATTCGATGCGCTGCTGAACAAGCCGTTTCCCTTGACGCAGGCGGGAACGGCCGGGCAGATCGGGCGCGAGATGTCGCCGTACGGAACCGCGCTCGGCATCACCTATCCCAAGGTCGACATGGACGTGCTGCTGGCCGCCGTGGCGAAGGCTCAGGAAGGCTGGCGCAAGGCCGGTCCCGAGGCGTGGGTTGGCGTGGCGCTGGAGATCCTGACACGCGTGAACAAGCGAAGCTTCGAAATCGCGCACGCGGTGATGCATACGACCGGACAGGCGTTCGTCATGTCGTTCCAGGCCGGGTGCCCGCACGCGCAGGACCGTGCGCTGGAAGCGGTCGCCTACGCGTGGGACCAGATGCGCCGCGTTCCGGCCAAGGCGTACTGGGAAAAGCCGCAGGGCAAGAACGAGCCGCTCAAAATGGAAAAGCATTTCCGGGTGGTCCCGCGCGGCGTCTCGCTGGTGATCGGCTGCAACACGTTCCCGACCTGGAACGGCTACCCCGGGATGTTCGCGAGCCTCGCCACCGGCAACTCGGTGGTGGTAAAGCCGCATCCGAACGCTATCCTGCCGCTCGCCATCACGGTGCAGATCGCGCGCGAGGTGCTGGTCGAAGCGGGCTTCGATCCGAACGTGGTGACGCTGGTGGCGCACGCCGGCAACGACGACACCGCGCAGAAGCTTTCGATGCGACCGGAGGTCAAGATCATCGACTTCACCGGCAGCCGGGCCAACGGCGACTGGCTCGAGGAAAACGCGCGGCACGCGCAGGTGTACACCGAGAAAGCCGGCGTCAACCAGATCGTCATCGACTCGGCCGACGACTTCAAGAGCGTCGCGCGCAACGTCGCCTTCTCGCTGGCGCTCTATACCGGCCAGATGTGCACCGCGCCGCAGAACATCTACGTGCCGCGCGAAGGCATCCATACCGGCGCCGGCAACATGAGCTTCGACGAGGTCGCACAGGCGCTGAGCGAGTCGGTGCAGAAGCTGCTGGGCGACACCGCGCGCGCGGTCGAGATCCTCGGCGCGGTGGTCAACGACGGCGTCGCGGCGCGCATCGAGACCGCCCGCCAGCTCGGCACGATCGTGCTCGACAGCCAGGAGCTCACGCATCCGCAGTTTCCGAACGCGCGCATCCGCACGCCGATGCTGGTGCGGCTCGACGCCTCCGAACACGCGACGTACCTCAAGGAGTGGTTCGGTCCGGTAGCGTTCCTGATCGCCACCGACAGCACCGCGCACAGTCTGGACATCGCGCGGCGGGCGGTGAAGGACCACGGCGCGCTGACGTTGTCGCTCTACTCGACCGACGACAAGGTGATCGACGAGGCGATCGAGGTCGCCGAGGACGCCGGCGTGGCGCTGTCGATCAACCTGACCGGCGGCGTGTTCGTCAACCAGTCGGC
>JBDTZQ010000166.1:0-6250 GCA_040005035.1 Betaproteobacteria bacterium | reverse complement strand
ATGCGCCGGCTGCCAGTTGGAGAACGACGTGCGGAAGATGTTCGGCGCGCACTGGCTGCCTGTCGCGGCATTGGCGCCGGCGTTCGGGATGACCAGCAGCGTTCCGGTGTCACGCGCGACCTTGACCATCGCCATCACCACGCCTGAATGCACCGTACCGAGCAGCACGTCGACCTTGTCACGCTGCACCAGCTTGTTGGCATTGTCGGTGGCTTTCGCGGGCTCGGATTCGTCGTCGACCGTGAAGTGCTCGATTTCCCGACCGCCCAGCTTGCCGCCGTTCTCCTCGATCGCCAGATTGAAGCCCTGGGTGATCGCGGTGCCCAGCGCAGCGAACGTTCCCGTGTAAGGCAGCATCAGCCCGATGCGCAACTTGGCCGCCTGCGCGCGCGCGATCGTCGGAACCAGCGTGCCGAGTGCGCCTGCGCCGGCAAGCGCGCCGGCTTGTGCCATGAAAATCCGTCTGGTCGTCATTCGAGCCTCCCCCCGTGCGTCTGTTCGAAGTGTCGCGCGATGGTAGCAGCGCCCCGGCAATCCGTCATCCTTCGCCGGGCAGGGTCCCAACGTCGGGTCAACGCCGCGCGCGCAGGCGAAAGCGCTGGATTTTTCCGGTGGCGGTCTTGGGGAGCTCGGCGACGAATTCGATCCAGCGCGGATACTTGAACGGGGCGAGCCGCGCCTTGACGTGGTCCTGCAGTGCCAAAGCGAGCTCCGGGCCGGTCGCCGCGCCGGGCTTGGCGACGATGAACGCCTTGGGCTTGATGAGCTCGTGCTCGTCCGCGCAGCCGACGACCGCGGCTTCGAGCACCGCGTCGTGGCTGGCCAGCGCCGCTTCCACCTCGAACGGCGAAACGTACACGCCGCCGACCTTGAGCATGTCGTCGGAGCGTCCGCAGTAGGTGTAGTAGCCGTCGGCGTCGACCGTGTACTTGTCGCCGCTCCTGGTCCACGGCCCGAGAAACGTGGCGAGGCTCTTCGCGCGGTTGTTCCAGTAATAGGGAGACGACGACGGCCCGCTCACCTGCAGCTCGCCGATTTCGCCGGTGCCTGCGGCGTTGCCCGACTCGTCGGTCAGTTGAATCTCGTAGCCCGGAACGGGTTTGCCCGTCGTGCCATAGCGAACGTCACCGGGACGGTTGGAGAGGAAGATGTGCAGCATCTCGGTCGAGCCGAGGCCGTCGAGGATGTCGACGCCGGTGCGCTCGCGCCAGCGCTTTCCCAGCTCCGCGGGCAGCGCTTCGCCCGCCGACGCGCAAACGCGAAGCGCCAATGCTTCGCGAGACGGAAAGTCGGCGCTGGCGAGCATCGCGGCGTAGAGCGTGGGCACTCCGTAGAAGATCGTCGGACGGTGCGTGGTCAGGCGGCGAAAAACGGCCGCGGGCGTCGGGCGCTCCGCCATCAGCACCGTCGTCGCGCCGACGGTGAGCGGGAAGGTGAGCGCGTTGCCGAGCCCGTAGGCAAAAAAAAGCTTCGCGGCCGAGTAGACGATGTCGTGCTCGTCGATGCCCAGGATCGGGCGAGCGTAGAGCTCGGCAGTGTGGATGAGATCGGAATGAATGTGCACCGCGCCCTTGGGCGCTCCGGTCGATCCCGACGAGTAGAGCCAGAAGCACACGTCGTCGCAGGTGGTGGCCGCGATCGGTGCCTCGCTCGGCTGAACCGCGATCCATCGCGCAAAATCCAGCGTTCCGGGAACGTTCGCACCCGAGACGATGACGTGCTCGAGGAGCGGCAATCGCGCCAGCAGCGGCAGCACCAGCGGCGCGAGCGGCGCGGACACCACGATGGCGCGCGCGCGACTGTCGGAGAGCATGAACTCGTAGTCGGATGCGGTGAGCAGCGTGTTGCAGGGAACGGGCACGATACCGGCACGGATCGCGCCCAGGAACGCGGTGGGAAAATCGACGCTGTCGTGCAGAAGTAGAGCGACGCGGTCCTCCATGCGCAGCCCGAGACCGCTCCACGCGTTGGCGCAGCGATTGATGCGCGCGGCGAGCTCGGCGAACGTGCAGGTGCCGGCGTCGTCGATGATCGCGATACGCTCGCCGCGTCCGGCGGAAACGTGGCGGTCCGCCAGATCGGCGGCGGCGTTGTACATGCGCGGGATGGTGATGCGCGGCGGCGACTGCGAGTGGTCGGCATGCGAGAACACGAGTCCCTCCGTCGGCTACGCTTGCTCGACGCGCTGCCGCGTCAGCTCGAGCCAGTTCGGAAACCACTCGAGCGCCGCATCCTCGGCGAGCGTGCCGCCGCTCGCGTCGTGCCGCGCCACATCGCCGATGCGCCGCGCCCCCGCCGCGGCGAGCGCCTCGTCGAAATGGCGGCCGCCGTCGCAGAACGTGCCGACGTGCGTGCGGTCGCCGAGCGCGAACACGCCGTAGCGGACGGTGGAGAGGTCGGGCTTGCCGGCGAGCAGGCTCGCGTAAAGAGCCTTGGCGTTGTCGGGGACATCCCCGTGGCCGTAAGTCGACGTGCAGATCAGGAACACGCCGGGCTGCGCGAACACCGCGGCGTCGAGGTTGTCCATGAGCATGGTGTCGATGATCACGTCGTCGCCGCCGAAGGCGAGCTCGATCTCCTGCGCCACCAGCTGCGCGGTCCCGGTCATCGTTCCCACGAGGATATGCAGCGCGAGCGCCATCGGCGTGCACTATACGACATTCGCCGGTACCATGATGTTCATCGGTTCGTATCCGCTCCCGGGCGCCGGCATTCGCACCGGTCCGGCAGGAAAGCCATGGCGATGATCAGCTTCGAAACGCATCCCGATCGCTACGTGCACTGGCGCCTCACGGTAGACAACCGCGTCGCGACGCTGACGCTTGATGTCGACGAAAACCGCGGCATCGTGCCCGGATACAAGCTCAAGCTCAATTCGTACGACCTCGGCGTCGACATCGAGCTCGCGGATGCGCTGCAGCGCGTGCGCTTCGAGCATCCGGCCGTGCGCTGTGTCGTGCTGACCAGCGGCAAGGAGCGCATGTTCAGCTCGGGCGCCAACATCTACATGCTCGGGCAGTCGACGCACGCTTGGAAAGTCAATTTCTGCAAGTTCACCAACGAGACTCGCAACGGCATGGAGGACGCGAGCCGCTATTCGGGACTGAAGTCGATCGCGGCATTGAACGGCACCGCCGCGGGCGGTGGCTACGAGCTCGCGCTCGCCTGCGACGAGATCATCATGGTCGACGACCGCTCGTCGACGGTCAGCCTGCCCGAGGTTCCGCTGCTAGCGGTGCTGCCGGGCACCGGCGGACTGACCCGACTGACCGACAAGCGACGCGTGCGCCGCGATCTCGCCGACGTGTTCTGCACGACCATCGAAGGCGTTCGCGCCGATCGCGCCCGAGCGTGGAACCTGGTCGACGCCATCGCCAGACCCAAGGAGTTCGAGCAGGTCGTGCGCGCGCGCGCGGAGGCGTTGGCAGGCGCCGCGCCGGCGACGCAGAAGGGCGCCGGGATCGCGCTCACGCCGCTCGCGCGCAGTGCGCACGATCGCGGCTGGCGAACGCCGAACCTCGACGTCTCGATCGACCGCGAAGCACGCGTTGCGACGCTGACGCTGAATGGCCCGGCGGATGCCGGTCCGCAGATGATCGATGGCATCGTCGCGCAGGGCGCAGCGTGGTGGCCGCTGGCCGCCGCGCGCGAGCTCGACGATGCGATCCTGCTGCTGCGCGCCAACGAGCTCGACATCGGCATGTGGGTGCTGCGCACGCGCGGCGATCCCCGATCCGTGCTGGAGGTCGACGCGCTCCTCGCCGATCTCTCCGGGCACTGGCTCGTGCGCGAGACCACCGGGCTGTGGCGGCGCACGCTGTCTCGTCTGGACGTTTCGTCGCGCACGCTCTTCGCGCTGATCGACCGTGGCTCGTGCTTCGCCGGAACGCTCTTCGAGCTGGCGCTGGCCGCCGATCGCAGCTACATGCAGTCGTTGCCCGACGATGCCGCTTGCGAGCCGACCATCGCGTTGTCGACGATGAATGCCGGCGCGTACCCGATGGCGAACGGCCGCACGCGGCTCGCCAACCGGTTCTGCGCCGATGCTCATCCGTTGCTCGCGAGCGGCCTGCAGATGGGTACGCAGGCCGCGACCGAGGCGCAACTGGTGACCTTCTCGCCCGACGACATCGATTGGGACGACGAGATTCGCCTCGCGCTCGAGGAGCGTACCAGCCTGTCACCGGACGCGTTGACCGGAATGGAGGCGAGCCTGCGCTTCACCGGCCCCGAGAACATGCACACGCGCATTTTCGGGCGTCTGTCGGCGTGGCAGAACTGGGTGTTCCAGCGTCCCAACGCGGTGGGCGAGGGCGGCGCGCTCAAGCGATTCGGCAGTGGTACTCGAGCCGCATTTAGTTGGGAGCGCGTGTGACGACATGACCATCGACTACAGCGAGCGCATTCCGAACAACGTCAACCTGGCGGGTGACCGCGCGCTGCAGCGCGCGCTCGAGCACTGGCAGCCACGTTTTCTCGACTGGTGGAAAGAGCTCGGTCCTTCGGATTTCGCGGCGGCGGACGTATACCTGCGCACCGCGGTCGGCGTGGACGCGGCGGGGTGGGCGAGCTATGGGCGCGTGCGCATGCCCGACTACCGCTGGGGAATTTTTCTCGCCGATGCAAAGCCGGAGCGCAACATCGGATTCGGCGATCACATGGGAGAGACGGTGTGGCAGCAGGTTCCGGGCGAGTATCGCTCGCCGCTGCGCCGGCTGATCGTCACGCAGGGCGATACCGAGCCGGCGTCGGTCGAGCAGCAGCGCATGCTCGGCCACTGCTGTCCTTCGCTCTATGACCTTCGCAACCTGTTCCAGATCAACGTCGAGGAGGGTCGCCACCTCTGGGCGATGGTGTATCTGCTGCACGCCTATTTCGGGCGCGATGGCCGCGAGGAGGCGG
This sequence comes from Betaproteobacteria bacterium, assembly GCA_040005035.1. GTDB lineage: Bacteria > Pseudomonadota > Gammaproteobacteria > Burkholderiales > Casimicrobiaceae > PALSA-1003. The sequence continues at coordinate 1,348 of JBDTZQ010000166.1, read as the reverse complement.
AGGAATTGCTCGAGCGCCATTCAGGCGACACCGACAAGCCGCGCATCCTCGGCACGTTCAACGAGCCGATCACCGACTGGCTGTCGCTGTTCATGTTCACCTATTTCACCGATCGCGACGGCAAGTATCAGTTGAAGAGCCTCGCCGAGTCGGCGTTCGATCCGCTCGCGCGCACGACGCAATTCATGCTGACCGAAGAGGCCCATCACATGTTCGTCGGCGAGACGGGGCTCGCGCGCGTGCTCAAGCGCACGCTCGAGGTGATGACCGCGCATGGCAGCGACGACGCGTCGCGCGTGCGCTCGGCGGGCGCGGTCGACCTGCCCACGTTCCAGCGCTATCTCAATTTCTGGTTCTCCTCGTCGCTGGACCTGTTCGGCTCGGAAGTCTCGTCGAACGCAGCGTCGAGCTTCGCGACGGGCCTGAAGGGTCGACCCGACGAAGGACAGTACGACGATCACCGCTGCGTCGACGTCACCTATGAGCTCGCGATGCCCGAGGCGGGGGGCACGCGCCTCGAGCACGTTCCGATGCGCAACGCCATGAACGAGGTGCTGCGCACGTCGTATGTGCGTGATTGCGAGCTGGGACTGAAGCGCTGGAACCGCCAGCTCGAGCGCAGCGGATTCGACGCACGCGTGGTTCTGCCGTCGCCGCGCTTCAATCGCGCGATCGGCGTGTGGTCGGGCGTGCGCTGCGATCCGAATGGCGCCATCGTCAGCGCAGAGGAGTTCGAGCGGCAACGGAACGACTGGCTGCCGTCGCCCGCCGATCGCGAGTTCGTGCACAGCCTGATGCAGCGCGTCGTGGCGCCGGGAAAAATGGCCGCGTGGATCGCGCCGCCCGAGCGTGGCATCAACAACCTCGCCATCGACTACGAGTACGTGCACCTCGCGTAGCGCGAACCGTGTCCCCGCGGGAGAGGGGCTGGGGCGAGGGAAAGCAGGCACGTCACCCTGCGCGGGTGTGAGGCGGTACACTCCGGCGCATGAGTGACGGCGACGCTGCGACGCGCCCGAACGTGCGGCCGGACGCGGGGTTGGACGCGCGCCCGGCTTCGCGCTGGCACGCGGCGCTGCGCCTTCGCTACGAGCGCGAAGGCACGCGCAGCGTGCTCGCCGCGCGCACGCACAGCGGGCCACTGGTGGTGCAGCGATCGCTCTATCCCGAGGGCGACGCGGTGTGCCAGAACATCATCGTGCATCCGCCCGCCGGCATGGTCGGCGGCGACAGCCTTAGCATCGACGTCGACGCCGCGCCCGGCGCGCACGCGCAGCTCACCACACCCGGCGCCGCCAAGTGGTATCGCTCCGCGGGTCCCACGGCGCGCCAGGACGTGGTGCTGCGC
>JBDTZQ010000165.1:0-6317 GCA_040005035.1 Betaproteobacteria bacterium | reverse complement strand
GCCGCTGTCGGTCACGAGCGTAACCTCGCCGGACAGCACGTACACGAACTCGTCCTCGCGCGTGTGCCAATGGCGCAGCGCCGATTGACCGCCGGCCGGCAGCGTGACGAGATTGACGCCCAAGCCGGTGAGTCCGCAGGCCTTGCCGAGGCGCCGCTTCACTCGATCACCCATGCGCGATTTGAAGGGCTCGGGATAGCCCGACCCGCGCACCTCGGCCACCGAAGACGGATCGAGCGCGGGAAGCTTGAGTTGTGCCATGGGTCGAACCTGCGGTCGAAAAGCGGGGCGGTTTCGTACCGCGACGGCGGGGCTATAATACGCCAACAGGCGGCGCACGTTGCGCGCGCCAAACTCAACGTCGATTGGAGAAACACCCATGACTGCCACGAGATTCGAGCGCAGCCGCGATTCGCTGGTCAAAGATTTCACCGATGTGCTCACCGAAGCCGACACGCTGCTCAAGCAGGCGACCAAGGAAACAGGAGAGCGCGCCAGCGATCTGCGCGCGCAGGTCGAGACGAAACTGCGCGCCGCGAAGGCGAAGCTGCAGGACGTGCAGGACGACGCGATGGATCGCGCCAAGGTCGCCGCTCGCGCGACCGATGAATACGTCCGCGACAATCCGTGGCAGGCGCTCGGCGTCGCCGCGGCGGTCGGGGTGTTGATCGGTCTGTTGATGAGCCGGCGCTAGACGGCGTGGCCGACACCGGCGACACGCGCGCCGCCGATGCGGCGCCGCGCGCGGCAGGCGTTTCCGACTCGCTGTTCCGCCTGGGTGGGACGGTGGTCGCGATGCTGCGCACGCGCCTCGAGCTCGCCACGGTCGAGTTCGAGGAGGAGCGCGAGCGCGCCACCGAGCTTCTCCTTCTGGTTGTCTGCAGCGTCCTGCTCGGACTGTTCGCGCTGCTCTTCGCGTCGCTTTTCGTCATCGCCTGGTACTGGGACAGCGCCTACCGGATGTGGGCAATCGGCGGAGTGACGCTGTTCTACGTGGCGCTCGCCGCGGTGATCGTGCTGCGCCTGCAGCAGCGTCGGCGAGACAAGCCCACCGCGTTCGCGGCGACGCTGTCCGAGCTCGGTCACGACGTGTCGGCGCTGCGGCGCGAATCATGAGCGCCGCCGGGCCGCCCCAAGGCGCTCGCCCCCTGGGGGGAACGGCGCGCAGCGACGCTCGGGGGGATCACACCAGCGCCGCAGGGCAGTCCCAAGGCGCTCGCCCCCCGCAGGGGGAAGGTCGCGCAGCGACTTCGGGGGGCGGCCAGTGAGCCAGCGCCTGGACGAACTGGCGGCGCGCAAGGCGCTGCTTCTGTCGCAGCTGCGGCTCGAGCGCATGCAGGTGTCGCTGTACGCAGGGCAACTGCGCGACGCCGTGCGCCCGGCGAGTCTCATCGGCAGCGCGGTTGCCAAGCCCGCCGCCGCGGTCGCGCTGGTCGAGGCGATCGCGCCGCTGTTCGGATGGCAGCGCTTCGCGTACTGGGTGCGGCTGGGCTCGATCGCCTTTGCCGCGCTCGGCATCGCGCGCAGGTGGCGGCGCGGCGAGCGCGCCGAGCCGTAGCCCGCAGTCGTCGAAGGTCACGTCGCTGCGGCCGCCGATGCGATTACAGCCCGAGCTCCTTCCATAGCGCGTCGACGCGGCGCTTGACGTCGTCGCTCATCGCGATCGGGCTTCCCCACGTGCGCGACGTTTCGCCCGGCCACTTGTTGGTCGCGTCGATGCCCATTTTCGCCCCAAGGCCCGCGACCGGCGAAGCGAAGTCGAGATAGTCGATCGGCGTGTTCTCGACAATCAGCGTGTCGCGCGCCGGATCGACACGCGTGGTCAGCGCCCAGATTACTTCCTTCCAGTCGCGCACGTCGATATCGTCGTCGGTGACGATGATGAACTTGGTGTACATGAACTGGCGAAGGAAGCTCCACACGCCGAACATCACACGCTTGGCGTGCCCCGCGTACTGTTTTTTCATGCTGACGACCGCGAGTCGGTACGAGCAACCCTCGGGCGGAAGGTAGAAATCGGCGATTTCCGGGAACTGCTTCTGCAGCAGCGGCACGAACACTTCGTTGAGCGCCATTCCCAATACCGCAGGCTCGTCGGGCGGTTTTCCCGTGTAGGTCGAGAGATAGATCGGCTCGCGGCGCAGCGTGATGCGCTCGATGGTGAACACCGGAAAGCGCTCGGTCTCGTTGTAATAGCCGGTGTGATCTCCGAAGGGCCCTTCGAGGGCGCTCTCGTAGCCGCTGGGATCGGACGCGTCGGGGTGGATGAAGCCTTCGAGCACGATCTCGGCGCTCGCCGGCACCGACAAGTCGTGCGCGATGCATTTGACGATCTCGGTGCGGGCGCCTCGCAACAGCCCGGCGAACTGGTACTCGGACAGCGAGTCGGGCACCGGGGTCACCGCCCCGAGCATGGTCGCCGGGTCGGCGCCCAGCGCCACCGCGACCGGAAACGGCGTCCCCGGATGCGCCAGCGCGTGATCGCGAAAATCCAGCGCGCCGCCGCGATGAGGCAGCCAGCGCATGATCAGCCGATTGCGCCCCGCCACCTGCTGGCGATAGATGCCAAGGTTCTGGCGCGACTTGAGCGGCCCGCGCGTGACCGTCAGCCCCCAGGTGATGAGCGGCGCGACGTCGCCCGGCCAGCACGTCTGCACCGGCAGGCGCGACAGGTCGACGTCCTGTCCTTCCCACACCACTTCCTGGCAGGGCGCCAAGGATCGCAGCTTCGGGGCCATGTTCATCACCTGCATGAACACCGGCCGCGTGTTTTCCCACGCGTCACGCAGCCCCTTCGGCGGCTCGGGCTCCTTGAGAAAGGCGAGCAGCTTGCCGATCTCGCGCAGCGCCTCGACAGAGTCCGCGCCCATGCCCATCGCCACGCGCTGCTGCGTCCCGAACAGATTGCCGAGCACCGGCATCGAATGTCCCTTGGGTCGCTCGAAGATGAGCGCGGGGCCGCCGGCGCGCAGTACACGGTCGCAGATCTCCGTCATCTCGAACCGGGGATCGACCTCGACACCGATACGGCGGGCGAGGCCCTGGCGTTCGAGCTGCGCGACAAAATCGCGAAGGTCTGCGTATTTCATGGGATCGGCGTCGCCCGGGGAAGGCGGCGAGCGCGCATCTTAGCAAACGCTCTCGATGATCCTTTCCATGCGGGCCGCACTTTGCGTTCCGAGCAGGAAATCGTGAACGTTTCCGTGCGATACGCGGTCTGAACCGGCGCAGTGTTTTTTGCGTGATTTGGGGGCGTGCCGCCGCCGCTAGGGGCGGAACTGTCGGGGCAAAGCGACAGTGGGCGTCGCATCGGCGCCACAACCGCCCAAAAAACCGAGTTTGCGCGCGAAGCGGCTGGACCCCGGGATGGGGCTGCCGCTATGCTGGTTTCGACGGGCCTCGATGGAGGCCCGCGTCGCCTGGAGATGGAAGTTTTGCACCCGTACGCCGCACCTAAGCTGATATTGCTCGCACCCGCTCTTTTCTGGGCGGTGACGGGGTTCGCCCAAACGGCCGGCACGGCGGGCAAGCCGGCGCCGCTGGACGCAGCGGCGCCGACAGCGTCGACGCTGCCGTCCATCCAAATCCTTTCGCGTCAGACCACGCTTGCCGGCACCTGCGGAGGAGCGGCGTTCAATCTCAATACGGATATTCGCGTCGACACCCAGTCGTCGGCCGAGGTTCGCCTGTCCGCGCCCGGGTTTCCCACCCTGGCCCAGTTCACCGATGAGACGGGCGCCAACGTAGGACCGTTTGTGGGCAATTTCCCGGCGTTCACGATTCCGGCGTTTGGAGGTGGCTTGGCACCCAATACGCCCATCCGAGTGACAGTGAACACTTACACTGGACGTGCGCTCTCCGGCAAGCTGAGCTATACCAGCACCATCCAGTTCGACTGCACTACGGGCACCATTCTCAATCTCGTCGGGAATGTGCCGGGCGACCCGGTGGGTATCCCTGCGCTCGGTCACGCGGCGCTGGTCGCCATGGCGTTGCTGCTGGCTTCGGCGGGCGCGCTGGCGCTCCGCCGGCGCACCCGGGCTCGCGTGCGCACCAGGCCTGCCGCGCGCCGCGCTTAAGCCTGGCAGTCTTCCCCTAGATCACCGCCGCGGTGCCGCCGTCCATCGAGACGATGGCGCCCGTGACGTACGAGGCGGCCCCGGAGGCGAGGAACACCGCCACCTTCGCGATCTCTTCGGGCTTTGCAAAGCGTCCGAGCGGAATGCGCGCCTGGTTCCGCGCCAGCAACTCCTCCTCGCTCAACCCGGTGAGCCTGGCCTCCGCCTTGAGGCCCTCCTGCACGCGGTCGGTCAGCGTGCCTCCCGGGTTGATGCCGTTCACACGTATTCCCGAAGGCCCGTAGGCCGCAGCGAGTCCTGCCGTGGCCAGCATCAGCGCCGCATTCGCGGCGCCACCGGGCATGTGCACGGGACTCGCCACCTTGCCGCCCATGCCGATGATGTTCACGATCACGCCGCGCCCGCGCGGCAGCATCCGGCGCAGCACGGCATCGACCGGGTGGATGGTGCTGAAGAACTTCGCGTCCATGGCATCATGCCAGGCGCGCGCGTCGAGGTCCGCCGGCGCATACCGCCGCGCCGCGCCTGCGGAATTGACCAGAATGTCGATCGCGCCCAGGCGCGACTCGACCTCGTCGACCATGCGCTCGGCTTCGTCGGCACGTGTCATGTCGGCCGCGAACGCGGTCGGCGCATGAGCCCCGCGCGGAAAGCGCGCCAACGCGGCGTCGAGATTGGCCCGGCTGCGCGAGACGATCGCCACTCGCGCGCCTTCCGCGGCGAAGGCTTCGGCGCAGGCGTAGCCGATGCCTTTGCTCGCGCCGGTGACGAGCACCCGCTTTCCGTCGAGTTCGAGATTCACCTTAGGTCCTCCCTCAGTTCCACTCAGTTTCCATTTCAGGTCAGGGCACGAGCGCGGCCCTCAATTGCGCTTTCACGCGAGCGTAGGCATCGGCGCGGGCGGCAGGATTCGAAGCGATGGTCACGCCCTTGCCCGGATTGACGCCGTTGGGGACATCCAGATGCCGCGGGCGCTGGAGGTTCGGCGTGTCGAACCCGTGATAGGTGTCCGGATACGTCGTCACCGTCAGTGGCAGCCCCTGCTGTCGCGCGCGCTTGCCCAGCTCGACGCACGGCGCGGCTGCGGTCCAGTCGTCGGCCTCGCCGATGAAAATGCTCACGGGCGCCGCCGGCACGAACCCGTCGCGCCCGCGCAGTGACGCATAACATCCGGGGTAGAACGCGATCGCGGTCACGAAAAACCCGCCTTGCGCCGGATCGTGCGCGTATGTCGAGACGACCGGCGAGCGTTCATTGATCGTCGCCAGCACCGCGCTGCCGCCGTGCGACCATCCGAGCAACGCAATCCGGCGCGGCGCGATGTCGTTGCGCGTGCGCAGGTAGTCGAGCGCGCCCAGCACATCGAGCCGCCGGTTAGCCTGCAGGATCGCCTGCCGGGCCGCTGGCTGCGTGCACACTTCACGCCGGCCGCGCGGATTGAAGCTGTCGGGAAACAGCACCGCGTAGCCTTCCGCGACGAGCAGATCCGCCATCGCCTGATGGCGCGCTGTGAGCAGGCCGCGTCGTGCCGGAAGCGTGCTGTACATTCCGTCGCAGCCGTGCAGCACCACCACCGCGGGGAAGCCTCCCGCCGATGGATCGGGCGTGAAGAACAGTCCGCTCAGCATCAGCTCGGTGCCATGTAGCGGATCGATGTCGAGGCTGGGAAAGCTCACGCGCACGCCGGTCGCCGCGAACGCCGTCGAGAGGCCCGTCGCGAGCAACGCGACGATGGCGCAGGCGAGCCGAGACGTCCGCATCACAGCGGCGGCATCCACGGCCACCGCTCGAAGCGGACCCCGTAGTCGATCACGACGCCGGCGAATATCGCCGTGCCATACCAATGGTTCGCGCGAAATGCACGGAAGCAGCGCGCCCGGTCGCGGCCGCGGATGAGCCAGTAGTGCCAGAGCGCCAGCAGCGACGCGACGGCGACGCCGGCGTAGTACCACGCGCCCATTCCCCTGACCTGCCCGATGTACGTCATCCCGCCCAGGTGGATGGCGTAGCACAGCATCACGATGAGCACGTCGAGCTTGCCGAACAAGATCGCCGAGGTCTTCATGCCGAGCTTCAAGTCGTCGTCGCGGTCGACCATCGCGTATTCGGTGTCGTACGCCATCACCCAGAACAGATTGATTGCGAAGTAGACCCAGCCCAGCCATCCGACCATTTCGTCGACCGCGGCGAAGGCCATCGGGATGCCGAACGAGAACGCGACGCCGAGAAACGCCTGCG
>JBDTZQ010000164.1:0-6324 GCA_040005035.1 Betaproteobacteria bacterium | reverse complement strand
AGAGCACGCCAGGCTTGGATAAGCTCGCGATCGACGGCGGCGTCGCGCTGCGCGGCGAGGTGCGCGTGTCAGGCGCCAAGAACGCGGCGCTGCCGATCCTCTGCGCTTCGTTGCTGACCGCGGAGCCGCTGACGGTCTCCTGCATTCCCGAGCTCAACGACGTTCGCACCATGCGCGCGCTGCTCGCGCAAATGGGGGTGCGCGCCGAGGGCGATTCCGACACGCTGACGATGTCCGCGGCGCACGTCGACTGGCCGCTCGCGCCCTACGAGATGGTCAAGACCATGCGCGCCTCGATCCTGGCGCTCGGTCCCCTGCTGGCGCGCTGCGGCGAGGCGCGCGTGTCGCTGCCCGGCGGCTGCGCCATCGGACTGCGCCCGGTGGACCAGCACATCAAGGGCCTGCAGGCGATGGGCGCCGAGATCGACCTGGATCACGGCTATATCGACGCCAAGGTCGCGCGCTTGACCGGCACGCGATTCGTTTTCGACCTGGTCACCGTGACTGGCACCGAGAACCTGATGATGGCGGCGACGCTGGCGAGCGGGACCACCATCCTCGAGAACGTTGCGCGCGAGCCCGAGGTTGCCGATCTCGCCATGTGCCTTAACGCGATGGGCGCGCGCATCGCCGGCGCCGGCACCGACCGCATCGTGATCGAAGGCGTCGACGCGCTGCACGGCACGAGTTACGCGGTCATGCCCGACCGTATCGAAACGGGAACCTTTCTCGCCGCCGCGGCGGCTACCGGCGGCAGCGTCATGCTGCGCGGCACGCGTCCCGATACGCTCGGCGCGGTGGTGGAAAAGCTTACCGAGGCGGGCGCGCGCATCGAGATCGATGGCGGCGACATGCGCGTTTCACGCGACGCGCCATTGAATGCGGTTACGCTGCGCACTGCGCCGTATCCCTCCTTCCCGACCGACATGCAGGCGCAGCTCATGGCGCTGATGACGGTCGCCGGCGGCGGTGCGGTGATCACCGAGACCATTTTCGAGAACCGGATGATGCACGTGCAGGAACTCAAGCGCCTGGGTGCCGACATCGAGGTCGAGGGCAACACCGCGATCGTCAGGGGGGTCGCCAAGCTGACCGGCGCCAACGTCATGGCGACCGACCTGCGCGCCTCGGCGTGCCTGGTGATCGCGGGGCTCATCGCCGAGGGCGAGACCTGCATCGATCGCATCTACCATCTCGACCGCGGCTACGAGCGCATCGAGGACAAGCTCTCTGCGCTCGGCGCGCGTATTCGCCGCGTCGCCTGAGAGACCGTCGCCGAAGCGTACGCTGTCATTGCGCCCATCGCGGCAACCCGCCGTCACAATCCGCGCCGCATCGACCAGCACTCCATGACGCAAGCCGTCCACTGCGGTGCCCCGATCGCGATCCGCGCCGCCGCGATCACTTTTACCGGCGATCCCTTCACCGTCGGCGCGTCGGCGATGCACTACGAATCCGACGCCATCGTCGTCATGTCGGACGGACGGATCGTGGACTTCGGCGCCGCCTCCAGCGTCGCGTCGCGCCTGCCTGTCGGCACCGAAGTCACGCGATATACGGGTTGCCTCATCAGCGCCGGTTTCATCGATGCGCACGTGCACTACCCCCAGACCAGCGTGATCGCGTCGTACGGCAAGCAGCTCCTCGACTGGCTCAACGACTACACCTTTCCGGCCGAGGCCGCGTTCGTCGACCCGGCGCACGCCAGCGAGGTGGCGCGTTTTTTCCTGGAAGAAGCTCTTCACGCCGGCACCACGAGTTGCGCCGCGTTTTGCACCGTACATCCGGAATCGGTCGACGCCTTTTTCGCCGCGGCACAGTCGCTTGGCATGCGCGTGATCGCGGGCAAAGTGCTGATGGACCGCAACGCCCCCGAGGCCCTGCTCGACAGCGCGCGCTCGGGCTACGACCAGGGGAAGGCGCTGATCGCACGCTGGCACGATCGCGACCGGCTTTCCTACTGCGTCACACCGCGATTTGCCGCGACCAGCTCGCCGGAACAGCTCGACGCCGCAGGCGCGCTATGGCGCGAGCATCCGGGCACCTACCTGCAGTCGCACATCGCCGAGAATCGCGGCGAGATCGAATGGGTGCGCAAGCTCTTCCCCGAGCGCGCCGGCTACCTCGACGTGTACGACCACTTCGGCTTGCTCGGCCCGCGCGCCATCTACGGGCATGGCATCTGGCTTTCCGAATCCGAGTTTGCGCGCATGCACGACACCGGCACCGCGATCGCGCACTGTCCGACGTCGAACACGTTCCTGGGCAGCGGATTGTTCCGGTTGCACGACGCGTTGAAACCGTCCCGTGCGGTGCGCGTCGCGCTCGCCACCGACATCGGCGGCGGCACGCGCTTCTCGATGCTGTCGACGATGCACGAGGCGTACAAGGTGGCGCAGCTCAACGGCAGGTCGCTGACGGCGCTCCAGGCTTTCTACCTGGCCACGCGCGGCGGGGCGCGCGCGCTCTACATGGACGACCGCGTGGGCAGCATCGCGCCCGGAATGGAAGCCGACTTGGTCGTGCTCGACCTGGCTTCGACACGGCTCATCGCTGAGCGCATGCGCCACTGCGAGAATATCGAGCAGGCGCTTTTCGTGCAGATGACGCTCGGCGACGAGCGCTCGGTGCGCGCGACCTATGTCGCCGGCGCGCTCGCCGCAGTGAGCCCGGGCCGAGCCACCGACTAAAAGCGTCGGGCCGGCAGCGTCGGGCTGCTGCCTCGACCCTGCTAGAATGATCGTTTTCGCGCGACTCGCGTCGTGCGCCGCGGCGGCTTAGCGCGGCGAGTGCCGCCGCCGCGCCTCATCTCGCAATACTACTGCGCACATGCCGCTCACCATCGCGCTCTCCAAGGGGCGCATCTTCGAAGAAGCCCTCGCGCTGCTCGCCGCGGCGGGCATCGCGCCGTCCGAGGATCCGGAATCCTCGCGCAAGCTCATCATCGGCAGCCAACGCCCCGACGTGCGCTTCATCATCGTGCGCGCTTCCGACGTGCCGACCTACGTGCAGCATGGCGCTGCGGACCTTGGCGTCGCCGGCAAGGACGTGCTGATCGAGCACGGCGGCGACGGCTTGTACCAGCCGATCGACCTCGCGCTCGGGCGCTGCCGCATGGTGATCGCGACGCGGCGCGATTTCGACTACGCCGGCGTAGTGAAGCGCGGCGGAAGGCTGCGCGTCGCGACCAAGTACGTCACCACCGCTCGCGAGCATTTCGCCGCCAAGGGGATGCACGTCGACCTGATCCGGCTCTACGGCTCGATGGAGCTGGCGCCGCTGGTCGGGCTCGCCGAGGCAATCGTCGACCTGGTGAGCAGCGGCAACACGCTCAAGGCCAACGACCTGGTCGCGGTCGAACAGATCATGCCGATCAGCGCGCGGCTGATCGTGAATCCGGCCTCGCTCAAATTGAAGCGCGACACGATCCAGCCGCTGCTCGACGCCATCGGCGCCGCGGTTGCTGCAGTGGCCGCGGAAGCGCCGCATGTCTGAGCCGGCCGCGGCGATTCGCCGCCTGGACGCCGCCGATGCCGATTTCGATGCGGCGCTGGGCAAGCTTATCGCGTTCGACACCGCGCAGGACCAAGCGATCGACACCTCGGTGGCGTCGATCGTCGCCGACGTGCGCGCCCGCGGCGACGCGGCGCTGCTCGAGTACACGGCGTTGTTCGACCACGTGAAGGAGCGCAGCGTCGCGGCGCTCGAGCTCGGCGCCGCAGAGCTCGACGCGGCGCTGGCGGGGCTTCCCGTTGCGCAGCGCGACGCGCTGGCGACGGCGGCGAGCCGCATCCGTGCCTTCCACGAGCGCCAGCGCGTCGAATCGTGGTCGTACACCGAGGCCGACGGTACGCGTCTGGGCCAGAACATCACGCCGCTGGATCGCGTCGGCGTCTACGTGCCGGGCGGCAAGGCGGCGTATCCGTCGACGGTGCTGATGAACGCGCTGCCCGCGCACGTCGCGGGCGTCGCCGAGATCATCATGGTCGTGCCCGCGCCGCACGGTGTGCGCAATCCGCTGGTGCTCGCCGCGGCGAGCCTGGCGGGCGTGACGCGCGCGTTCGCGGTCGGCGGCGCGCAGGCGATCGCCGCGCTCGCCTACGGCACGGCGACGATTCCTGCGGTCGACAAGATCGTCGGTCCCGGCAACGCCTACGTCGCAGCGGCCAAGCGTCGGGTGTTCGGCACGGTAGGCATCGACATGATCGCGGGCCCTTCCGAAGTGCTGGTGATCGCCGACGCCAGCGCCGACGCCGACTGGGTGGCGATGGACATGTTCTCGCAGGCCGAGCACGACGAGGCCGCGCAAGCGATCCTGCTCTCGCCCGACGCGGCGCTGCTCGATCGCGTCGCCGCCAGCATCGTGCGGATGCTTCCCACGCTCGAGCGTAGGGACATCGTCGCCAAGTCGCTCGCGCAGCGCGGTGCGCTCATTCGCGTGCGCGACCTCGAGCAAGCCTGCGCGATTGCCAACCGCATCGCGCCGGAGCATCTCGAGCTTGCCGTCGCCGACCCCGATGCGCTGGTGGCAAGGATACGCAACGCCGGCGCGATCTTCCTCGGGCACTACAGCTCGGAGGCGATCGGCGACTACTGCGCCGGCCCCAACCACGTTCTGCCGACCGCGCGCAGCGCGCGCTTTTCGTCGCCGCTGGGGGTGTACGATTTCCAGAAGCGCAGCAGCGTTGTCGCGGTGTCACGCGCCGGCGCGCGCACGCTCGGCGCCGTGGCATCGACGCTGGCGCGCGGCGAAGGATTGCTGGCGCACGCGCGAAGCGCCGAATACCGCATGTAAGCAAAAAAAGGGGAGACAACATGGCCAAGGTCTATGCGTTGTATCGCGCACCGACGGATGCGGCGGCGTTCGAGCGCTACTACTTCGACAAGCACATTCCGCTGGCGAAGACGATTCCGGGGCTGCGCAACTACGAGATCACCCGCCGACCGCTGGCGGCAATGGCCGGCGCGTCGCCGTACTACATGATCGCGACGCTCTCGTTCGATTCGCGCGCCGCGATCGACACCGCGCTGGTCTCGCCGCAGGGACAGGCCATCGCCGCGGACCTCGCGAATTTCGCCAGCGGCGGCGTCGACGTGCTCATCGCCGACACCGAGACGGTGTGAGGCAAACCGAGTGAACGATCGCGCTCGCGCTCCCGGTTTCGCCGCTGCCCGCGGCACAGCCGCCGTTGACTACGTTGCCGCGGTGGTGCGTCCCGACGTGCGCGCGCAGAGCGCCTACGTCGTCGCCGACGCCCGCGGCATGGTCAAGCTCGATGCCAACGAGAATGCGCATCCGTTGCCGGCGCCCGCCAAGGCGCGCCTGATGGCGGCGTTGGCGGACGTCGCGATCAATCGCTATCCGGACGGCCCATCGACTTCGGCGACGGCGTCGGTTCGCAGGCTGTTGCGGCTCGACGATGGCACGGCGCTCCTGCTCGGCAACGGCTCCGACGAGCTCATTTCGCTGGTGATCTCGCTGGTCGCGAAACCGGGCGCGTGCGTGCTCGCGCCCGAGCCGACGTTTGTGATGTACCGCGTCAGCTCGCAGCACTCCGGGGTGCGGTTCGCGGGCGTCGCGCTCGATCCCGATTTCACACTGGACATGCCGGGCATGCTCAAGGCGATCGAGCGCGAGCGTCCCGCGGTGATGTTCGTCGCTTCGCCCAACAATCCCACGGGCGCGCGCTATGCGAGCGGCGATGTTGAGATGCTGATTCGCGCCACGCCCGGGCTGGTCGTGGTCGACGAGGCGTATTCACCGTTCGCCGACGAAGCGTTCCTGCCGCGGGTCGGCGAGTTTCCTAACGTGCTGGTGATGGGCACGCTGTCCAAGATCGGGATGGCGGGCCTGCGTCTCGGCTACGTCGTCGGCGCACCGGAATGGATCGCCGAGCTCAACAAGCTTCGCCCGCCGTATAATGTCAGCGCGTTGACGCAGGCGGCGGTGGTTGCGCTGCTCGCCGAAGCGGGCTGGATTGCGCAGCAGGGCGCTGCGATCCGCGCCGAGCGCGGCCGGCTGGCGGACGCGCTGGCGCAGCTTCCGGGAGTCACGGTGTTCGCGTCGCAGGCCAACTTCATCCTGATCCGCGTCGGTGCTGCCCGGCGGATGTTCGAAGCGCTCAAGCTGCGCGGGGTGCTGGTAAAAGACGTGTCGGGCAGCCATCCGCTGCTCGCCGATTGCCTGAGAATCACCGTCGGCACGACGGAAGAGAATGACATCCTGATGGCTCAAATGCGCGAGCTTGGCTTAAGGTGCGGCCCATGAGCGCCGCCGGGCCGCCCCAAGGCGCTCGCCCCCTGGGGGGAGCGGCGCGCAGCGAC
>JBDTZQ010000043.1:0-21407 GCA_040005035.1 Betaproteobacteria bacterium | reverse complement strand
GCGACGTCAAAGGGCTGGTCCGAGAGAACATTCCCAAGCGGAAGGGCGGCGACAAGATGGCCAGACGCGCCGGCCCCGGCGAGTCGCCGTACACCGCCTACGACCGGGACATCGCCTCGCGCGCGCAGATCTGGTTGCACGAGGAGGCGCCGAAGTGGAGCGACCGCCCGTGGGTGCTGTTCGTCTCGTTCGTGAGCCCGCATTTTCCGCTCACCGCGCCGCCGCAGTGGTTCTACCGCTATTGGCAGCAGGACCTTCCGATGCCCAAGCTGTACGCGAAGGACACGCGTCCGCATCATCCATTCCTCGACAGCTACGCGCACACGGTCGACTATGATGCGCATTTCACATCGGAAGCCGACGTCAGGCGTGCGATCGCCGGCTATTCCGGGCTGGTGTCGGCGATGGACGAGAACATCGGCTACGTTTTGCGCGCCCTGCGCGACACCGGGCGCGAGCACGACACGCGCGTGATCTACACCAGCGACCATGGTGACAACGTCGGCGCGCGCGGCCTGTGGGGCAAGTCCACGCTCTACGAGGAGTCCGCCGGTGTGCCGCTGATCATGGCCGGTCCGGACGTTCCGGGCGGACGCGTCGTCGCCACGCCGGTGTCGCACATCGACTGCGCGCCGACGATTCTCGAAGGTGCGGGCCTGCCGCCGAGCGTCGGAGGCCGTGCGCTGCCCGGCGTGGCGCTGTTCGCGCTGGCGGGCGGTGCGACGCCGCGGAGACCGGTCATCTCCGAGTACCACGCGATCGGCTCGGTCGCGGGCGCGTACATGCTGCGCTTCGGCCAGTGGAAATACTGCCACTATGTCGGCGCACGGCCGCAGCTCTTCGATCTCGACGCCGATCCGGAGGAGCTCGCCGATGTCGCGGATGACCCACGATACGCGGCCACGCTTGCCGAAGGCGAGCGGCAACTGCGCGCGGCGCTCGATCCGGAAGCGACCGACGCGCGCGCGAAGCGGCGGCAGGCGGAGCTGCTCGCGCAATTCGGCGGCCGCGAGAAGGCGCTCGCGCGCGGCGACCTGGGCTTCACGCCCGCGCCCGGTACTGCGGCCGAGATCAACTAGCAGCAGCCTGGCGCGCGTGCTTGGGGCGGCAGCGCGCGGCGAAGCCTGACTGTATCTTCCGTTTCAGGCCGTTGCGCATTCTCGACTTGTCGGAACCTATCGCCCCCCGTTCTCTCTAAGCTCCGCTCATGCCCACCATCGCACAAACAATTCGCGGCCGATTTTGTCACCTGGCCGTTGCGCTGCTGCTCCTTGCTGCAGCGGGTGCTGTCACGGATGCTGCGGCGAGCGGGCGGATTTGCATCGACAACGATACCTTCATGTTCGGTAACCGCGCCGTCGGCAGCAGCACGACGGCCGTCGCGACGGTGAGCAATTGCGGCGATGCGGCCTGGTCGTTTACCGACGTCAGCGTGCATCCTGCGACGGGTCCGGCATTTCATGTGAACGCTATGTGCGCGACGGGATTGACGCTCGCGCCCGGCGCGACATGCACCGTGAGTGTGAACTTCGCGCCAACAACCACCGGACAGACGTCCGGCGGCGTGTGGTTGCGCAACACCACCACCGCTCCCGACCCGCTCATCACGTTCTACGGGCGCGGCGTGGACGAGCAAAGCGGCACCGCGTCGCTGGTGTTCGTTCCCGCGAGCGCCGACTTCGCGTCGCAGGCGGTTGGAACCGCGTCGATGCCGCTAGAGGTAGAGTTGCGCAACCTTGGGCCGGCGGCGTTGACGTTGCGCGCCGTTGTTCTCAACGGTCCCGAGGTCTACGATTTTTTCTTCTTCAACGAGACATGCCGGGTCGGGGCGGTGATCGCCCCCGGAGATTCGTGCCACCTGTCGCTCAATTTCCGGCCGCAGGCCGCGGGTACCCGTCGCGCGAATCTGGTCATCGATTCTCCGCAGCTCGCGTCGTTAGCCATCATGCAAATTTCAGGCGCGGCGCAAGCGGGCGCGTTGCCGAACTACACAGGATTGTTCTGGAATGCTCCGGACGGCTCGGAACCGGGGTGGGGCATCAACTTCGCGCATCAGGGCGATGTCATCTTTGCCACTTGGTTCACCTACGACAGGACGGGGAAGGCGTGGTGGCTGAGCGTGACTGCCAACAAGGCTGCCGAGGGGGTCTATAGCGGCACGCTGGTGCGCACCAGCGGAGCGCCGTTCGGCGCCTATGTGCCGCCCGCGACGGCGACCCCGGTGGGGACGGCGACGATGACCTTCACCAGTGCTGATGCCGGGACGTTTTCCTATTCGGTGAACGACGGAATGAACATCTCGGCGCAGACCAAGGCGATCACGCGGCAGATTTTCGGGCCGGTGCCGACATGCGTATGGGGGGCGCAGCAGGACCTGACCCAAGCGACGAACTTTCAGGACCTGTGGTGGGCAGCACCGGCAGCGTCGGAAGCGGGCTGGGGGGTCAACGTCACTCAGCAGGGGCCGACGATCTTCGCGACCTGGTTCACCTACGACGCCGATCGCAATCCGCTTTGGCTTTCGGTGACGGCGACGCAAACGGGCGCGAACACCTTCTCCGGCGCGCTGGATCGCACGACCGGGCCGGCCTTCGGAGCGGTGCCCTTCGGGCCGGTTCAGCACAATCCCGTGGGCACGGCGACGTTCACCTTTACCGATGGCAACACCGGCACCTTTGCCTACAACGTGGACCTCGGCGATGTCGCGAACAAGGCCAACCAGATCAAAGCCATCACCCGCCAAGTGTTCCGGCCTCCTGGCACCGCCTGCAGATAGGGCTCGCCATTGCGCCAACGCGAGTTGCTCGTCGTCCCAAGGACTTCTTCAAAATCAGACGCAATTCGATGCAACGCCGCGATCAGGCGGGTGAGACTTCGAGAGGCCACATGCACCCTCATCACTCAGGAGCTAGATATGATCAAGTGGGCAATCATATTCGCGGTGATCTCCATCATTGCTGGCATTTTTGGCTTCACAGGCATTTCGGCTGATAGTGCTGCTATCGCAAAAATACTGTTCTTCATTGCGCTGGCCATTTTTGCGGTTCTGTTGTTCATGGGCCTGTCCGTTGGGAAAAAGCTCTCCGAATAGCGAACTGGCGTATTGCAGCAATGCAAAGCGCCCGGCGTTAAGCCGGGCGCGCTGTTTTCATTGCGCGACTGATCCGTTACCTGCGGATTCGCATTCGATCCCGTTGGCGCTCTCGGCTACTTTCGCGGCGATGATCACGCAATGAATTCCCGGCTCGGGGCCGCGCGTCGGCTCCGGTTGCAGCTTGATGAGCAACTCCTGGATCGACAAATGGCAGAGGGCCTCAATCTCGATCGCTGCCTGCGTCATCACATCGGAAATCTTTTCCGCGAGCAGCTTTTCGGGCGAGTGCGATTCGCTGCGCTGCAGCAGTTTCCTTGGCCATGTGCGTACGAGTCAGGATCCGTGGTGCGGCCAGTATGTGCTCTACCGTACAAATAGGCAAAATGCTTGTTTTCGGCGTTATGCGCGGTAGACTCGTAAACGTCGTGCGAAGTCATGCCAAGAGAGATTCTGAGCGATCGCGCTGCACCATCGAACACCACTTGGAGCCGAGGTCGTCATGACCACCCCACCGTCCGCTGAAACCCAGCGGGTTGCACTGCTGGCAGAGAAGATCCGCTCGATTCCCGACAAGCTCGTGTCGATGCAGATCGATCTGCGTCCGTTGTGTACCGACGGAGTCAACGACATGCCGGCCGCGGCGAAGCGCAAAGTCGCCGCCGCATGCGAGGTGCTCCAGTCTGCGATCGGCGATTTGCAGACCGTCCTCGAATACGTCGGTGACTGGGAAGCCGCCGATCGCAGGAACGGGTCGGCCGCCTGGCGCGGCGATGGAGCGGCTGGCGCCCCTCCGCTTCGCGCCCCCAAGCCCTAGCGCGAATCGGCAGGGTTCGCGTCACGGCCCGACCGGCGACGCGTTGCGCATGTGCCGTGGCCTCGATCTTCGCCGCTGATTTGCATGGCGGTGCCGGTTTGTGCTTTGTCGTGCCATCTGCAAGCATTCGCAGCAATCCGACTCCTCTTGCTGATAAGAGCTCATGCCTGGTCCTGAGGTTCCCCCCTATCTCGAGCTGGCCGATGGCTACAGCGTGTACCTGCCGCGCGGAGAGGTGTCGTTGACCGAGGCAGTCGGCATGGTGACTGACGCGATCGCGTACTGCCAGGGTCAAAGCATCGTGAAGCTGCTGGTCGACACGACGCTCCTCACCGGATATTCCTCGCCCACCCTTCACGATCGCTACTGGATGGCGCAGGACTGGGCCGCCGCGGCGCAGGGGTCGGTGACCGTGGCCGTCGTTGCCCATGCGCAGCACATCCACCCCGACAAGTTCGGCATCCAGGCCGCAGCCGATGCGGGCATGACGTGCGACGTGTTCACCGCGGAGAACGATGCGGTGGTCTGGCTGTTGCAGCAACGATAGATAACTAGGCGGGCGTTGTACGCCTCGCGGCTGCCACGACCCCCGCGAACACGACGACGCCGATCACGCAGATCGCCGCCTCGGTATTGAGCATGCCGCTCGCCCCCCAGCGCGTGTGCGCCCAGCCTGCGACCAGCGTCATGTAGGCGATGGGCATGTTGGACAGCGACGCGAACAGGTTGTACTTGGTCGCCGCCGCACCGAGGCCGATCGCCTCCAGCACCACGGCGGAGAATGCGGCGTAGGTCAGCCCGGAAATGAATGCGTAGAGCGTCGTGAAGACGACGTACATCGCCTCGGTTCGCGCGGCGAGCGCCATCGCCACCGCGCATCCCGCCTGCAACAACCCATAGAGCGCGTAGGCGGTCTTGCGGTCGATGCGATCGCACACGTAGCCACCGACGAGGCATCCGATCGCGGAAACGATGCCACCCAGCGCGCCCGTCACCAGGGCCACCGTGTCGGCGTTCGCGTGCCAGTCGTCGGCCACCGCGGACCACAGGCCCGACACCGCGCCGGTGCCGATCGGCAAAAAGCAGATCAGCAGCGCGAGCAACACGGGACGCGACTGGCAAGCCCGCCACAGATCCTTGAACACCTCGGTGAGGCGGTGCGCGTACGTTCCGTCGCGCAGCGCCGAAGGCGGCTCGCCGAGGAACACAAGCGCGAGGCAGCACGACGCGCAGACGATACCGAGTGTCGCGCCCGCCATCCACGGCTCCGGCAGGTTTTGCGCGAGCCAAAGTCCAGCACCTCCGCCGAGCCCGCTGCCGCCGAGGTTGCCCGCCTGGAACCATCCGCCGGCCCGCCCTTTCTCATGCGCCGGCGTCGCGTAGACCATCAGGCTTTCCACCGACATCGCCAGGAACGTGACGGCAAAGTTGGACAGCAGCACCACGGCGTAGAGCAACGGCATGAACCTGCCGTCGGCGGGGACGGCGCCCATCGCGAAAATTCCTGCCGCGCTGGTCAGTCCGCCGAGCAGATACCAGGATTTGCGCGACAGTGTGGTATCGGCGACCGGTGCCCACAGGAATTTCCACGTCTGTGGGACAAAGCTGATGGCGACAAGCTCCGCGACGGCTTCCACGCTCACGCCGGCCTGCGTGAGCTCGTACGCGAGCGCGACGCTCAGATAACCCGTCATCACCCCGAAAGGGATGATCAGAACCATGAATACCGCGGGGTGGGCGCGCGCGTTTGCGTTCATCGAAGTGGGGGCGGCGGCGTGCGCCCCGCAAGAGTACCATCAGGCGCCTGGACTGCCGGAGGAGCGAAGATGGCGACTATGCAAATGCACCCACCGCAAGCG
The DNA here is from genome assembly GCA_040005035.1 of Betaproteobacteria bacterium. Taxonomy (GTDB): domain Bacteria; phylum Pseudomonadota; class Gammaproteobacteria; order Burkholderiales; family Casimicrobiaceae; genus PALSA-1003. The sequence goes on along the minus strand of JBDTZQ010000043.1, from coordinate 15,640 downwards.
GGACTCGGCTGCATCGCGCTGACCATCGACGGGGTCGATCGCCCGTTTTATTTCCGGCACGATGGCAGCGACAAGGCGGTGATGGAGCAGATCTTTGCGAACCGCGACTACGAGATGGGCTTTTTCCCGCAGGCCGCGTTCGTCGGCGCGTACTACAACGCTCTCAGGGCGCGTGCCGCCGCGCCGCTCATCGTCGACGCCGGCGCCAACATCGGCGCCAGCACGGTGTGGCTGTCGACGCACTTTCCGGGGTGCCATGTCGTCGCCATCGAGCCGGAGAAGGAGAATTGCGCGCTGATCCGAATGAACTGCCAGGGCCTGGGTTACACGCTGCTCGAAGGCGGCGTCGGCTGCGACGATGGCACGAGCTTTCTCGACGATCCGGGACGCGGCAGCTGGGCATTCCGGCTCGCCGTGGACGGCGGCAAGTACGCGGTCCCGGTGTTCGCGGCGTCCGGGATCGTGGCCGCGCACAAAGCGAAGGGGTACGCGCCTTTCATTTTCAAGATCGACATCGAAGGCGGCGAGTCGGAGCTCTTCCGCGACGACGTGTCGTGGATGCGGGAATTTCCCGTCATCATCATCGAGCTGCACGACTGGCTTTATCCGGGCACGTCGAACTCACGCAGCTTTCGCGAGGCGATCGCAGGGCTGGACATCGATTTCACGCATCGCGGCGAGAACATCTTCATCTTCAATGAGGCGGCGTGCCGTCCGGCAGCGTAGCGACAGCCGACTCTTCGGTGGTGGAATTACGCGGGGGCACGACGTGGATGTTTGAGCGATGCTCTCGTTGCTGCATAATGGGGTCGACCTGCGCGCCATCCGCATTCGAGCGCGGCACCCAGCCTTGTCAACGAACCGAGGAGCACCATGAGCACCGAGCCATTTTTGACCGATGTGAAGACCCTGCGCGAGCGCGCCCGTCAGCACATCGAAGAGGGCGCGATCACCTCCAGCTACGCCGGCAACCCGGAAACCGCGATCAAGCTGCTCAACGATGCGCTGGCGACCGAGATCGTCTGCGTGCTTCGCTACAAGCGCCACTACTTCATGGCCAAGGGCATCCACTCCGGCCCGGTGGCGGATGAATTCCTCGAGCATGCCAACGAGGAGCAGGCGCACGCCGATCGCCTCGCCGGGCGCATCGTCCAGCTGGGCGGCGCGCCCGACCTCAACCCGGCAGGATTGCTGACCAAGAGCCACACCGAATACGTCGAGGCCGGCGAGGACCTGATCGCGATGATCAAGGAGAACCTGATCGCCGAGCGTATCGCCATCGACAGCTATCGCGAGATGGCCAAGTTTTTCGCCGGATTCGACTCGACGACGCGCCGTCTACTCGAGGACATCCAGGCCGAGGAGGAGGAGCACGCCGACGATCTCGCCGACCTGCTCAAGACCTTCGGCAAGGACGCGAAGCGCTGAGTTGCTAGGTTCGCGCGCCCGAAGCAGGCCCCGGGCGCGGCAGCGACACGATCACCTGCGTGCCCTCGCCGGGCGCGCCGGTGACTCGCACCGTTCCCCCCAGCGCCTGGGCCCGCTCGCGCATTCCGCGGATACCGTGCGACGTCGACTTGACGAGGTCGCCCGGATCCACACCCACTCCGTTGTCGTGGATCTGCATCACCAGGGCGTCGTCGGTCTGCGCAAGGATCACGTCGACCTCGGTCGCCTTGGCATACTTGGCGACGTTGGTGATCGTCTCCTGGAAAATGCGGAACAGCGCCAGCGCACTGTCGCGATCGACCGAGATTTCCGGGTCGGGCATCTGCAGGTGGAAGCGCAGCTCGGAATGCTTCTGGTATTCGCCCGCCTGCCAGCGCAACGCCGACGCGAGCCCGAGATCGTCGAGGATGCTCGGGCGAAGCTCGGTGACTATCCGGCGCGTGGCAGCGGTCGCGGCCTGGACTAGCGTGAGCATGCCCTCGTATTTCTTCCGCGCGGGCGCGGGGACCTGGTCGGCGCGGTCCATCAGCCAGTCGAGGTCGATGCGCAGCCCGGTCAGCGTCGATCCCAGCTCGTCATGAACCTCGCGCGCGATGTGCGCCTTTTCCTCCTCACGGATCGTCTGCAGGTGGCTCGATAGCGCGCGCAGCTCCTCGCGGGAGCGCTCGAGCTCGACCTGCGCGAGTCGTGCCTGGCTGTCGTCGAACACCACGCCGTCCCACAGCGTGCTGCCGCTTTCCGCGATCCGCGGCCTGGCGCGAATGGTGATCCAGCGCTCGGTCGTCTCGTGCCTGGGGCGCAGCCGCCCGGCCCAGTTGAGGGTGCTCAGGCGCGCCGCCGAGTCGTCGAGCGTGACGAGCACGCTGGCGCGATCCGCCGGCTCGAGCAACGCGAGGAAAGTGTCGATGTCGCCGGTCAGCGTGGCCGGCTCCTCGCCGGTGACCACCAGTGCGCCCTGGCTCACGTACAGGAAGCGGAATTTTCCGTCGGCGCCGCGCTCGAGCTTGAACACCATCCCCGGCACGTTGGTCGTCATGCGCTGGTAGCGCTCCTCGCTCTCCTTGAGCGCATTCTCGGTGTTGCGCCGCGCTGTGTTGTCGTAGCACGAGCAGAGGTAACCCGCGAAATTGCCCTCGAGGTCGTGGTACGGGCGGCCGCTGCAGATGATCGACCCATATTCGTTGTCGGCGCGGCGCATGCGAAACTCGAATTCGAAGGATTGGCGCGTCGGAAATCCACGCGCGATCGTGTCACTCCACAGTTCGCGATCGTCTGGATGGACGTTCTCGAGCCAGCCTTCGCCGCGACTGTCTTCCAGCGGCACGCCGGTGTAGTCGAGCCACGCCTGGTTCACGTACTCGCACCGGCCTTGCGCGTCGGAGCGCCAGACCAGGTTCGGAAAGCTCGAGAACAGCGACAGGTAGTAGTCGCGCGCGCGCTCAGTCTGGTCGCGCAGCTGGATGCGGGGGGTGGCGTCGCGGGTGACCACTGCGAAGCCGCGCAGCCCGCCCTGCTCATCGCGAATCGCCGAAATGATGTCGTCGCCGCAGTAGCGGGACCCGTCCTTGCGCTGGTGCCAGCACTCCTCCTCGAACCAGCCGCGCCGCGTCGCAACGATCAGCTCGCTTTCCGGCGGCACGTCACGATCCGGCGGGTAGAGGACCGAGAACGAACGGCCCAGGATCTCGTCGCTGTCGTAGCCATTGAGCAGGCGCGCGCCGGGGTTCCACGTTGCGACGCGGCCCTCGGTATCGAGCATGTAGATCGCGCAGTCCTTTACCGAGTTGATGATGAGCTGAGTCCGGTTTTCCGCTTCGCGAAGGCTCTGCTCGACGCGTTGCCGGCGGGCGACGTCGGCACTCAGGCGCAGATTCGCGTTCGCCGTCTCGCGTGCGCGCAGCCGCGCCTCCTGGAACAGGAATGTCGCCAGCGCGAGCAGCGTGGCCAGCGCGGCACCGAGCAGGAGTCCCGCCTCGGGAAGCGCCGAGCGTGCCTGCGTCACGTAGGCCTGCGTGGGCGTCACGCGCAGCGTCCAGCGCGCGTTGCGCACGGCGACCGGCACGTCCTGACTCCACTCCGCAGTTGCCTTCGGGGCCGGCAGCGCCATGCTCTGAACGACCACTGCGTCCTCGAGCAACTCGAAATAATGATCGGGATAGCGGCCGTCGATGAGCTGGGCCAGCCAGTCCGCTCTCGCGAGAGAGCCGGAAACCATGCCGACGTACGTGTCGCCCTGAAAGGTAGGCACGTAGACGATGGCGCCGCTGCCGCCGATACTCAGATCGGCGAAGCGGCTTATGGTCGGCTCGCGCGTTTGTCGCGCAAGATCGATGGCAGCCACCCGCTCCGGATTCTCGCGGATGTTGTACCCGATGGTGTTTACGGGGGGGGCGACCCAGCGGACGACATAGTCCGGGCCCGACCACGCGATCGTCCGGAACTCGTCGACGTCTTTGAGCAGCGATCCGGCGTCGAGCTGCCAGATCTCGGCGGTGAAGTTGTGGATGAGAACTCGATCGCTCAGGCGGCGCAGCACGTCGATGCGCGCCTCGACTGCGCGCTTTACCTCGATGGCGGCCGCGGAGGCGACCAGCTCGGTTCCATGACGTATGAAACGCGCTTCCTGCACGAGCGCCGCACGCCAAACGACTAGCGCACACGCGATCGCGGCGAGCCACACGATGATCGGCGTGGCGCGCCAAAGCGCGACACGCTCCTCCTGCCGGCCGACCAGCGCGTAAGCGAGTACGGTAAGCGCGAGCATGAGCAGTGCGGGCGCGCTGACGTACTCGTCACCCGCGAACTGCAGCGATTGCGCGGCGAAAACGCTGCCGCTCCAGGCGCCGAACGCGTTGAGCAGCGCAAGGGCTGCGGCGATCGAAGCCAGCGCCGCCAGCGCGACCGAGCGCGACGGGCTTCGATTCGCTCGTGGGACGAGCAGGAAAAGCGCCATCCCAAGTATCAGCGCGACCAGGGCGTTGACCACGCCGATCCTGGCGTAGCCGGCGGCATTCTCGAGCCAGGGGTTGTCGAGCAGCGGATTGCGCGTGAGCGAGGCCGGAAATACGAATGCAATGATTCCGAGCAGCCCGATCGTGGCTCCCACCGCGGCGCTGAAGTGGGCCAGCCCGCGCGCATGCACCGCGTAGAGCGCCAGCGCCAGACCGTACAACCCGACGATCCATGCGATGTCGTATTGCAGCACCGGCTTTTCCGCGATGCGCAGCACCGCCGGACCGTGGTGGTAACCAGCTAGCGACGCGCCCGCGAGTGCGACGGCGCCTGCGCCTACGGCGAAAAGCAACGCGCCGACCCATGCGTCGGCGTGACGGAAATCGCGGGTGATTGAGGCTGGATCGGTCGACATCTTCACGGAGCGTGCCGAAATGCGCGGCTGCCGAAGTGGCATCGTGCGCATGCGTGCGACCGGCAATGATACCTCGCGCGTCGCCGACCCCTCAGGCGGCTTCGCTCGGTTGGCCTCGCGCCTCGGTTACGCGCGCTTGCGTCGTGCGGCGGCGGGCCGGGCGGGCGCGGTGTGCGCCTTGCGTGAGCGCGCCTTGACCGGCGCCGCCTCGGCAGCTTTCTCCGCGCGCTCTGACTTGGCCGCGCGCGTCTTGCCTGCGAGGCTCTGCTGCAGGAGCGTCGTGAGGTCGATGATATCGGCACTGCGTTGCGCGGGCTTGCCTTCCGCCGGTTCGGTGATGACTTCGGTCTGGCCGGCCTTGATCTTCTCCTGGATGCGCTTCATCAGGTCGTGCGTGTAAGTATTCTCGAACTGGCCCGGCTTCCACGGCTCCGACATGTCCTCGACCAGCTTGCGCGCAAGCTCCGCCTCCTTCGCGCTCACGCCGGCGGTCTTGCCCGACGCGGCGGGGAGCGACAACCCGTCGACCGCGCGCAGCTCATCGACATAGCGCAACGTGTTGAGCAGCAGCACCTGACCTTCGGGAATCACCGCCGCCAGGTGGGGCGTCGTGCGAATCACCACTTGCGCGACGGCGACCTTCTTCGCGTTCTTGAGCGTGTCGCGCAGCAGCGCGTAGACCTTCTTGCCGCGCTCGGTCGGCACCAGGTAGTACGGCGTCTCGAAGAACTGCGGAGGGATGTCGCTCGCCGGCACGAAGCTGGCGATCTCGACTGTCTGCGTCGCCTCGACGTTGGCGCGCCGGAAATCCTCGTCGCTCAGCACCACGTACTGGTCCTTTTCGTACTCGTAGCCCTTCACGATCTGCTCCCACGCCACCTCCTTGCCGGTCTTCTTGCTGACGCGCTTGTAGCCGACGGGTGAGAGGTCGCGCTTGTCGAGCATCGAGAAGCTTATTCCGTGGCGCTGCTCCGCAGGATGCAGCTCGACGGGGATGTGGACGAGCCCGAAGCTGATGGCCCCTTTCCAAAGCGCTCTCGACATGATCAGCCTTTTTGGTTGGATCGTGGCGCATTCGCGCCGGTGTAGCCCAGGATGCAGACTTCGCAAATGACGAGGCGGCGCACCCGGGCCACGGGTTCACCGCAGTCCTCGCACGTCTCAAGCGGAATCTCGCCCGAGACGCGGCAGCCCCATGCCGCGCAGGTCGCATCGACACAGCGGAGGTGATCGCAGGGGCAGTACACGCCAATCCTCGCTACGTCGGCAGCTCGGAAAGACTCTTCCTGCCCGGCGAGCGCGGCTTTTCCGGCGTCTCCACCGGACCTTCGGGCTCGCTGTCATCGGGCTCGACGGGGCCCCCCGTATCGTCCGGTTCGGGCGGCTCCTTCACAGGTGTGTGCGGTGTGCGCGGCGTATGCGCGCGCATGCGTTCGAGGGTGGGAGTCATGGCACGGGCCGATGGTGTCGGGACATTCGGGAATGCAATCGCCGTGCCACGGTTTGAGTGCTCGTTGCGACGCTTGCTCGAAGCGATCCACCTTCGCGATGACTGGGCAAGCCTGTCGTTGGCGTGCGCGAGCATCGCGCGTTTGTACAATCTGCCCGTTCGCTTGCAACTTCGGCGGCGCGATCGCACTCATCGGTACGATGCCGTACAAGTGCCTCCAAGTGCACCAGTTGGCAGCAGACACTGGCACGGGGTTTGCGAGTATGGCAGTGCAGGGGCCGAGATTTAGAGATCGGAACCATCCCTCCCATGGCCCGCTTTCATTTTTCGCTGCCCCTGCCTCCATTCCAAATCATTGATGTGATAGGTGCACAATGACCTAAGCCCTTGCAAAGTTCGCTTTTTACATCCTGGCGGTGGCGACGGCCGTCGACCTCGCCCGCTTCAGTGCCCGCAAGAAGGCCAAGGTCGCGAAGAAGGAAGCGATCCTGAACTGGGAAAACGAAGGAGGCGCGCTTCCCGAAACCCGCTGACGCCGCTCCAGCGTGGGCATCCTGTAGGACGGCTGCCTACGCCGGCGTTCGCTCACAGCTACAGGATTTACAGCCTTCGGCCGATAGCATCACCTCGCCCGTACGGCCACCATGACCCGTCGCAGCCACAATAACGAACGGATGGAGCGGGTCATGTTCGGAGAAATCCAGAGTCTTGCAAATCTTGCGAAATATCCCCTCGTTGAGGCGCCGCCGGAAGCTGCGGCGCCTGCACGCCGCCACAACGCGCGCATCCCGGAAGTCGGTAGCCTGGAGCATTTCGGCTCGCTCTTCGGCGCGTGCGCCCCGATGCGCAAGATGTTCCGCAAAATCGAGCGGCTGGCTCGCTCCAATGCCCCGGTTATCGTCTTGGGCGAGAGCGGCGCCGGCAAGGAGCTCGTCGCCAACACGCTGCACAAGCTTTCCGCACGCGCGGCTGCGCCGTTCATCGCGATCAATTGCGGGGCCCTCGCCGAAAACCTCATAGAAAGCGAGCTTTTCGGCCACGAGCGCGGCAGCTTTACGGGTGCCTTGCGCACGCATCGCGGATGTTTCGAGCGCGCCGACGGCGGTACGTTGTTTCTCGACGAGATCACCGAGATGCCGCTCGAGATGCAAGTAAGGCTGTTGCGTGTCCTCGAAAGCGGGAAGTTTTGCCGTGTCGGCGGTGACCAGGAGCTCTCGACGGACGTGCGAGTCCTCGCCGCGACCAATCGTGACCTCCAGCAGGCAGTCGCCAGCGGGCGCCTGCGTGAAGACCTGATGTATCGGCTCTGCGTGATTCCAGTCACCGTGCCACCGCTGCGCGAACGCGGCGAGGACGCGGTACTGCTCGCGCAGATGTTCCTCAGCGCGCTCAACGAAGAGCATGGAGAGAGCAAGCACCTCAGCGAGCACGCGACGCGCTGCATCCGTGACTACCGCTGGCCCGGCAATGTGCGCGAGCTGAAGAACGTGATTCATCGCGCGTTCGTTTTGTCCGACAGCGAAGTCGAGGTCGACATCGACGCGTCCACCTCGGGCGAAAGCGTGGAATCGTCCGTCGCCGCGCTGCGCTCGCCGGCGGCGACGGCCTCGTCGATCGGGGAAGTGTTCGCGGTGCGCATCCCCGTCGGGATGTCGCTCGACGATGCCGAGCAAACGCTGATCAAGGCGACGCTGGACTCGGTCAACGGCAGCAAGGTCAAGGCCGCGCAGGTGCTCGGGATCAGCCTCAAGACGCTCTATAACCGGCTGCATGCCTACGACGACGTGGCGCGCAAGGCGGGGTCGCCTCCCGTGTGTTCCGCGATCGCAGCCCGAGGATCGCCGCTTTCGTGACTTTGCTTTGTCCGTTTCCTATAATGTGATCGGTCATTCGCATGTATGCACATACGCAAGGGCGCCCCGACACGGGGAGCAATGGAGGTAGCGCTGCCGTGGTCACACAAAAGACGCGTGTTCTCATCGTGGACGACCATGCAGTGGTGCGGGCGGGGTTCCGTGAGCTCCTGGACGGCACCGAGGATCTCCATGCCGCCGGCGAAGCAGGAACCGCAGCCGCGGCGCTGAAGGAGGCGGGAACCGGCAAGTACGACGTGGTGCTGCTGGACATCTCCTTGCCCGATGCGAGCGTCCTCGAAACGGTCAGTGCGCTGCGCCGCAGGCATCCCGACCTGCCGATCCTCGTGGTCAGCATGCATGCCGAGGAGCAGTACGCGGTCAATCTGCTGCGTGCCGGGGTGAGCGGATTCTTCCCCAAGGCGGGTGAGGCCAAGGACATGCTGCATGCGATCCGTACGATCGCCGACGGCAAGAAATACATCAGTTCCACGCTGGCCGAGGCACTTGCCATGGAAGCCGCCGGCGACGCGCCCGAGCCGCTGCATCGTCAATTGTCGACGCGTGAATTCCAGATCTTCGTCCAGCTGGCTGCGGGCAAGACCGTCACCGACATCGGCAACGAGCTGTGCCTCAGCGTGAAGACCGTCAGCACGTATCGCACCCGCATTCTGGAGAAGATGAATCTCTCCCGTAACGCCGAGCTCACCGCTTACGCGCTGCGACACAACCTCATGAGCTGATGCACGCGAGCCTTACAGTGAATTCCACGGTCAACAACTCGCGAAGCCCGACGCTACGCGTGTTCGTCGTCGAGGATTCCGAGCTCATTCGCAAGCGCATCGTCGAGAACGTGCGGTCGATCGGTGGCTACGAGATCGTCGGCTTCGCCGAATCGGCCCAGGAAGCGATGCGCTCGATCGACAGCCTTCGCCCGGACATCGTCATCACCGACATACGCCTCAAGGAAGGCAACGGGATCGAAGTCGTGCGGCACGTGCGCGCCAATCCCTATGCACCGCGGCCACGCATCTTCGTGCTCACCAATTACGCGTTCCCCGAGTACAAGCATCAGTGCTCGATCGCCGGCGCCGATGAGTTCTTCGACAAGTCCTCCGAGTACGATCGCTTTCTCGAATTGATGCACGACACGCAGTAGTCCCACAGTACGCGGCGCGCGCAACGGGCACGCGTCTTTGAACCTCGACGTCGTCACCGGCGCTGTTCCCGCGCAACGTTCCGCGCCATGGCACGCCGATTGCATGATTTTCGTCAGATGGGTGGTGCGGCGGCGGCACGGTGTGGAATCACCTCCGATGTCCGCCGTCTTCGAGTAACTCTTGCTCTGACGAGCAGAAAGGATTGCAAATGTTGCACTACGCGTTGGTATTTTTCGTCGTCGCGCTGATCGCGGCGGTATTCGGGTTCACGGGGATCGCCGCGGGTGCCGCGGAGATCGCGAAGATCCTGTTCGTCATCTTCCTCATACTTTTCATCGTCTCGCTGGTCGCCGGATTGTTCAGGCGGGGAACGTAGCCGGCGCAACGGGTCGCCGTAAAATCGCAGTCTTCTTCTCGGAAAGCAGGAGCTAGCATGGAAACTACTACTGGATCGGCAGTCGAGCGCAAAACCAATCAAGCTCAGAATCAGGCTCACCAAATGGTCGACGACGTCGCGCAGCGCGCCGTCGACAAGGCGGGTCCTGCAATCGATCGGGTCGCGCAGGTGGCGCACCAGACCGTGGATCGGGTCGCGGGGGCGGCGGTTCCGGCGGCGGAGTGGGTCGTGCAGAGCGCGGACCAGCTCAAGCAGCAGCAGGATCTTTTGCTCGAGTCGTGCCGCGGGTACGTGCGCGAGCGTCCGATCGTCGTGGTCAGCCTGGCGTTGCTGGCGGGTTACCTGTTCGGGCGCATGCGCTGACCGCGTCGCGCGCGGTACTTCGCCGGAACAGGGGCGAGTCGGACGCGCGGCTGGATTGAGTTCTTTGCGGCGGGCTCCGAAGCCCGCCGTATGTTTTGGCGCGACGGTAGCGCACGCAGATTTACACGCGCCGAATGGAAGTCTTACCGCGCACCCGTTTTCTCGCGTTTAGCGCGCTCGCAACCCTTTGATTTAGATAGGGGTAATCATTGGCACACGCGTTGCTAACTTCATGACGTAAGCGCGGGCAACACCGCGATTCAACATAACTACTACTAGGAGCCATCCATGAACTGGGATCGAGTCGAAGGCAACTGGAAACAGATGACCGGCAAGGTCAAGGAACAGTGGGGCAAACTTACCGACGACAGCCTTTCGCAGATCAACGGCCAGCGCGACCAGCTCGTCGGCAAGATCCAGGAGGCTTACGGAATCACTCGCGACGAAGCCGACAAGCAGGTGCGCGACTGGGAAAGTCTCAACTAGCCAACCTAGCACGATCGCTTTGCGGGCGCCGATGAAGGCCCCCTCCATCCAATGACCCAGGAGTAAAAATGAAGATCAACATGACCGAGGCTCTGTGCATTGCCGTGCTGGGCGCGTTTGCGTTCAGTGCGAATGCCGCGACCGATCCGGAAAAGGCCATCAAGAACCAGTACAAGGTTGCCGTGGACAAAGCTGACGCCGACTACAAGGTCGCATCGGAGGCGTGCAAGGCCAAACAGGGCAACGACAAGGACGTGTGCACGCAGCAGGCCAAGGCGACGCGCGACAAAACGAAGGCCGACGCCAAGGCGATGCGCAAGTCCAAGGACGCGATGGCCGATGCGCAGGAGACCAAGATGTCGGCGGATTACAAGGTCGCCAAGGAAAAATGCGACGCGATGAGCGGTGGCGCCAAAGACAGCTGCATCAGCAGCGCGAAGCTCAAGTATCACCAGTAGCATCAAAGCAGCGGGGGTTTCATGAAGGCGAACATCTACTACGTATGTCCGGCGCCGCGTGGCGGTTGGTCGGTATTCGGCTCCGGAATCGAGCCCCCGCTGTCGACCTTTGCGGCGCGCGGCGCAGCCGTCGAATTCGCGTGTGAGGTTGCCGAGAGCGCGGTCCCGGGGGAAGTCCGGATCCTGGGATTCGGTGGCACGGTCGAAGAGCTCTGGGTGTGCGCATCGGCGGCACGGGGGGTATCGGATCGCCGGACGCCGCACGCCTTGATGCAGTGAACCAACCATAAGGGGAAACCAAAATGACCATCGGCACCATCCTGCTGATCATCCTGATACTGGTGTTGCTTGGAGCGCTGCCGGCGTGGCCTTACAGCCGCGGCTGGGGCTACGGGCCCAGCGGGCTTGCCGGCGTCGTCGTGCTGGTTCTCGTCGTGCTGTTGTTGATGAAGATCATCTAGCGCATCGAAGAATACGACCGTGCGGAGCCGTGCCGCACGCTCGCTGGGCGTCGGACGGTCTCCTACAGTGATATCCGACAGGCGCTGATTACGCCGGCGACAGGTCATCGCTACAGTTCTGTTTTCAACGCGGCGGTCCTTGACTCGCTTCTTCAATGAAGACATTCCACGTCGATTGCGAACTTAGATACGACGTTCTGCAGCCCACCGTGTTCGTGATGAACATCGCCGTTCCGACGTTGCACGATCAGCACGTCTGCGCCGAAGCGATCTCCACGATGCCGCCCGTACCTGTCGAGCAGTTGCAGGCGCGCGACTCGCCGAATCGGATGCTGCGCATCGACGCATCCCCGGGCCCACTTGAAATCCGCTACATGGCGAACGTGGATGTGCAGCGCGCAATGCCTGCTTCGGACGCGCAGGAAGTGCCCGTGAATCAACTTCCGGCGGACATCCTGCCGTATCTCATCGCGACGCGGTACTGCGAGTCGGATCTGCTGTTCCCGCTCGCGCTGCGCGAGTTCGGCGGCCTGCCGCGCGGAGTGCAGAGGGTCGAGGCCATCTGCCGATGGGTCCGCGACAACATCGCCTATCAGGTCGGGACGTCGAATCCGCTGTCCAGCGCGCGCTCCACGCTCGATGCCGGCGCCGGTGTATGTCGCGACTTTGCGCACTTGGCGATCGCGCTTTGCCGGGCGCTGAATATCCCGGCTCGGGTAGTCACCGGCTATGCGGTGTATGCCGATCCACCGCCGGATTTTCACGCCGTCTTCGAGGCCTATCTCGATGGCGCATGGTACGTCTTCGACCCGACTCGGCTGTCGCCGGTCGAGGACCTGATCCGCATCGGAACCGGACGTGATGCGTCCGAAGTGGCGTTCGCAACGTTTTTCGGCGCGGCCCGGCTTCGCTATCTGAGCCCGCTGGTCGAGCTTGCCACCGACTCCGAGCCGGCGAAAGCCTTGGTCGCTTTGCAACAACCGGGCGCTGGCATCTTGCTCGCGGCCTGAACGCTCGACTTGCAAATAATCGCAGGTGAACTTGTAGATATGGAACGTTTTACGCGGGTTGCTCGCGGTGCGCAGAGGTAGGAAAGACGTGCGGTATGGCGGGAGTCTCGAGAGGTGCAGCCGGCTTGGCTTGGCATGCGGCTTGCATCGGTGGCAGCAGCAACATCACACAAGGAGAATCACATGGATAAGAGATACACCCTGACGACATCAGCGATCGCCGCGATTGCTACCGCCCTGGCATTGAGTGCGTGCGACCGCAGCGATTCCAGCCGCACGACCTCGACGGCTCCGTCGTCGACGATGGCAACGACGCCACCGGCGACAGCGCCGAGCACCCCCATGGCTACGACCGGCGACAAGATGGCGGCCACGGCGGACAAGGTCGCGACAGCGGTCGACGACACGGCGATCACGACCAAGGTTAAGGCCGCGCTTCTCGCGGAGCCGGGACTTAAGTCGCTCAAGATCGATGTCGATACGAAGAACGCGGCGGTAACGCTCTCCGGATCCGTCGACAGCGCCGCGTCGCGCGACAAGGCGAAGCAGGTCGCCGGCGCGGTTTCCGGCGTCACGACGGTCGTTGACCAGCTGACGGTCAAGTCCTGACGCAGTCCTCGGAAGGTTGGCATGTGAGCAAAGGCCGCGCGTACTTCGCGGCCTTTGCTTGGATACGTCGCTGCTGGGCAGCGGCGCCAGGAGCGTCAGGAATGCTGCGCGGCGTGCGGCGCCTCCCAGTAGGGGCGGGTGCCGAAGTAGTTGTGAATGAACGCCCCCCATTCATGCACGAACCGATCGGGCTCGCTTCCGCGCTGCACGCTCGGGGCGCGTTCTATCCAGTCGGCATGCGCGTTGATCCGCAACTGCTGCGCGTCCGGCTCCGCCGCCACCGCATTCCATGGTACGACGATGAGGGCGCGCGACGAGGCCGTGCCAGACGCGATGAGCTCCACGACCGCGTAGGCAATCCGCCCGGTCGATAGATCGAGCATGATGTCGCGCAACTCGCCGATGGCGGTGCCTTGCCTGTCGACGATTGCGCAACCGAGACAGCTCTCCGCTCCGATGAGGGTCGACGAAGTGCTGGGGATGGCGAAGCCGACGCTGCGCTGGGGTGTCATGGCTTGCTCCTGGACGTTGAGACGAAGCGCGCTTCGCCGTTCAAGGGTAGGTGCATCGGTGAAAACAAGTGCTGATCATCATCATCGACGCCGCCGCGCCGCGCAATCGGTTGGCCCCGGGACATGGTGTAGGAAAGTGGATGAAACATGTAGGACACGAGCTTACTTTGCGCGCCCGATGTCTTCGCGACCCTTGATGGTTCGCTGGCATGGCGTTTGCACCGTAGCGTGATATCGACAGGAGACTGCATGAATATCCTCGCTGCGCAATTCGACGAATTCACACAAGCCGACGATGCCTTGGAAGAACTGTGCGCGGTGCGCGGCTTTGCTCCCACCGATGTCGCCAAGGTAGTCCTCGGCGCACCGGGCCGCCACGACGCGTTTTCAATCGGTGGCGACGAGGAGGAGGATGCAGGTGCGTCCAAGGGTGACAGGGGCGCCACGAGCGGCGCGGTCATGGGTGGCGGGGCGGGTGCGGTAGCGGGTATCGCAGCGGCGATTGCGCTCGGGCCCGTGGCCGCCGTCGCCGCCACCGCCATCGGGGCCTACACCGGGTCGCTCGCGGGCGCACTGGATCGGATGACTGACGTCTCCGCGCAGGGAGGAACGCCCGCGCGTCCGGCGGGCGTGATGGTGATGGCACATGCTACGACGCCCGCGCGCCGGGAGCAGGCGCTCGCGGTGTTCACGCACCACCACGCCCGCGGAATCGAAGAAGCGGAAGGGCAATGGAGCAACGGTACGTGGGCCGATTTCAATCCGGTTTCGCGTCCTAACTGGCTCGTACCGCCTGCCCCGCTCACCGATTCGCTCGCTACCACGCACCCGCGTGCCGACGCATCGTAAGCGCTACACCGGCATGTAAACAATGCAAGCGGAGACAGCCGGCGGCTTCGATAACAACTTGATTTAGCAGATACTTCGAGGTTTGTTCTGCTGGCACGCGAAGTGCATGATGCAACATTGCAGCATCGTTTTCCCATCGACAACCGTCAAAGGACCATTGAAATGAAGACGCTGACGACATTGATCGCAGTAGCGTTGCTTGCAGCCGTCGCTGGTTGCAACACCGTCGAAGGAGCCGGCAAGGACGTCAAGGCGACCGGTGCCGCTGTCGAGAAGGCTGCGGATAACGCCAAGCCCAAGTAACACCGTAGGCGCTACTGGCAACGTACGGGCGGCACGCATCAACGCGCCGCCCGTAGCTTTTCGTGAATCGCCTATTCCGGCGGGCCGGGCTTGCGCGGGTACCCGCTCGAGCGCATGCACGCATCGTACATGCGGTTGTACGCGCCGTGCGTGGGGTCGTACGGCCCGAAGCCGTGCTCCTTCCCATGAGCCTCGGCCTGTTTTTCGCACGCCCGCGAGTCGGTCCGGAACTTGTCGGCCGACGCGCTGCCCCGGTCGTACTCGGCGTCCGTATACGCCTTCATCGACGTGCAGCCGCCCAGTGCGGTCAGCGTCAGCATCGCCGCCAGCAAACCCGACAGCGGAGCGCGATGCCGCCCGACCGCGGCGGTGGTCCGGCTGCTAATGCAATGCGCCATGAAAATCCCGGGTGTCGGAGCGACGAACGCAAGTTTCGCATGCTTTGCGGCGTTCGCGCCAGCGCGGGCGGGCGGCGGCGATCGGGCGTAGAACCAGGCCCCGGATCGGGCGTAAGATCGCCCGATCCGGCTAATGCCGCGCGACGAGGTGCCCACGATGAAGCTCAGTGCTGCGCAGACCCGCGAATTCGAGCGCGACGGATACCTGTTCTTTCCATCGCTTTTTCGTCCCGAAGAAATCGCCGTCCTCACCGATGAGGTGCCTGGTCTCTACGCCCAGCGCCGTCCCGAAAACGTGCGTGAGAAGCACGGCGACGTGGTGCGCACCAACTTCGCGGCGCACATGTACAGTGCGCCGTTCGCGCGGCTGGCGCGCCATCCGCGCATGGTCCTCCCCGTGATGCAGCTGTTCGCCGAGCCGGTGTACATGCACCAGTTCAAGATCAACGGCAAGGCTGCATTCGACGGCGACGTCTGGCAATGGCACCAGGACTACGGCACGTGGAAGAACGACG
>JBDTZQ010000042.1:0-21418 GCA_040005035.1 Betaproteobacteria bacterium | reverse complement strand
TCCTCATTTTCGATGCCGCAACCATTTCCATGGCTTTGGTGATCTTGCGCGTGCTCTGCACGCTTTTGATCTTGTTGCGGATTTCCTTGGAGCCGGCCATCGCAGCGATTCCTAGTACGTACCGTTCTTCTTGAAGTCTTCGATCGCGGCAGTGAGCTGCTTTTCGCCATCGGCGTCGAGTTCGGCGGTGCGCTCGATCTTGCCGATGAGCGTCGCGTACTTGCTCTTGATGAATGCGCGAAGCGAAGCCTCGAATGCCAGCGCCTTGTCGACGGGCACGTCGTCGTAATAGCCCTTGGTCACCGCGAAAAGCGTCAACGCCTGTTCGGCGACCGACAGGGGTGCGTACTGCGGTTGCTTCATCAACTCCGTCACCACGCGGCCTCGGTCGAGTTGCTTGCGCGTTGCCTCGTCGAGATCGGATGCGAACTGCGCGAACGCCGCCAACTCGCGGTATTGCGCGAGCGCCAGGCGCACGCCGCCACCGAGCTTCTTGATGACCTTGGTCTGCGCCGCGCCACCGACGCGCGACACCGAAATGCCCGCGTTGATCGCCGGCCGGATCCCGGAGTTGAACAGGTCACTCTCGAGGAAGATTTGGCCGTCGGTGATCGAGATCACGTTGGTCGGCACGAATGCCGTCACGTCGCCGGCCTGTGTTTCGATGACTGGCAGCGCAGTGAGCGACCCCGTCTTGCCTTTAACCGCGCCCTTGGTGAATTTCTCGACGTATTCCTCGTTCACGCGCGCGGCGCGCTCGAGCAAACGCGAGTGCAGGTAGAACACATCGCCCGGATACGCTTCGCGTCCGGGAGGCCGGCGCAACAGCAGCGAAATCTGCCGGTACGCCCACGCCTGCTTGGTCAGATCGTCGTAGATGATCAGCGCGTCCTGGCCGCGATCGCGGAAGTATTCGCCCATGGTGCAGCCCGAGTAGGGTGCGATGTACTGCATCGCCGCCGAGTCCGACGCCGACGCCGCGACCACGATGGTGTATGCCATCGCGCCTGTCTCTTCGAGCTTCTTGACTACGTTCATGATCGACGACGCCTTCTGGCCGATCGCGACGTAGACGCAGAACAGGTCCTTGCCCTTCTGGTTTATGATCGTGTCGATCGCCACCGCGGTCTTGCCGGTCTGGCGGTCGCCGATGATCAGCTCGCGCTGGCCTCGGCCCACGGGCACCATCGCGTCGATCGCCTTGAGGCCGGTCTGCACCGGCTGCGACACACTCTTGCGCGCGATCACCCCCGGCGCGACCTTCTCGATGACGTCGGTCATCTTGGCGTTGACCGGGCCTTTGCCATCGATGGGCTGGCCCAGCGCGTTGACGACGCGGCCGATCAGTTCCGGGCCGACCGGCACTTCGAGGATGCGCCCCGTGCACTTGACGGTATCGCCCTCTGAAATGTGCTCATAGTCGCCCAGGATCACGACGCCGACCGAGTCGCGCTCGAGGTTGAGCGCAAGGCCGAACGTGTTCCCCGGAAACTCCAGCATCTCGCCCTGCATCGCGTCGGACAGGCCGTGCACGCGGCTGATGCCGTCCGACACGGACACCACGGTGCCTTGCGTGCGCACTTCCGCGCCGGTGTCGAGGCTCTGGATCTTGCTCTTGATCAGGTCGCTGATTTCGGATGGATTCAACTGCATCATTTTTCCTTGCGCGCTTCCAGCGACGACGCCGGAGCTGCATTGGTTTAGCTATAGGTCCGTATCAAGTCGGCAAATCAAGTACGCAAGTCACGTACGCAAATGAGTGGCCATCGCCTGAAGCTCGCCGCGCACCGACCCGTCGATCAACGTGTCGCCGACCGCGATGGTCGCGCCGCCGATGAGTTCCGGATCGACGCTCACCGTCGCCTCGATCTTCTTGCCGAACCGGCGCTCCAGCGTCGACTTCATCGTTGCCAGCTCGGCATCGGACACCGGAAAGGCGCTGGTGATGTGGGCGCGAGCAACGCCGTCGGCGTCATCCTTGAGCTGATCGAACAGCGACCGGATGTGCGAGAGCAGGCCGACGCGATCCGACGACACGAGCACTCGGATGAAGCTTCGCGCCTCGGCATTGAGCTTGTCACCGGCCACCGACAGGAACAGCGCTTCCTTGTCGGCGGCAGAGAGCTTCGGGTTGTCGAGCGCCGCGCGCATGCGCGTGTCGGATGCGATGTCACTGGCGACCTTGAGCATGCCGCCCCATTGCTCGAGCGCGTTCGCATCGCGCGCGATGGAAAACGCGGCCTCGGCATAGGGTCTGGCAACGGTGACGGGTTCGGCCATGGCGATCAGAGCTGCTTCTGGATGCTCGCCAGCAGCTCGGCGTGCGCCTTGGCATCGACTTCGCGCTTGAGGATCTTCGAAGCTCCCGCGACGGCGAGATCGGCGACCTGGTTGCGCAGCGATTCCTTGGCGCGCAGAACTTCCTGGTCGATCTCGGTTTTCGCCGCGGCGATAATGCGCTCGCCTTCGGTCTTCGCAGTGGTCTTTGATTGCTCGATCGTCTCGTTCTTGAGCTTCTCGCCCTGAGAGACGATTTCCGAGGCGCGGGCCTTCGCATCGGCCATCATCTCGGCGATGCGCGACTCGGCCTTGGTGAGGCTCTGGCGGGCTTCCTCACCGGCGGCGAGCCCGTCGGCGATCTGCTTCTGCCGGTTCTCGACCGCGCGCATCAGCGGTGGCCAGATGTACTTGGCGCAAATGCCAATGAATATCGCGAAGGCGATCGCCTGCATCAGCAGTGTCAGATTGATGTTCATGTCGAACCCTTGCTAGGCAGCTCGCGATTGCCGTTACTTCAAACCGGCCGGGATCAGCGGGTTGCCGAACGCGAAAAGCATTGCGATTCCGAGTCCGATGATGAAAGACGCGTCGATCAGGCCGAGCAAGAGGAACACCTTGGCCTGCAGAGCCGGGATCATTTCCGGCTGGCGAGCAGCACCTTCGAGAAATCGGGAGCACATGATGCCGACGCCGATGCAGGCGCCCAACGCACCCAAACCGATCATCAAACCGATTCCGATACCCGTGAACGCTTGAATCTGTGCCACCAGTTGCAGCTTGTCCATTTCGGTCTTCCTTTCGTGAGCGTGAGTCTAGTGGGTTGGGTCAATGGTGTTCGTGAGCCATCGCGATGTACACGACGGTCAGCATCATGAAGATATAGGCTTGCAGTCCCACGATCAGAATGTGGAAAATCGCCCATGCCAGATTGAGGCCGATAGAAAAGACAAATGTCAGGCTCGCCCAGTGGATAGCCATTTCAGCGGCATTTGCCGCAAGCATGGCAATCAACAGAAAAATGATCTCGCCCGCGTACATGTTGCCGTAGAGCCGCAGCGAATGCGACAGCGGCTTGGAGATGTACTCGATGAGGTTGAAGAGAAGATTGAACGGAACGAGCAGCGGCGATGCCCACAGGGGGCGAATCCCGAATGGCGTCGCCACCAGCTCGTGCAACCATCCGCCAAGGCCTTTGTTCTTGATGCTGTAGTAGATCATCAGCGCGAAAACCGAAAGGGCCAGCGCGAAGGTCGTATTGACGTCAGCGGTCGGAACGCTGCGCCAGGTACGCTGATGGAAAACGTGCTCGTAAATCCACGCCATGATGTCGACGGGCAGGAAGTCCATCGCGTTCATGAAGAGGACCCACACGAAGACAGTCAGCGCGACCGGCGCGACGAACTTGTAGTCGTGATGGAACAGGCTCTTCACCTGGTCGTTGACGAAGCCGACGGACAGCTCGACGAAGGCCTGTGTCTTTGAAGGTACGCCGGACGTCGCCTTGCGCGTCACGAGCCAGAGAAACCCGAGCACGAGAATCCCCAGGATCACTGAGGTAATCATCGTGTCGTAGTTGATCGCCCAGAAACCACCCGCCGCGTTCACCGGCTGGGTAAAGAACGACAGGTGATGCTGGATGTAGGTCGCGGCGTCGAGTTGGTGTTCCGCCGCCATCGGTTCCGCTGCCATCGCTGCCACCACCCCAAGTCGATCAGTCTTGCACCAGGATCGCCGCCTGCGAGACCAGCACGGTGACCACGAACGCAGAAAAAAAGGCTGCGTGGACGACTTCGCCGTAGCTCGTCAGCACCAGCCACAGCTGAAGCACGATGGCGATGATCTTGCCCGCCTCGGCACGCAGCATCGTCCGTACCGTCGCCGCCGCGGTCGGCTGCGCATTGATCGCGATCAGCACCGTGAAAACCGCGCCGGCGCTGATGTTCACCAACCCCCCGAGCACCGCCGACAAAGCCCCGTGCCACCCCGCCCAGAACCCAGCCAGCGCCGCGATCAACAGCGTCGCGCTGGCCTGCCAGCCGGCAACGCGGCGAAGCGGAAAAGCGGGGGTACGTTCGGGACGGGTGCTTGACGTCGCAGCCACAGCAAACTCATGGATTATAGGGTTTTGGTCGGGAGCGCGTCAACGAATGCTGCGGCGCGATAACGCTTGTCGGAGCCTCGTCATCCGCCCGACAGCGCGCACACGATGATGACCTCGTCGGATACCGCGACGGGCGCGCCGAGGTCGTCCGCCTGCGTTGCGTTGACGAAGAACTTGATGTGTCGGCGGATGCCTTCGTGCTCGTCGATGACCCGGAAGCGTATTCCCGGGAATTGCCGGTCGAGATCGGCGAGCACCTGCGCCAGCGTCGCGCCGGATGCGTCGACTCGATCGGCATTCTTTGTGTAGCTTCGCAGCGGGCTGGGAATGCGCACCTGCATGCACGGCCCTACGCGCTCACAGGACTACCTGCGCACTACGGTGTTCGCGCTCGGGGCGGCCCGTCGCGCTTATCGGAGTACCTCCGCGCTGCGCGCTGCGGTGTTCGAGCTCGTGGTGGCCCGTCGCGCTTATCGGAGTACCTCCGCGCTGCGCGCTGCGGTGTTCGCGCTCGTGGTGGCCCGTCGCGCTTATCGGAGTACCTCCGCGCTGCGCGCTGCGGTGTTCGCGCTCGGGGCGGCCCGTCGCGCTCACGCGACCTCGACGGCGTAAATCTGCGGGAGATGCGCCGCGACGCGTTTCCAGGTGCGCCCTTCATCCCGGCTCGCCCACACCTCGCCGCTGCTGGTGCCGAAATACACCCCCGCCGGCGTCGCCTGATCAACGCTCATCGCCTGCCGCTTCACCGTGTACCACGCCTGCGCTTTCGGCAACCCCGTCGCCTGGCGCTGCCACGTCTTGCCGCCGTTGACGCTTCGGTACACCGCCGGTTTGCCGCCGGGCGAGACGCGCGGCCAAACGCTGCTCCCATCCATCGGGAAAACCCACACCGTATCCGGGTCGCGCGGATGCATGACGATGGGAAATCCGATCGATCCGACGCTCTTAGGCATGGTCGTGCCGATGTCCTGCCACTGCCGCGACGGGCGATCGAGTCGATAGATGCCGCAGTGATTCTGTTGATACAGGCGGTCGGGCAGCGCCGGATGCAAGCGCACGCAATGCGGATCGTGCCCGTACTCGGCGTCGGGGTCGGGCAGGAAGTCGGCGCGGATCCCCTTGTTGATCGGCGTCCAGTTCGCGCCGGCATCGGTCGACTCGAACACGCCGCCGCTCGACATGCCGATGTACATGTGCGCCGCGTCTCGCGGGTCGATGTTTACCGAGTGAAGCTTCGGCCCATCGGGGGTTCCGTCCTTGTCCCCGCCGCACCACGCCTTGCGCTGCGGGTGGCTATTGAAGCCCGCGACTGCGCGCCAGGTCGCTCCGGCGTCTTCAGAACGGAACAATCCCTGCGGCGACGTGCCCGCGTACCAGACGCCGGGCTGCGAAGCGTGGCCGGGCGTGAGCCAGAACGTGTGATCGACAACGCGGTCGCTGTTCTCATCGAAGGCCGGCGGCTTGACGGCTTCGTGCCAGGTGCGGCCGCGGTCGGTCGAGCGAAAAACGGTGGGGCCGAGGTGACCGGTGCGCGCGGCGGCGAGCACCGTGCCCGGGCTGCGCGGATCGGCGACGCAATGATGGACGATGTGTCCCAGGAATTGCGGCCCCGCGACGCGCCACACCCGACGCGCGGGATCGGCGTGGAGTTGCCACAACCCTTTGCGCGTCGCGACGAGCAAGCTGACGCGGCGATCGCGGGCCGGTTTGCGCTGCGCCATGATTTCCCCTGGATTCGATGCGAGAACGCGGACTGCAGACCTTACGCCTTCACATCGGCGCCGACAAGAACCGCGGTCTGGTTTCACGTCGTTGCGTGCACGCGAAATTCCGCTACAATCGCCGGTCCGCGGCGTGCAGCGATCGACTTTCGCAAGTGCTCAGCGCTTCTGTGATTCGTCCCGAGGAGAGATCATGACCATCAAGGTTGGCGACCGGCTTCCGTCAGGAGGCCTCAGCGAATACATCGAGGAAGAAACGGCGCAGTGCAAGATCGGTCCCAATGAGTTCAAGACCGACGATCTGACGCGCGGCAAGAAAGTCGTGCTGTTCGGGCTGCCCGGGGCGTTCACGCCGACGTGCTCCGGCAAGCACGTTCCCGGCTACGTCGCCAACTACGACAAGCTCAAGGCGAAGGGCGTGGACGACGTCGTCTGCATGTCGGTGAACGACGCGTTCGTGATGGGCGCCTGGGCGAAGGACCAGAAGACCGAGGGCAAGGTGCGCATGATGGGTGACGGCAGCGCCGCGTACACCAAGGCGCTCGGCCTCGAGCTCGACCTCAACGCGCGCGGCATGGGCACGCGTTGCCAGCGCTTTTCCGCATTGATAGACAACGGCGTGGTCAAGACGCTCAACATCGAGGCGCCCGGCAAGTTCGAGGTGTCCGATGCCGAAACGATGTTGAAGCAACTCGGCTGAGCTTGCCCGTTTCGTGACGACGGCGCGCACGGGCGCCGTCTTGTTTCGCTAGCGCAGTTTCGCCAGGATGCCGTCGAGCTGCGCCAGGCTCGAATAGCCGATCACCACACGCCCGCCGCCCTTTCGCGTCGGTTCGATGCGCACGTGGGCGCCCAGCGCGTCGGCGAGTTCCTGTTCGAGACGTGCGACATCGCGGTCAGCGTTCTTGTTTGCTCCGCGCCGCGGACGCCTCGTGCCCGGAGCCAGCAGTCCCTGCACCAGGCGCTCGGCGTCGCGCACCGACAGCGCTTGCGAAACGATGCGTCCGGCCGCGGCGGTCTGCTGCGCCACGGGGAGCGCGAGCAACGCCCGCGCGTGTCCCATGTCGAGCTTGGATGCCGACAACAACTCCTGGACGGGCTTCGCGAGTTGCGTGAGGCGAAGCAGATTGCTCACCGCGCTGCGCGAGCGCCCGACCGCGCTTGCCGCGGCTTCGTGCGTCAGCTTGAACTCGTCGATCAAGCGAGCAATGCCCTGCGCCTCTTCGAGCGGGTTCAGATCCTCGCGCTGGATGTTCTCGATAAGCGCCAGCGCCAGCGCCGCCTGGTCGGGAACGTCGCGCACCAGCGCGGGAACGCTTTTCAAGCCCGCGCGCTGCGCGGCGCGCCAGCGTCGCTCGCCGGCGATGATTTCGTAGTTGCCGCCGGCCACCGGTCGAACCAGTATCGGCTGCATTACGCCCTGCGCCTTGATTGATTGCGCGAGAGCGTCCAGCGACGCGTCGTCCATGCGCGTGCGCGGCTGGTATTTTCCGGCGCGCAAGCGCTCCAGCGCGATCGACTGCAACGATTCGCCGGCAGCGGACTCATCCGATCCGGAGAGCAGCGCGTCGAGTCCGCGCCCGAGGCCTTTGAGCTTAGCCATGCGTGGCCTGCGGTTCGTTCGCGGCGGCGCTCTCGTCGCGGCGAAGCATTTCGCCGGCCAGCGCGAGGTACGCCTGCGCGCCCTTGGAGGTGCGGTCGAGGTGAAGCGCCGGAATGCCGTAGCTCGGCGCCTCGGCGAGGCGCACGTTGCGCGGAATGACCGTTCGATAAAGCTTTTCGCCGAAGTGCTTCTGCAGGTCCGCGGAGACGTTAAGCGCGAGCGTGTTGCGCGGGTCGTACATGGTTCGCAGCAAGCCTTCCACTTCGAGGCGCGGGTTGAGGTGCGCGCGCACCTTGCGGATCGTCTGCACGAGATCCGATAAGCCTTCGAGCGCGTAGTACTCGCACTGCATCGGGATCAGCACGCTGTCGGCCGCGCACAATCCGTTGAGCGTGAGCAGCGACAGCGACGGCGGACAATCGAGCAGGATGAAATCGTACTGGTCGACGATTTCGGAAATCGCCTCGCGCATCTGCGACAGCGCTTCGGCGAGCGCGTCCTTGAGTCGCATCTCGCGCTCCGGAAGATCGACCAGCTCGACTTCAGCGCCGGCGAGCTCCCGGTTCGAGGGGACGAGGTCGAAACCGCCGCTGGGCGAAGCAAGCCTCACGTCAGCGATCTTCTTCTCGCCAAGCAGTACTTGGTATACCGTGTGTGTGAGCGCTCGCTTATCGACCCCGGCGCCCATGGTCGCGTTGCCTTGGGGATCGAGATCGACGAGCAGGACGCGCCGCTTCATCGCGACGAGACTGGCCGCCAGGTTGACGCTGGTCGTGGTCTTCCCGACGCCGCCCTTCTGGTTGGCGACCGCGATGATCTTGGTCACGACACGACCTCCATGATCACGAGGTGGCGCGCCGCGTCGACCCCGGGCACGGACAATGGCGACACCTCGACGATGCGGATGTTCGGCGGCAGTCGCGTCAGCTCGTCATCGGGCCGCAGCCCCTTCATCGCGAGCAATCTGCCGCCCGCGGCCACAAGGTGGCGCGTCTGCGCGACGAAAGTCTCGAGCGCGGCGTAGGCGCGCGCGATCACGATGTCGAATCGACTCGCCGGCTTGAACTCTTCCGCACGCACGCACGCCACCTCGACGTTGGGCAACGAGAGCTCGATCGCCGACTGGCTCAGGAACGCGGCTTTCTTGCGGTTGCTGTCGATGAGTGTTACGCGCCAAGCGGGGCGCGCAATCGCGAGCGGAACACCGGGCAGGCCACCGCCGCTGCCGACGTCGGCCAGCCGCAACGTCTCGGCCGACGGCAGATGCGGCAACACCGCGAGCGAATCGAGCAGGTGATGCGTGATCATCGAATCGGCATCGCGGATGGCGGTGAGGTTGTGCGTGGCGTTCCACTTGGCCAGCAGCGCCACGTAGTCGAGCAGCTTCGTGCGCGCATCGCGATCGAGGTCGATACGTAGCGCGTCGATGCCCGCCGCCAGCGCATCGGTCATGCCGAGCGCGTTTGCACGGGGGCGGCCGACGGCCGGAAGCCGCGCTTGAGATGGACGAGCAAAAGCGAAACCGCCGCCGGCGTGACGCCGGAAATGCGCGCCGCGTGCCCGAGCGTGGGTGGTCGGTGCAGATTCAATTTCTGCTGGACCTCGATCGACAGGCCGCGAACCGTGGCGTAGTCGAGGTCGCCCGGCAACGGCAGCGCCTCCTGAGCGGCATTGCGCTCGATCTGCTCGTTCTGGCGCTCGATGTAGCCCGCGTACTTGGTGGCGATCTCGACCTGTTCGGCGACGGCCGGGTCGTCCACGACGGTGCCCGCGCCGCTGAGCGTCATCACGCTCGCGTACGTGGCTTCGGGCCTGCGCAGAAGCTCGGCCAGCGATGCTTCGCGCTCCAGCGGCGCTCCGAGCGCGCGCAGCGCGTCCGAGCGCTTGATCATCGCCGGGCTAACCCACGTCGATTTCACCCGCTCGAGCTCGCGTGCGACCGCATCGCGCTTTCGTGAAAACGACTCCCAGCGCCGGTCGGCGACCAGGCCCAGCGTGCGGCCGATGTCGGTCAGGCGAAGATCGGCGTTGTCCTCGCGCAGCTGCAGCCGATATTCGGCACGGCTGGTGAACATCCGGTAGGGCTCGGTCACCCCGCGCGTGACCAGGTCGTCGACGAGCACGCCGAGGTAGGCTTCGTCGCGGCGCGGATACCAGCCTTCTTCGCCGGCCGCGAAGCGGCCGGCGTTGAGCCCCGCGAGCACGCCCTGCGCGGCGGCTTCTTCGTAACCCGTCGTGCCGTTGATCTGCCCCGCGAAAAACAGTCCGGCAATGGCGCGGGCCTCCAGCGTGGGCCGCAGCGCGCGAGGGTCGAAATAGTCGTACTCGATGGCGTAGCCGGGCCGCAGGATATGCGCCTGCTCGCAGCCGTCGATGGTGCGCACGAGCTCGAGCTGCACGTCAAACGGCAACGATGTCGAGATCCCGTTGGGGTAGATCTCGTGAGTGGACAGGCCTTCCGGCTCGAGGAAGATCTGGTGGCTGTCGCGCCCGGCGAAGCGCGCCACCTTGTCCTCGATCGAAGGACAGTAGCGTGGCCCGACGCCCTCGATTACGCCGGTGAACATCGGCGAGCGATCGAGGCCCCGGCGAATGATGTCGTGGGTACGGGCGTTGGTGTGCGTGATCCAGCATGGCAACTGCCGGGGGTGCATCGAGCGCGTCCCCATGAACGAAAACACCGGCGTCGGATCGTCGCCAGGCTGCTCGGTCAGGCGGGTGAAATCGATCGTGCGCCCATCGAGCCGCGGCGGCGTCCCGGTCTTCAAGCGTCCCGCCGGCAACGACAGCGCACGCAACCGCGCGCCCAGCGTCTTCGCGGGCGGATCCCCTGCCCGTCCAGCCTCGTAGTGCTCCAGCCCGACGTGGATCAGGCCGGACAAGAACGTCCCGGCGGTCAGGACCACTGCGTGCGCCTCGAAACGGGTTCCCAGCTGGGTGATCACTCCGGAGACGCGGTCGCCGACGAGCGTCAGATCGTCCACGGCCTGCTGGAAAATGGAAAGGTTGGGCTGGGTCTCGAGCCGGCCGCGAATGGCCTGTTTATAGAGCAGCCGGTCGGCCTGTGCGCGCGTGGCGCGTACGGCAGGTCCTTTGCTCGAGTTCAAGGTTCGAAACTGGATGCCCGACTCGTCGGTGGCGAGCGCCATGGCTCCGCCCAAGGCGTCCAGCTCCCTGACCAAGTGCCCTTTCCCGATGCCGCCAATCGACGGATTGCACGACATCTGGCCCAGCGTTTCGATGCTGTGGGTCAATAGCAGCGTACGTCTGCCGATCCGCGCCGCCGCGAGCGCCGCTTCGGTCCCGGCGTGGCCTCCGCCGATCACGATAACGTCGAAATGTGTGGGGAACAGCATGTTTTTAAAGGTAATTCAGAAATTGCCTGCGCTTGTCGAATGATACCGCAAGGCGTGCCCCAGCGGTAGCCGGTGTGTTCCACGTGGAACATGCGTCCGACGCCTTACCGTTTCACGTGGAACAGGCTACGCGCCCGGTGGCCGCGTCGACTCTCGCACCAGGAGCTTGGCGGAGAACTTGGGGGCGTCTTGCGCCGGCGTCGATGGAATGCCCAGGAATGCGCGCCCCAGTGCTTCGCCGGCCGCCGCCGCGGGCACGCGCAGTGAAGTGAGCGACGGGCGTCCGGCGCGGCACAGGTCGCTGTCGCCATAGCCGACGATCGACAGCTGCCGGGGAACGTCGATGCCTTCGCGAGCGCCTATTTCCAGCAATGCGCCGGCGGCGCGATCGCTACCGCAGATCACCGCCGTGACCTCTTGCGACATCCAACGGCGAAGCGCGTTCGCCAGTGCGTCGGGGGCCGCTCCCTGCAGGTCTGTCTCGACGAGCGCCAAGGGCGCCCCGCCTCGTTCCGCGCACAGCGCGCGTACCGTCCCGGCATCGCGCACCCCGACCATGGCGATTCGCCGGTGCCCCGACTGTCCCAGGTACAGAGCGGCAAGCGCGATCGCCTCCGCGTGCAGGTACCCCGACGAGGGAGCCGCGCCGAAGGGCCGAACGTCGAAGTCCGCGAAACGCACCCCGCCCGGGACCGCCGCCGCGTGCCGAGGCGCCGTAATGCCGAAAAACGCGACAGCCCGCGTCCCCCGCGCAAGCAGGTCATGGACACCTCTGGCCGCACTCTGTGGGGTGGCGCCGGCGTGGGCGACCAGCAGGGTGCCGCCTTCGAGCTCGATCGCCCGGGCCATCGCGCCGAGGCCCGCGACCAGTACGGCGTCATCGAAGTCCGCGATGACGGCGCCGAAGCGCGGGTGCGCTGCCGCCTCCGCGCCTCTCGGCGCGCCGGGAACGTATCTGAGCTCGCGTGCCGACGTGAGCACCCGTAGCAGCACTTCCTCGCTGACCAGCTCGGGTTTTCCCAACGCCCGCGACGCCGACGCGATCGACACGTCGGCCGCACGCGCGACGTCCCTCAGTGTCGCCTGTCCGGTGGCACCTTTGCTGCGTCTGCGTCCCGTCACCGCAGGCGCGCCCGTTGCGCGTCAGGCCCCGTTGGCCCACACTGGGGCGTACGCAGCTCTACTTGCAAACGATTACAGAAAACCATTACACAATACTTTCCGAAATATTTACATGAAGCATAGTTTGCCGGCTCGCGCTTTGCAAGCTCGCGCGCGTTGATGCGCCTGCTTTGCATCGGCCACAGCGCGCTGGATACGATTTTTCGCGTCGCGCACATACCGCGTGAGCCGACGAAGGTCCTGGCGAGCGCGCGCATGGAAGCCGGCGGCGGGATGGCGGCCAACGCCAGCGTCGCGGCGCAACGGCTAGGCGCGCGCGTGTCCTACTGCGGACGCGTGGGCGACGACGATGCGGGCGCGCGCATTCTCGGGCAACTGCGCAGCGAAGGCGTCGACGTGTCGCGGGTGCGCCGCGTCGATCGATGTACGTCACCGGTGGCGACGATCCTGATCGACGACGCGGGCGAGCGGCTCGTGTGCATCTACAACGATCCCGCGCTCGACGACGATGCGTCGTGGCTGGCATTGGACGACATCGGTAGTTTCGACGCCGTGCTCGCCGACGTGCGCTGGCCCGCTGGCGCACTGCGCGGTTTCGCCGCGGCACGCGCCGCCGGAGTGCCGACGATCCTCGATGGTGACGTCGGCGATGCGCAGGCGCTGCGCCGGCTATGCGCCGAATGCGACTATGCGATTTTTTCGAGCGCGGGGCTCGCCATCGCATCGGGCGTCGACGACCGCGATCAGGGGCTCCACGCGATGCAGGCTCAATCCGACGCGATCGTCGGCGTTACGCTGGGAGAACTCGGCATGGCTTGGCTGGACGGCAGCGAGGTCCGCATCGTGCCGGCTCCGCGAGTCAATGCCGTCGACACGCTCGCTGCGGGCGATGTTTTTCACGCTGCGTTTACGCTGGCCATCGGCGAGGGAAAAGACGTCGACCAGGCCGCGCGTTTCGCCAACGCCGCGGCGGCGCTCAAGTGCACGCGCCGGGGAGGCCGGCTCGGCGCGCCATCGCGCGCCGAAGTCGACGCCTTCGTTGCAACGCTAGGTTTCTGAACGCAGCCCAACGCAGCCGCGAACACGGCGCCAGCCCTTCAGAGCGCGAGCTTGGTTTCCAGCTCCGCGCGCTTCGAGGCAAGCGAAGCCGGCTGCTTGTCTCCGAGCTTTTCGAACAGTTGCCGGTGCGCATCGAGCTCCCCCGACCAGCGCTCGCGATCGATTGCCATGACACGCGCGAAGCGCTCGGCTGGATAGTCGAGGCCATTCCAGTCGAGGTCGGCATAGTCGGGTTGCAATCCGAGTAGCGTCGCGCTGGCGTGCGCGCCAACGGTGCAACGCTCGACGATCCACTTCAACACGCGCATGTTCTGCCCGAAGCCGGGCCACGCGAACTTGCCGCGCTCGTCGGTGCGAAACCAGTTGACGTTGAAAATGCGCGGAGGATGCGCGATGCGCCTGCCCATCGCCAGCCAATGCGCGAAGTAGTCGCCTATGTGGTAACCGCAGAACGGAAGCATCGCGAACGGGTCGCGCCGCACTTCACCGACGGCACCGGTTGCCGCGGCGGTGGTTTCTGATCCCATCGTCGCAGCCTTGTAGACGCCGTCCTCCCAGCTCGTTGCTTCCACGACCAGCGGGACGGTGTCGCTGCGCCGCGCGCCGAACACGAACGCATGGATCGGCACGCCGTCGGGGTTGTCCCACTCGGGGTCCAGCGAGGGGCAGCGCGACGCTGAAACGGTGAAGCGCGCATTGGGATGCGCGGCCTTGCGCCCGCATCCGGGCGTCCACGACTGACCTTGCCAGTCGGTGAGGTGCGCCGGCGCCTCGCGCGTCATGCCTTCCCACCACACGTCGCCGTCGTCGGTGAGCGCGACGTTGGTGAAGATCACGTCGCGCTCGAGCGTCTTCATCGCATTCGGGTTCGACTCGTACGACGTGCCGGGGGCGACCCCGAAGTACCCGGCCTCGGGGTTGATCGCGTGCAGGTACCCATCGGCGTGCGGCTTGATCCACGCGATGTCGTCGCCGACGGTGGTCACCTGCCAGCCGTCCATACCTTCGGGCGGAATCAGCATCGCGAAGTTGGTCTTGCCGCACGCGCTCGGAAACGCCGCCGCGACATACGACTTCCGGCCGGCGGGCGAAGTGACGCCCAGGATGAGCATGTGCTCGGCGAGCCATCCCTGGTCACGGCCCATCACCGACGCGATGCGCAGCGCGAAGCACTTCTTGCCGAGCAGCGCGTTGCCGCCGTAGCCCGAGCCGAAGCTCCAGATCTCGCGCGTCTCCGGGAAATGCACGATGTACTTGTGGTCCTTGTTGCACGGCCAGCGCACGTCCGGCTCGCCGTCGGCGAGCGGGGCGCCCACGCTGTGGATGCAGGGCACGAATTCACCATCCTGGCCGAGCACGTCGAAAACATCGCGTCCCATGCGCGTCATGATGCGCATGCTCGCCGCGACGTACGGGCTGTCGGTGAGTTCGACGCCAATGTGCGCGATCGGGCTGCCCAGCGGGCCCATCGAGAACGGGACGACGTACATGGTGCGCCCGCGCATGCAACCGTCAAAAAGTTCCACGAGCGTCTCGCGCATCGCGACCGGTGGGACCCAGTTGTTGGTCGGTCCCGCGTCTTCCTGAAGCTCGGAGCAGATGAACGTGCGATTTTCGACGCGCGCGACGTCGGACGCATCCGAGAGCGCGAGATAGCTGTTCGGCCGCTTGGTCGCGTCGAGACGACGCAGCATTCCACTGTCCACCATGTGCGCGCAAAGCGCGTCGTATTCGCGCTGCGACCCGTCGCACCAGACGATGCGCTCCGGACGCGTCCGGCCGGCGACCTCGCGAACCCACGCGAGCAGGCGCGGATGCCGCACGTACCCCGGCGCATCGACCGCGGCGGCAAGGGCAGGAGTGGGATCGGGATGATTCATCAAGGCTCACTCTCGTTCGGCGACAACTAGGGGACCGAACGGCTGAAAAAAAGTTCGCGATTTTAACACGCGGCGCGCGGGCGATTCCCCGAGCCGCCGCTCGCGGCTTTGGTCAGGCCACTGGGCCGGAGGGGCGGGCACGCGCGCTTGCCGGCCGCGTGTCCGCGGTCGATTCACTTGCCGATACAAAACCGCCCAAAAATCTCACCGAGCAGATCGTCGCTGCCAAACGCGCCGGTGATCGACGACAGCGCATCCTGTGCGGCGCGAAGCTCCTCGGCGACGAGTTCGATCGATGGTATCGCCAGCTGCGCGGTCGCCGAGTCGAGATGGCGTTGCGCGACAATGATCGCCTGCACGTGGCGTTCACGCGCGAGAAACGCGCCCTGCATATCCTCGCTCGCACCTGCGACCTCGAGCACCGCATCCTGAAGCAGGTCGAGGCCAACGCCGGTGCGCGCCGACATCCACACTTCGCGTCGCTCGCCTTCGAGGGACTGCCGACGCGGCCCAGCGCCCATGAGATCGATCTTGTTGCGCACGACGATGCGCGGCAGCGCCGGGTCGAGTCCGGCCAGGAGCGCGCCGTGCGCATCGTCCGTATCCCGCGCGTCGGTCACGACCAGCGCGAGATCGGCGCGTGCCACGGCCTCCCACGTTCTGGCGATTCCGATGGTCTCGACTGCGTCGGTGGATTCGCGCACGCCCGCGGTGTCGACCACATGCAACGGCACGCCGCGCACGTCGATTTCGCTGCGGATCGCGTCGCGCGTGGTGCCGGGGACGTCGGTCACGATGGCGATGTCGTCGCCGGCGAGCCGGTTGAGCAGGCTCGACTTGCCGACGTTGGGCGCGCCGACGATGACCACCGCGAGCCCGTCGCGCAGCAGCACGCCCTGCCGCGAGCGAGCGAGCAGCGACGAAACCTGCCCCTGCAGCGCGGCGAGGCGCTGCGCTGCGTTGGCCGTGCGCAGGAAATCGATGTCCTCGTCGGGGAAATCCAGCGTCGCCTCGGTGAGCGCTCGAAGCTCGACCAGCGCCGCGACGAGGGCGTGCGTGTATCGGGAGAATTCGCCGGACAAGCTTCGTCCGGCGGCGCGCGCGGCCGCGGCGCTGCCGGCGTCGATCAGGTCGGCGACGCTTTCGGCCTGCGCGAGATCGAACTTGTCGTTGAGAAACGCGCGTTGAGTGAACTCGCCGGGTTGCGCGATGCGCGCGCCGAGCTCGAGGCAGCGGGCGAGCACGAGCCCGAGCACCGCCGGGCCACCGTGTCCATGCAGCTCGAGCACGTTCTCGCCGGTATATGAGGCGGGCGCCGGAAACCACAGCGCCAAGCCGCGATCGAGCGCCTCGCCATCGGCGCCGAGAAAGCGCGCGACGACGGCCACGCGCGGAGTGAGCTCCCGGCCGATCACTCCCTGCATCACCCGCGACAGATCGCGCCCCGATATGCGCACCACGCCGATGCCACCGCGTCCCGGCGCGGTCGCGATCGCGGCGATGGCGTCAGGAGCGTAGCTCATCGGGCAATTCGCGCTCGGCCGGCGCGTTCCATACCGCGCCGCGCATCGCGGGCGCTACCTGCGCTTCGCCGCGGCCGCCGCCGTTTCACGCTCGAGCACGCGGTTCATGTGCCATTGTTGGAAGATCTGCAGCGAATTGTTGACCAGCCAGTAGAGGACGAGCCCCGACGGGAAAAAGATGAACATCACCGAAAAAGCGATGGGCATGATCTGCATCACCTTCGCCTGCACCGGATCCTGGATCGGCGTCGGCGAAAGCCGCACCTGGAGATAGGCGGTGATCGCATAGATCACGGGCAGCACGAAATATGGGTCCGGCGCCGACAGGTCGTGTATCCACAAGATCCACGGCGCATGGCGAAGCTCCACCGCCGACAGCAGCACCCAGTAGAGCGCGATGAACACGGGGATCTGGACGAGGATGGGCAGGCAACCGCCGAGCGGATTGATCTTCTCGGTCCGATACATCTCCATCATCTTGACCTGCAACTGCTGCTTGTCGCTGCCGTATTGCTCCTGCAGCGCCTTCATCTTCGGTGCGATCACCTTCATCTTCGCCATCGACCGCGCGCTGGCGTGGTTGAGCGGATAGAACACGCTCTTGATGATGATGGTGAGCAGAACGATCGCCCACCCCCAGTTGTGCACGATGCCGTGCAGCCACTTGAGCAGCCAGAACAGCGGCGCCGCGAGCACCGTGAAAATCCCGTAGTCGACGACCAGGTCGAGCCCCGGCGCGAGCTTGGCCAGCGTGTCCTGCTCCTGCGGGCCGACGTAGAGCGGAACCTTCAACGTCCCGGTCTCGCCGGGCGCGATCGGAGGCATCTGCACGATGACCCCGTCGGCGTACAGGCCGTTGTCGAGCTTGCGTGCGTAGAACTCACGCGGGCTGCGCGGCGTCTCGGCAGGAAGCCATGCGGCGAGAAAGTAGTGCTCGATCATGCCGACCCAGCCGTTGTCCGTATTCTTGGTGTACGGAAGCTTGCGGGCGGGATCCGCGGCGAGCTTGTCGAGGTCGCCGGTCTCGACCTTCTTGAACTTGTCGGTCTCGTTATAGATCACCGGCCCGGTGTACGCCGCCGGCGCCATGGAGTTTTGCACGCCCGGCGTCTTGGTGTCGCGCGTGAGCTGGAAGTACGCGAACGGCGCGGCTGGCGCGCTGGTGGCGTTGCTGATCGCGTACGCGACATCGATGACGTAGCTGCCGCGATGGAACGTCATTGTCAGCACGACCTTGTCGCCGTTGGCGGCGGTCGCCTGCAGCTTGACGTCGAAGCTTTCCGCACCGGGCGCGAGGTCCCGCGCTCCCGGCTGCACCTGCCAGAGCGTGCGATGGTTGGGCATGCCTTCGCCCAACAGGCCAGACTGGGCGATGAACGTACGCTCGGCATTTCGCTGCAGCAGGACGTATGGCTTGGTCTCGTCGTTGGTATCGCGGTGCGCCGCCAACGCGAACTCGGCGAGCACCGCGCCCTGCGTATCGATGCCGGCGGTGTAGAGGTCGGTCTTGATCTTCACGATTTCACCGGCCGGCGCGGTCGTCGCCGGGACGCCCGGCGCCCCCGGAAGCGCCGGCGGTGCTCCCGGCGTGCCGGCGGACGGCACGGACGGCACCGAATCGCCGGCCTTGGGCGCGCTCGGCGATGCCGCGGTCGTTACGGGGACCGGCGGGCGGTGCTCACGCTGCCACGCCTCCCAGAGGAACAACGCGGAGAACGAGAAAATGACGAACAGGATCAGTCGTTGGGTATCCATGAGCGCAATCGTTTGGCGGTGATCCCGTCACCTGACGGAACGGGATCGAAGCCGCCGCTATGATACGGATGGCAGCGCGCGACACGGCGCAACGCCAGCCAGATGCCTTTCAGCGTACCGTGTCGCTCCAGCGCCTCGCGCGCGTATTCGGAGCAACTCGGATGGAAGCGGCAGTTGGCGCCGAGCATCGGCCGCAGCGCGTACTGATATCCGCGAATGAGCAGCAGGAGCAGCGTTTTCATCGCGACGCAGCGACCGCCAGCGCGTCGAGCAAGCCCGCGGTTTCCGCCGCCAGCGCCGCGAGCGCTGCGCGCGGACAGCCCGCGCGCACCCTCATGACGATGTCGAAGCTGCCGAGTGCAAGCCGGCGTTGCCGAAGCGCCTCCCGCAGGATGCGCCGGACGTAGTTACGGTCGACCGCGCGGCGAAAATGCTGCTTGGGGATGATGTACCCGAGCCGGCCGCTGCCTGCGCCATTATCCGACGCGGCTGCGGCGATGACCTGAACGTGCACACCAGAGTAGCGACGGCCCTCGCGAAACACCCGCGCGAACGCCTTGCCGCCGGCCAGACGTCGAGCGCGTAGCGTGCCGATCGCCGGCGCTCCAGCCACCACTACACGGCAAGCCGGGCCCGGCCCTTGGCACGGCGCGCGCGCAACACTTTGCGCCCACCCGCGGTCTTCATCCTGCTGCGAAATCCGTGGGTGCGCTTGCGGCGGACCACCGACGGCTGAAAAGTGCGTTTCATGATCGAGCCTTCTTTGGAAAAAGCCTTACATTAGAGCGTTTTGCGCCATGCTCTGTCAACTGTTGCGCGCGTTCTCGCCTGGATCTGAAACGCTGTTGACGCGACGCCCTGGTGAAGTCGCGCTGTGCATAACCCCGCGGCCGACGCGGTACAATGCGCGCATGACGGGTCTCCTTCCGGAGCCCGCTCCTCGTGGCGCTTCCCGCATTTAATTTATGTCGACACCGGCGTTCTGGCAGAGCTGCCTCGAGTCGTTTCAGCGCGAGCTGACGGCGCAGCAGTTCAACACCTGGATCCGCCCGCTTCGTTTCGAGCATGCCGGCGAGAACAGCCTTCGACTGATCGCCCCCAACCGCTTCGTCCTGCAGTGGGTGAAGGACCGGTTCGCCGGCCGCATCGAGGAACTCGCGGCCGCCGCGCTCGGTGCTCCGCAGCGGCTGGCCTTTGTGGTCGCCGATGCCACCGAGCGCGCAGCGCCCATCGCCGCGGCCTCGAAGCCCATCGACGTGACGCCCGCGGTCGATCGGCGCGGCGAGCAGGCGAGCCTCAATCCCTCGTTCACCTTTGCGTCGTTCGTCGCGGGTAAGGCCAACCAGCTCGCACGAGCGGGCGGTATGCAGGTCGCCGACCACCCCACGTCGTACAACCCGCTTTTCGTCTATGGCGGCGTCGGCCTGGGCAAGACGCATCTGATCCAAGCGATCGGCAACCACATCCTCGAGAACAACCCGAGCGCGAAGATCCGCTACATACACGCCGAGACCTACGTCTCCGATGTCGTACGCGCGTATCAGCACAAGGCTTTCGACGAGTTCAAACGCTACTACCGGTCGCTGGACCTCCTCCTGATCGACGACATCCAGTTCTTCAACGGCAAGAACCGGACACAGGAGGAGTTCTTCTACCTGTTCAACACGCTCATCGAGGCGCGCAAGCAGGTCGTCATCACCTGCGACACCTACCCGAAGGAGATCTCGGGCATGGAGGAGCGCCTCATCTCGCGTTTCGGCTGGGGCCTGACCGTCGCGCTGGAACCGCCCGAGCTCGAGATGCGCGTCGCGATCCTGCTTTCCAAGGCCTCGCAAACCGGAGCGAAGCTCGACGAGCAGGTCGCGTTCTTCATCGCCAAGCACATCCGCTCCAACGTCCGCGAGCTCGAAGGCGCTCTCAAGCGCATCCTCGCCTACTCCAATTTCCATAGACAGGAGATCACGCTGGCGCTGGCCAAAGATGCGCTGCGCGACCTGCTCGCCGTGCAGAACCGCCAGATCTCGATCGAGAACATTCAGAAGACGGTCGCTGACTACTACAAGATCCGCATTTCCGACATGCACTCGAAAAAGCGCTCGCGCGCGGTGGCGCGTCCGCGACAGGTGGCAATGGCGCTCGCCAAGGAGCTCACGCAGCTTTCGCTGCCCGAGATCGGCAGCAATTTCGGCGGGCGCGACCACACCACCGTGTTACATGCCTGCCGTCAGATCGCCAAGCTTCGCGAGTCGGTTCCGGAAATCAGCCACGACGTCAATTTCCTATTGCAGGTCCTTCGAAACTAGGGTCCAGGCAGGGTATGAATCCCTGTTGAAACAGACTATAATTTGTGGATTGTCGCCATCGAATTCGAAGGCGTGATTTCATCCCCAAACGCTGCACAGGCTGCACAGTTGTTTTCCTGCGTGCCGGACATGGCGCAAGGCCCGGGCGGGATTGATGTTTCGCCGTTTGTACCGAAAACACGGCGCCTCCTGTTAGCTGTTAATCAGGTATAAACAATGCAATTAAAACAAGTACCGCGAGACGCGTTGCTCAGACCGCTGCAGGCGGTTTCGGGAATCGTGGAACGCCGGCACACGCTGCCGATCCTCGCCAATGTGCTTCTCGAACAGAAGAACGGAAGCCTGTTCGTCACCGCGACCGACCTCGAAATGCAGATCACCGCGCACAGCGAACTCGCCGGCGGCAAGGATCAATCGATCACGGTCGCGGCGCGCAAGCTCCAGGATTTGCTGCGCGCGCTTCCGGAGGGCGCCTCGGTGACCGCAGAAACCTCGGCCAGCCGGATGACGGTGCGCGCGGGTCGCTCCCGCTTCAACCTGCAGACGCTGCCGTCCGCCGACTATCCGCGCATCACGCTGGCGCAGGACAAGCTGCAGACGATCACGCTGCCGCAAAAGGACTTCCGCTCGCTGCTCAAGCTTGCCGAGTTCGCCATGGCCCAGCAGGACATCCGCTACTACCTCAACGGCATGCTGCTGGTGGTCGACAGCGGGT
>JBDTZQ010000163.1:0-6380 GCA_040005035.1 Betaproteobacteria bacterium | reverse complement strand
TGCCGACGCTGAAATCGGCGATGTGCATCGAGCCGCCCTTGCCCTTGTTGGTGCCCGTGGCGCGGCCGAACAGCTCGGCCATCATGCGATTGACGTCGGCGCCCTTGGCCAGCGTGTGCCCGTGGCCGCGATGCGTCGATGTCAGCAGGTCATCGCGAGTGAGATTGGCGCAGACGCCGGTCGCCACCGCCTCTTGTCCCGTCGACAGGTGCAGCGGTCCGCGCACCAGCGCGGGTTTGTCGGATGTCGCCAGACCCCACGCCTGCACGCCACCCTGGCTCGCTATCTCGGCCGCGTTCTCGAATGCGCGAATGCGCGCCATGGTGCGATAGAGCGCGAGGAGGCGGTGGTTCGCCGCGGGCGCGTCTTGCGGCTTGGCCGCAACTCTTGTGGGGTCTGGGCGTTGCGTCATGGTTTACGCGAGCCCGAAGTTGGACATCGCGTCATCCCCGATCGCTCTGGCCAGTATCGGCTGCTTGTCGGTTTGTCACTGAATCACCGCGTCCGCACTCGCGAGTAGCGACTGCGGGATCGCAAGTCCCAGCGCCTTCGCGGTCTTCAGATTGATCACCAGCTCGAACTTTGTCGGCTGCTCGACAGAAAGGTCGGCAGGCTTGGCGCCCTTCAGGATCTTGTCGACGTAGACTGCGGCGCGCCCGATGAAATCGGTCATGTTCACCGCATAGGCCATCAAGCCCCCCGCCTCGACGCTTTCCCGAAAGCTGGTCATCGTGGGTAGTCGTCCCTTCACCGCGAGTTCGGCGATCCTGGCACGGTTGACCAGGAACGTCGTACCCCTGCTCACCAGCAGCGCCTCAGCCCGCTCGCGCGCCATGGCGGCGAACGCGCTATCGAACTCCTCCGGACCTTGGGCCGCCACTTGTTGAAGGCGGATACCCAACGATCGGGAGGCTGCCACAACCTCTCGCAGTTGAATTGCCGATGTGGGGTCCGCCGGGTTGGTGAGGATCGCCACTCGAGCAACGTGGGGGACAGCTTCCTTCAGGATTTGCAGTTGCTTGCCGAAGATCTCCGGACCGGGCGCGGAGGTCGTGCCGGTAATGTTGCCACCTGGCCGTCTCAGGCTCGCGACCAGTCCCAGCTCGACAGGATCGGCCGGGAACATCATGACGATGGGAATGCTGCTCGTCGCGTTCTTTGCCGCCAGCGCAGCGGATCCGGCCGGCGCGATGATCAGGTCCAGGTTGAGCCGGACCAGCTCGACCGCAAGCTCGGGCAGTCGCTCGATCTTGCCGTCGGCCCACCGGTACTCAATGATGAGGTTTTGGCCTTCGACCAAGCCGAGTTCTCGTAACGCTCGCTTGAATCCCTGAAGCGCTTGCTCGACGGACTCGCGGCTGGGGGCGCTCAAATAGCCGATGCGGTACACCTTGCCCGCTTGCTGCGCCCGAGCCATGAGTGGTACGGCGCCGAAGGCGAGTAGACCGCGAAGCAGCGCACGTGCAGCATTACGTCTGTTCATCCGATCTCCGGGTGATCGTCGCGCGGCGCTGCAAGGATCAGCGCGGTCGGGCAAAGCGGGGAGTCTACGCGAGCCCGAACCGGACACCGTATCGGCTAAGCGACGAGGTCATCTCACTCCACCCCGAATCGAATAAGATTGCGCCGTACACCTGACGCGCAACAAACTCTCCGTCTATGGCCTCACCATTGCTCTACGAACCCGAACGCCACGAGCCGCTCGCCTCCGCCCCCTGGGACCAGGGCGCCGCCCGCGCCTGGATCGAAAGTTTTGCCGGGGACGCGCATCGCGCCTACTCGCGTACCGGACTATGGCCGCCGCATCCGCGCGACGTCGACGACGGCGAGCACCGACACCCGATGACGATGATTTACTTCGGCGCTGCCGGTGTGATTTGGGCGCTCGATCACCTCGCGCGCGCTGGCGCAGCCGCACCCACGTCGAACTTCACCCCAACGCTCGATGAACTCCTGGCCCGCAACCTCGCGATCGTCGAGCCTTGGGGACACGGAGTGGAAGGCCTGCTCATGGGGCAATCCGGCATCCTGCTGCTGCGCTACCGGCTTGCCCCCGACGACGCGACCGCGGACGCGATTGCCGCGTCGATCGCACGCAATGCCGATCACCCGTCGCTGGAGCTGCTGTGGGGCTCACCCAGCACCATGCACGTCGCGCTCACCATGCATGAATGGACCGGCGACCCGCGCTGGGCCACGCTGTTTCTTGCAGACGCGCAGGCGCTCGAGCGATCGCTCCTAAGCTCGGGCGACGCGCCGTGCCGCATCTGGACCCAGCAGCTCTACGGGCAGACGGTCAACTACATCGGCGCCGGCCACGGGTTTGCCGGCAACGCGAGCGCGCTAGTTCGCGGCTTTGCGCTCCTGCCCGCCGCATCGGCGGCCTCGCTGCAAAGCGCCATCGTCGACACCGTGCACGCCACCGCGTTGCGCGAAGGCGTGGTCGCCAACTGGCCGCCGCGGCTGTCGGGCACCGCGCCGACCAAGATGCTTGTGCAGTGGTGTCACGGCTCGCCCGGCATCGTGACCAGCCTCGCGCACCTCCCCGATCCGCGTCTCGACGACGTGCTGGTCGCGGCAGGCGAGTTGACCTGGTCCGCGGGTCCGCTGAGCAAGGGCCCGGGGCTATGCCACGGAACCGCGGGCAACGGCTATACCTTCCTCAAGCTATTCAAGCGCACCGGCGACAAGCTCTGGCTAGACCGCGCACGGTCGTTCGCGATGCATTCGATGGCGCAGAGCGACCGTCACTTCAGCGAATATGGTCAACGTCGCTACTCGTTATGGACCGGTGACGCCGGTGTCGCGTGGTATGTCTGGAATTGCATCACCGGCGACGACGCGCTGCCCAACCTCGACCCGATCGCCTAGGAAAATCCAGCGTCAGTTATTGAGCACCGCGGCGAATGGCAGCGACAATTTGCAGCCGTCGCCCAAGGTGCTCGTCAATCGGCCTTCAATGCCCTGCCCGGTCGGATGGTAGGACTCGATCGTGGCGGGGAATGGCGGAATAGTTTCTCCGGGTGAAATCGCGCTGAACTGTCCGGTGAGCTTGTAGAGCCTGCCCAGATGGGTGAGCGAGCCCGCTACCGTGATGACGAGGCCGGTATGCGCGGTGTCGGTGAAGGTGAATATGAGCGTCGACGCCGTGTCGGCGGTCTGCGTGACCGCAAGGCCATATCTGCCGCGGAACTTGGGGTCGTTGTCGGCGGGGTCGGCACAGCCGGTAATGGTGCCCGACATCGATCCCGAGTAGTTTCCGGCAAGCACATAGGGTGCGAGCGTCTGGCGCTGTACGGTTTTTGTAACCGTCGGGCCGGCGGTGAGCGCGTAAGTCAGTGTTGCTTTATAGATGTCAGTCGGTACGAACGAAACGGTTCCGACTGCGGCGACGCTCAACTGCGCCGGATTCCACGGCAATCCGAAATACGTTCCGGTGGTGGCAAAGAGTTGGCCGTTGTAATTGCCTGCTGTATCCTTCGCGAGTTGAGCCGTATACCACGTCGGTTTGTTGTCCGTCCCATAGATGAAGAACGCAAGAAACTGGGTGGCGTCGCTCTGCACGAGGAAGACGCCCCATCCGGACTCTGCCGGGTTGTAATAGACGTCGGTGTACTCCAAGGCGGCGGCATTCAGCGAGGCGAACAGCAGACACACGGCCAAGAGCAGGCGCTTCAACATGCGATCTCCTTGCGTTGGGGAAAGTACTTCGAGCTTCAGCATATACCACGGAAGTCCGATCGAGTCGCAACATTCATTCGTGGATTACAACCCAACGCGCATCCGGTTGACTGTGGTGACAGACGAGTGGATTCGCTGCAGGGGCGCAGGCCCGGTCAGCGCGTGCTTCTCACCATGCGGGATCGATCGGCGTGATCGACCCCGCATGCGCTTCGATCGCTTCCGCCGCGGCGAGGCAGAGATCCTCGCGGAAGCGCTGCCCGATGATCTGCACACCCATCGGCAGCCCGTCCGCGATACCCGTGGGCACCGCCATCGCCGGCAGTCCGAGCACCGGCACTGCCATCATGGTCGCGCATTCGCGCCACAGCGCCGCGGTGCGCGCGGCGCTCTCGATGTCGAAGCCCTGGGCGTAGACCGGCTCGCTGCAGATCGGCGCGAGCACCAGCGGTACCCGATCGAGGAACAACGTCCACTTCCGGATGAGCGTCGTGCGCTCGGCGAGCGCCTTCATGTACGCGAGCTTGTCTGACGGGGGGCAGTTCTCCAGCATGAAGCGAACCGCGGTGCGGATTCCGTCGTCGCCTTCCTTTTGGATCACGGGATGCAGGTACTCGCGGAATTCAGGCACCTGCATCTCGAACCATAGTTCCTTGGCGCGGGTGAAGCCGGGCGTCTCGTTGTCGACCACTTCATAGCCCGCGTCGGCGAGCCAGCGCGCCGCTTGATCGATCGCCGCGGCGACGTGCGGATGGAGTGCTACGCCTCCGATATCCGCGGCAGCGCGCACGACCGCCACGCGCCGGGGCAACGGCGCTGCCTGGAGTGGCACCGGCGTCCACCACGGATCACGCGCGTCACGCGCCGCCATCGCCTCGAATCCCAGCCGCACGTCGGCCACGCAGCGCGCCAGCGGTCCCTGCACCGACATGAGTTGCGACGACAGCGATCGTTCCGCGACCTGCGTCGGATTGAACGCGGGAACGCGCCCGAACGACGGCCGCAAGCCCGCCAGTCCGCATGCGTACGCGGGAAAGCGTACCGAGCCGGCTATGTCGTTGCCGTGCGCGAGCGGCGTGATCCCCGCGGCGACCGACGACGACGCGCCACCGGACGAGCCACCGGGCGTGTGCGTGCGCGACCACGGGCTGTACGTGCGCCCGCGCAGGTCGTTGACGGTGTCGAGCCTGAAGCTGAACGCGGGGGTGTTGGTGCGGCCGAGGATGATCGCGCCGGCGCGCTTCCAGTTGGCCACGATGGGTGAGTCCGATGCGGCGATCATGTTCCGGAAGCCGACCACGCCATTGGTGGTGGCGCATCCCTCCTGGTCGACGTTCTCCTTGATCGTGACCGGCACGCCATGCAGCGGACCGAGCGCATCGCCGCGCGCGACGGCACGATCGGCGAGGTCGGCGGCGACGCGCGCCGACTCCGTAAGGTCGACCGTCACCGCGTTGAGCTTGGGGTTGACCTCGCGCATTCGCGCGGCGCACGCATCGAGCGCCTCGCGCGACGAAATCGCGCGGTCGCGGATGGCGGCGGCGATGCGGGTGGCGCTCCAGCACCAGATCGGCTCGCTGAGGAATTCGTTTGAGAATTGCACCGGCACGCTTTTCCCGTTAATCTCGCCTCCCGCTTCAGCGTAACATGCGCCGCAACGCGGGAGTATCGATGGGTGTCATCGCCGTCGGCGGGTTCCAGCACGAGACCAATACCTTTGCGCCGACCAGGGCGGGCTACGCCGCGTTCGAGGACGGCGGCGGCTGGCCGCCGCTCACCTTCGGAGACGACATCGCGCCGCGACTCGCCGGCGCGAACATTCCCGGCGCCGGAGCGATCCAGGCGCTGCATGCGCTGGGTCATCGCACCATGGGCCTCGTCTGGGGCGCAGCCTCGCCGTCGGCGCAGGTGACACGCGATGCCTTCGAGCGCATCGCCGGCGAGCTCGTGGCGCGGCTGTCGGCTCTCAGCGGTGTCGACGGCGTGTACCTCGACCTGCACGGCGCCATGGTCACCGAGCACTTCGACGACGGAGAAGGCGAGCTTTTGCAGCGAGTGCGCCGGGCCGTCGGCCCGCGCGTGCCGGTGATCGCGAGCCTCGACCTGCATGCCAACGTCACCCGCGCGATGATGCAGCACTGCGACGGGCTGGTCGCCTACCGCACGTATCCGCATGTCGACATGGCCGCCGCCGGCGAGCGCGCGGCGCAGCTCCTCGACGCGACGATGGCCGCGGGGCATGCGCCGTCCAAATCGCTGCGCACGCTCGACTTCCTCACCGGGCTGCCGTCGCAGTGCACGCTGATCGAGCCGGCGCGCGGGCTCTACACCATGCTGGAGCGCCTCGAGCGCGAGCATCGATGCGTGCTGTCGTTCATGCCGGGATTCCCGATGGCCGACTTTCCCGAGTGCGGCATGGCGGTAACGGGCTACGGCGAGGACGAGGCGCGGGTGCAGACGGCGACGGCCGCACTGGCCAACGCCATCGCCGACGCCGAGGGTGAGTTCTCGATGGAGCTCTTCGAGCCCGACGCCGCGGTCGCGCGCGCCATGCAGCGCGGTGAGCCCGGCGCGCCGGTGGTGCTCGCCGACACGCAGGACAATCCGGGCGCAGGCGGCAACGGCGACACCACCGGACTCCTGGCCGCGCTGCTGGCGCGGCGCGCGGCGCAGTCGGTGCTCGGTCTGCTCATCGATCC
>JBDTZQ010000162.1:0-6403 GCA_040005035.1 Betaproteobacteria bacterium | reverse complement strand
AATCGGCGCTGCGCCATTGGCACACGCTCGACGACGAGTTCGTCTACGTGCTGTCCGGCGAGGTTACGCTCGTGACCGACAGCGGCGAGCAAAAGCTCGGCGCGGGCATGCGCGTCGGCTATCCGGCAAACAGCGGCGACGCGCACCACCTGGTCAATCGCAGCGCAGCTACGGCGACCTATCTCGAAGTGGG
This sequence comes from Betaproteobacteria bacterium, assembly GCA_040005035.1. GTDB lineage: Bacteria > Pseudomonadota > Gammaproteobacteria > Burkholderiales > Casimicrobiaceae > PALSA-1003. The sequence continues at coordinate 6,210 of JBDTZQ010000162.1, read as the reverse complement.
AGGCCGGGTCGACGACGACGAATGCTTCTACCCGGACGACGACCTGCTTCTGGTGGACAATAACGCCCGATACGCGCACAAGAACGGCAGCTTGTACCCTTGAACAACGCCATGGTCGCCGGCATGTTGTGAACGCGTCGCGTGACGTGCCCAGGTACCCAACAGACACCCACCAGGAGATCCGCCATGAACGAAATACCCGCCCCGGACGCCTCGCTCGTCGCGGGGATGCCGTCATCGTCGTTGATCTCGACCACGCTGCTGGTCTACGCGCTGTTCGGCGTCGGCGCGGTTGCCGGGCTGGTCTCGTCCGGCTTTCCGCTGATCGCTCCGCTGATGGGAATCGTCGGCATCGTCGCGCTGATCATCGCCTACGTGAAGCGCGGCGAGGCGGCGGGCACGTGGCTGGCGTCGCACCTGCGCTGGATGATCCGCACGTTCTGGTTCTCGTTCATATGGGGCATCGTCGGATTGCTGCTGTTCGTGACGCTCATCGGCATTCCGTTCGCGTTCGGCCTCTGGATCGCGACGACGGTCTGGGTGCTCTACCGCCTGGTGCGCGGCTACATGCTCTTCAAGGACAGTAAAGCCATTCCGGGCATGTAACGGCGCTGCGGACGTCACGAGACCTTCACTGAGCGCGCAGCAGCTCCGGCGCTTTCGGAACGTTGGCGGTGACGTAGACCCATTCGACGAGCACATCCAGCGGGACCTGCGCGCGCGCCGCGTTGGGGTGATTGACGAAACACACAACGACGAACTTGCGATCGTTGGGCGCGAACACGTAGCCCGCGATCGCGCGCACGCCCTCCAGCGATCCGGTCTTCAGGAACGCCTGCTCGGCCACCAGGTCGTTCTCGAAGCGCTTCTTCACCGTGCCATCGGTGGCGGCGACCGCCAGCGAGCTCACGTAGTCGGCGCGCACGTCGCTGCCGTAGGCGGCGAGCAGCAGCCGCCCCATGCTTTGCGCGGAGATGCGCTCGCTGCGCGAGAGGCCCGAGCCGTTTTCCATGACGAGCTCCGGAAAAGCGAGCTTGCGCCTGGCCAGCCAGCTCTTCACCGCGCTGCTCGAATGCGCCGTCGTTGCCGGGGCCGGATACGCGGTCGTGCCGAGGGTCAGGAATAGCTGCCGCGCCATGACGTTGTTCGACAGCTTGTTGATGTCGCGAACGACGTCGTAGAGCGGCGGTGATTCGAGCGTGACTAGCGGCTTGGCGCCGGGACGGGGTTTGCCGTCGCGAACGTGGCCGGAGAATCTTCCACCCGACGCGATCCACGCCTGCGCAAAGAGGTCGCGCACGAAGTGCGGGTGGTCGAGCAGCGCGACGTACCAGTCACGTTCTCCGCATCCTGCCGCGTAGTGCCCGCCGAAGGTCGCTTGGGCGGCGTCACCGCGATCCGAGAATACCGGCTGCAGCGCGGCGCGCCAGTCGCCGCACTCGCCCTGCACCAGGCGCGGCGCGCCGTGAATGCTCACGTTCGGCAACGCCGGCTCGGCGCGGACGTCGACGCCGGTTCCGGCGGCGTTGGGCGCGAACACGAAGCGCACGCTCTTGAAGCTGACCAGCAGCGCGTCGGGACCGACGTTGTAGGGCTTGAGCGGCTCTCCGTCGAACGCGGCGGGATCGTGCGGCAGCGACGAGAAAAAGCCGCGATCGACGACGAGATCGCCGCGAATCGTCGACAGCCCCGTGGCGCGCAGCCGCGTCACAAGCTCCTGGAACTGCTCCAGGGTGATCTTCGGATCGCCGTAGCCCTTGAGCACGAGGTTGCCGTCGAGGACGCCATTGGCGATCTTGCCGTCGGCGTAGGCTTCGGTGCGCCAGCGATAGCCGGGCCCGAGCAGCTCGAGTCCCGCAAAGGTCGTGACCAGCTTCATGGTCGACGCCGGGTTCATCGGCCTGGTCGGGTCCTGCGTGAACAGCGGCTGGACGTCGCCCAGCTCCTGGACGAATGCGGTCACCGAGGACAGCGGGATGCGCTGGTCGGCAAAGGCGCGGACCAGCGGGCGCGGCAGCGCGGCCGATGCGATGCCGGCGGTCAGCAGCAGCGCGGCGAGCGATGCGCGCGCGGCGACGGGGGCCATCAGCCGGGGGCAGGCGCCGGGCGACGCTGGAGAAAACATGCATGGATTATAGCGGCTCGTTTTACTGTGGCTTGACACCGCGCGGTGGCCCGCACTAAAAAGATCACCGCCATGCCCGACAAAGCGCCTCTGCTCGCCAGTCCATCCCTCGCGGCCGCGCAGCAGCGCTACGGCGCAACGGCGATAGCGCTGCATTGGTTGACGGCCTTGCTGCTCGTATGGGGATTCTCGGTCGGCATCTCGATGGTAGACCTGCCCATGTCCCCGGAGAAGTTCAAGTATTACGTGTGGCACAAATGGATCGGCATCACGATTTTCCTGATCACGTGCGCGCGGCTGGCGTGGCGATGGGCGCATCGCGCGCCGCCCATGCCTCCCATGCCTGCGTGGCAGATGCGGGCCGCGCAGGTCGCGCATGTCGCCCTGTATGTGCTGCTCGTGGTGATTCCGTTGTCGGGGTGGATCTACAGCTCGTCGACGGGTGTTAAGGTCATCTATCTGGATCTGGTCCCTCTGCCGGACCTCGTGGCGAAGGATCGCGACCTGGCGCGCATCCTGCTGCAGGTCCACGTCACGTTGAACTTCACCCTGCTGGCCATGGTCTGTCTGCATGCGGCCGCCGCGCTCAAGCACCACTACCTCGACCGCGACACGGTGCTGGCGCGTATGCTGCCGCTTACACGAAGGAAGGGTTGATCATGAAGCTGTTACGTTCATTCATCCCGTCGCTGGGCATGATGCTGCTCGCCGCGACGCAGTCCGCCGCCCAGGGCGTGCTCATCGACAAGAGCGAGATCCGCTTCGTGTCCAAGCAGATGGGAGGCAACGTCGAGGGACGATTCCGCAGGTGGAAGGCCAACATCGTGTTCATGCCCAAGGCGCTGGCCAAGTCAAAGGCCGAGTTTGACATCGACCTGGGCAGCATCGAGTTTGCCAGCGAGGAGTCCGAGTCCGAGGTGAAGCGGCCGAAGTGGTTCGATATCGCCCGCTTTCCGGTCGCGAAATTCGTCTCGAAGAGTTTCAAGAATCTCGGTGGCGACCGGTACGAGGTCGCCGGGGCGCTGACGATCAAGGGCATCAGCCTGGACACGGTCGTGCCGATCGTGCTTACGAAAGATGCTACGGGCAACAGTGTTGCGGTAGGAAGTTTTGCGCTCAAGCGCCTCGACTACAAGGTAGGCGAAGCCGAGTGGGCCGACCCTGACACCGTCGCCAATGAAGTGACGGTGCGCATCCGGATGGTGTTGCCGGCGGTAACCTGATCCGGGCGATAATCGTATTGCCGCCGCTGTTGTCGCCGTCGCGCGGGACGTTTGCGTTGTTCGACACCAAGGGAGCCGAAATGATCCGACCGCATATTTGCGCTGCGCTTGTCCTGATGCTGGCCCTCCCGCTGTCGGCGGTTGCTGCCGAGGAGACCTACGCGCTCGATCCGGTGCATTCGCAGCCGACCTTCGAATTGCAGCACATGGGATTTTCGGTGCAGCGCGGCACGTTCGGCAAGATCAACGGGAAGGTGACGATCGATCGCGCCGAGCGCAAAGGATCCGTCGACGTGAGCATCGACACGACCTCGGTCCGCAGCTACAGCGACCGGCTCGATACCCACCTGAAGGGCGAAGATTTTTTCAACTGCGCCAAGTACCCGACGATGTCCTTCAAGTCGTCGAACCTCGTGTTCGAGGGTGACAAGGTGGTAGCCGTCGACGGCGAGCTGACGCTGCTGGGCGTCGCCAAGCCGGTGTCGTTCAAGGTCAGCAATTTCATCTGCGGCGAGCAGCCCTTCAACAAGCGGCCGATGTGTGGCGCCGAAGCAATTGCGACCATCAAGCGCTCGGATTGGGGCATGAAGTACGGTGTTCCCAGGGCTGCCGGCGATGACGTCAAGATCATCCTTCCCATCGAAGCCTATCGAGAGCAGTGACGCGGCGGTGGTTCGGGAATAGTAGGCAGGCGCGACGTGTTGGCCGCTGATGGTCGCACGGCGCGTCCACGCAAATCCCACCACCCAAAGGATTCACCGAATGACACGCACCCTCCCTGCCATTGCGCTCGCTCTCGCCATTCCGCTCTCCGCCGTCGCGGCTGACGAAACCTACGTGCTCGACACCGCGCATTCGCAGCCCAGCTTCGAGGTCTCGCACATGGGCTTCTCGATCCAGCACGGCGTGTTCACGAAGGGCGCGGTCGGCAAGGTCACGCTCGACCGCGCGGCGCGGAAGGGCACGATCGACGTCAGCATCGACACTTCTTCGGTGCGCAGCCTGACCGAGCGCCTTGACGCACAAATGAAAGGCGAGGATTTCCTCAACATCGCCAAGTATCCGACGATGACCTTCAAGTCGTCGAATCTCACCTTCGACGGCGACAAGGTCGTCGCCGCGGAAGGCGAGCTCACCCTTCTCGGCGTAACCAAACCAGTTACCGTGAAGGTCGCCAACTTCATCTGCGGTGAGCACCCGTTCAACAAGAAGCCGCTGTGCGGCGCCGAGGTCACGGCAAATATCAAGCGCTCAGAATGGGGAATGAAGTACGGGATCCCGAAGGCGGTCAGCGATGAGGTCAAGATCACGATTCCGGTCGAAGCCTATCGCGAGTGATTATCGCAACACCTGCGGCTCGCCGCTGCGCAGCCGCTCGATCGCGCTCCAGTCCCAGTCGATGCCGAGACCGGGCTGCGTTGAGGCATAAGCGCGGCCGTCGCGGATGCCGAGCTTCTCGCCGGTGATCGTGTCGAGCTGCGGGATGTATTCGACCCAGCGGCTGTTGGGCACCGCGCAGCAGAGCGCGACGTGCAGCTCCATCAGGAAGTGCGGGCACACCGGCACGTTGAACGCCTCGGCCATGTGCGCGACCTTGAGCCACGGCGTGATGCCGCCGATGCGCGCGACGTCGACCTGCACGATCGAGCACGCGCCCGCCTGCAGGTAGTCCTTGAACTGCGAGATGCTGTAGAGCGATTCGCCGACCGCGATGGGAACGCTGGTGTGTCTCGCCAGCTCGGCGTGCGCGGCGACGTCGTCGGCCGGCATCGGCTCCTCGAACCAGGCGATGTCTAGCGCCTCGAGGTGGCGCGCCCGACGTATCGCCTCGGAAAGCGTGAAGCCCTGGTTGGCGTCGGTCATGATGTCCCACGACGCGCCGACCGCCGCGCGCACCGCCGACAGCCTCGCCACATCCTCGGCGACGTGCGGGCGGCCGACCTTGATCTTGGCGCCGCCGAACCCCTTCGCCTTCGCCGCCAGCGCATCGTCGACCAGTGCCTGCGGCTCGATGTGCAGCCATCCGCCCTCGGTGGTGTAGAGGGGGCACGAATCCTTGGCGCCGCCGGCGGCGACATGCAGCGGAAGCTTGGCGCGGCGCGAGCGCAGGTCCCACAGCGCGCAGTCGACGGCGGCGAGAGCGAGTGAAGTGACCGCGCCGACGCTGGTGGCATGCGTGCAGAACAGCAGGTCGCGCCAGATCGCCTCGATGTGCTCCGCGTCGCGCCCGATCAGGCGCGGCGCGAGGTGATCGGCGAGCAGCGCCATGACCGACGATCCTCCCGTGCCGATGGTGTAGCTGTAGCCGGTGCCCACCGCGCCGTCGCGGTCGAACACGCGAACGATCGGCGTTTCCTGGGACACAAAACTCTGGATCGCGTCGGTCCGCCGGACCTTGGGTTTCAGGTCCACCAACATCAGCTCGACGCGCTCGATGATCGCCATGCGATGCGCGTGCTCTGACCTAGCGCGACAGGCGGCCGCGAAAGCGGTTGGTCGCCGCGACCAGCGCTCGCGCCACGCCAGGCTCGCGCGCCGAGTGCCCGGCATCGGGCACGATCACGTACTCGGCCTCGGGCCACGCTCGATGCAGGTCGTCTGCGGAGACGATCGGGCACACCGCGTCGTAGCGTCCCTGCACGATCGTGCAGGGAATGTGCCGGATGCGCGCGATGCCTGCGAGCAGCGCGTTATCGGGAAGAAAAATATGGTTGGTGAAGTAGTGCGCCTCGATGCGCGCGATAGCCAGCGCCACGGCATCCTCGTCGAAGTGCGCTACCAGCTCGGGGTCGGGAAGCAAGGTCGAGCACGAGCTCTCGTATCGGCTCCAGGCGTGCGCCGCGGGCAGATACACGGCCGGAT
>JBDTZQ010000041.1:0-21519 GCA_040005035.1 Betaproteobacteria bacterium | reverse complement strand
TCGTCGACGCCGGCTACGCGCCCGAGATGGCGTACTTCGAGTGCCTGCACGAGCTTAAGCTCATCGTCGACCTGATGTACGAAGGTGGCATCGGCACGATGAACTACTCGATCTCCAACAACGCCGAGTACGGCGAATATGTGACCGGCCCGAAGATCATCACCGACGAGACGCGCCTGGCGATGCGCAAGGCGCTGGCCGACATCCAGTCGGGTGAATACGCCAAGAACTTCATCCTGGAAAGCCGCGCTGGCGCGCCGACCCTGCTGTCGCGCCGGCGCATGACGGCGGAGCATCCCATCGAGCAGGTCGGGGCCAAGCTGCGCGAAATGATGCCGTGGATTCGCAAGAACAAGCTGGTCGATCAGTCGCGCAACTAGGAGCCACGGGGCACCGGGCATCGGGAATCGCGGCATCGGGCAACGCACAGCCAACGGAGGTCGACATGCGAATCGTGCACAGGCAAGGCGGATGGGTGGGACTGATCGTCCTGCTGGTCGCGCTGGTCATCGTCGCGGTGCTGTCGCAAACGCTGTTGAAGCGCATGGGGTTGCTGCAGGACGACCGCACGACGGTGCGAGCGGGCACGCGCGCGCCCGGCGCGATCGCCCCCGGTCCGATCGACGCGACGGGCGCCGCGCCGGCTCCCATCAATGCGCTGGAGCGCGCGCGCGGTCTCGAGAGCTCGGTGCAGCAGCAGTCGCAGGATATGACCCAGCGCATCGACGCGCAGACCAAGTAGGCGACCTTGGCCGCCAACTATCCGCATCCGATCATCGCCCGCGAGGGCTGGCCATTCGTTGCGATCGTGCTGGTCGTCGCGGTGGCGTTGTCGTGGGCCGGCTGGTGGCTCGCTGCGGCGGTAGCCTGGGTCGCGCTGGTCTTTGTCGTGCAGTTTTTTCGCGATCCCCCGCGCGACGTGCCCGAAGCCGCGGGCGCGGTGCTCTCGCCCGCCGACGGCAAGATCGTGCTGGTCGGCAAGGCGCGCGATCCGTATCTCGATCGCGACGCGCTCAAGATCAGCGTGTTCATGAACGTGTTCAACGTCCACTCCAATCGCAGTCCCGTCGACGGCACCGTTCGCAATCGCTGGTATCACGCCGGAAGCTTCGTCAACGCTGCGCTGGACAAGGCATCGCTGGAAAACGAGCGCAACGCGCTGCACATCGTCGCCGCCGGCGGCGCCGACGTCACCTGCGTGCAGGTTGCCGGGCTCATCGCGCGGCGGATTCTGTGTTATGTGGCGCCGGGTGATGTGCTGACGCGCGGTCAGCGCTACGGATTCATCCGCTTCGGCTCGCGCGTCGATGTCTACCTTCCGCCGACGGCGCGCGCCAGCGTGGCCATCGGCGACGTCGTCCACGCCACCTCGACGATTCTCGCGGTCCTCGACTGACGTTGCGGCGCGCGGCGTTGTCATGCCGCGCCCGCCCTGCTACGCTGCAAGCATGGGCGACTACCAGCAGGAGCGGGCGCTTGCGAAGAACCGCATCCGGCGACGCGGCATCTATCTGCTCCCCAATCTGTTCACGACCGCGGCGCTGTTCGCCGGCTTCTACGCGATCGTGCAGGCGATGAACGGCCGCTTCCAGGATGCCGCCGTGGCGATTTTCGTGGCGATGGTCCTCGACGGTCTCGACGGCCGCGTCGCCCGGCTTACCAAGACGCAAAGCGCGTTTGGCGCCGAGTACGACAGCCTCGCGGACATGGTCTCGTTCGGCGCGGCGCCGGCGCTGGTCGTCTACGAATGGGCGCTGCGCGGCCTCGGCAAACCGGGATGGATCGCCGCCTTCGTCTACGTCGCCGGCGCGGCACTGCGGCTGGCGCGGTTCAACACCATGCTCGAAGTCGCCGACAAGCGCTATTTCCAAGGGTTGCCGAGCCCCGCCGCGGCGGCGCTGGTCGCCGGCTTTGTGTGGGTGATCGACGACTACGGTATCGACCCTGAGACCGTGCGCTGGGTGGGATGGGCGGTGACCATCTTCGCCGGGCTCACCATGGTCAGCAACTTCAAGTACTACAGCTTCAAGACCATCAACCTGCGGCGCAGCGTCCCGTTCGTCGTCGTCATCGGACTGGTGATGTCGTTCGTGCTGGTGAGCTCGCAACCGTCGGCGGTGCTGTTCGGCGGATTTGTCGCGTATGCCGTCTCCGGGTATGCGTGGTCGGCGTGGCTCGAAATGAAGCGGCGGCGCTCGGGCTGATCGTCGCGGCGGGCGCGCGTCGACGCCCGCCTCACGCGATGGCGATCCCATAACCTTCCTCCAGCCGGCGCTTCACCGTGGCGATGAGATCCGGCTCCGCGCCGGCCGTCACCGGGCGCAGCAGCGCGAGGTGCTGCGCTGCGCGTAGCGCTCGATTGCGCAGGGTCATCCTGCTGACCCCGTGAAAGTGCGCTACGTCTCCCCAGAGATCGACATCGAGCGCCGCGAACTCGTGCCCGCCCGCAAGGAGCGCGCGGTGCATCTCGGCGCCGGTGTCGTGCTCGACGAACGCCGGCTCGACGCCATCGCACCGAGTCGAGCCGGCACTGCCGGCTCCCCGCGACTGACGCGCCGGCATGAACGCGCGCAGGCGATGACGAAGACCCCACCATCGTGCCAGCGCGGCATTGCGCGGGCCGCGCCGGTATTCGCGCCGCTGCGCGAAGCTCGCGCCCGATCGCAGCGCCTCGCCGATCGCGTCCGTGCGCAGCATCACCAGCGGTATCCACATGCGCTCGGCGTGGAACCCCACGCACGGCGCGACGCCGTGCTGCGGACCCATCCACTGACCCGGGTGTAGAAACCCGGCGCCGTAAGCGTAGGGTCTGGCGTCGAGCGCGTCGCGCATCGCGCTCACCACCGCGCTGGTCCTGATCTCGACGTCGGAGTCGACCAGCAGCACGCGGGCCGACGTGAGCTCGCCGAGCAGCGCATCGAGGGTGACGCCGTGGCGGCGAAGCGGGCGATCGATCCAGTAGAACGGCGCGGGCAGCCGGCGCGCGAGGCGCGCGAAGTGCTCACTGCTGTCGTCCGCGGATTCACAATCGACCAGCAGAACCGGCAGACCGGCGTGCGCCTGCGTCGAGGCCAGCGCGAGCGACGTCACCCACTTCGTGCCGCAATTGATGATCACAGCCAGCGCAGGCAGCGCGGGCAATTCGTCGAGCGTTGCGATGCGGTGCATGGCGGTGCGTGGCTCCACGGGCGGTCAGGCACACTGTGTGCGGTTCGGCTGCCGGAAGACTCTACCCGATGGGCGATCCCGCGCGCCGGGAGCGAGCCGGCAACGAGGCGCTGGCGGCCGGCCATTGCGCAGTGCCGCAAATGTGGCTATAGTCGATTCATGAGCAGCCAACGCACCCTCCCGCGTTCTCTCGCGACCGTCCTGTCCGGCGGTCTGCTGCTGCTGCTGCGCCCCGCGCGCACATAACCTACTTTCCCCTTTCCCGAGCAATGCCCGCGCCGTCCAGACAAGGATGGCATTCGCTGCACGATTTATTGGCACTGGAGGACCGATGAAACGCGATCCGTCCGCAAAATACCGACCGTTCCCGCAGATCGACCTGGCCGATCGTCGCTGGCCCACGCAAACCATCACCCGTGCGCCGATCTGGCTTTCAACGGACCTGCGCGACGGCAACCAGGCGCTGATCGATCCCATGGACGGCGAGCGCAAGCTTCGCCTGTTCAAGCAGCTGGTCAAGATCGGCTTCAAGGAAATCGAGGTCGGATTTCCGTCGGCGTCGCAGACCGACTTCGATTTCGTGCGCAAGCTGATCGAGGAAGACCTCATCCCCGACGACGTGGTGATCCAAGTGCTGACGCAGTCGCGCGACGAGCTGATCCGCCGCACCTTCGACTCGGTGCGTGGCGCCAGGCGCGCGATCATGCACTTGTACAACCCCACCTCGCCGCTGTTCCGTCGCGTGGTCTACGGCAAGGACAAGGCCGGCATCATCGACATCGCGGTGCAAGGCACGCGTCTGTGCCGGCAATGCGCCGACGAGCAGCCCGAGACCGACTGGGGCTACGAGTACTCGCCCGAGACCTTCACCATGACCGAGCTCGATTTCGCCAAGGAAATCTGCGAGGCGGTGATGGACGTCTGGGGCCCGACGCCGGCGAAGCGGATCATCCTCAATCTTCCGGCGACAGTCGAGGTGTCTACACCCAACATCTACGCCGACCAGATCGAGTGGATGTCGCGCAACATCAAGCAGCGCGACCGTGTGATCTTCAGCCTGCATCCGCATAACGACCGTGGCACCGGCGTCGCCGCCGCCGAGCTCGCGATGATGGCGGGCGCCGACCGCGTCGAAGGCTGCCTGTTCGGCAATGGCGAGCGCACCGGCAACGTATGCCTGGTCACGCTTGCGCTCAACCTGTACTCGCAGGGCATCGATCCCAAGCTCGATTTCGCCGACATGGGCGCGATCATCCGCACCGCGGAGTACTGCACCGACCTTCCGGTGCATCCGCGCCATCCCTACGCGGGCGAGCTCGTGTTCACCGCTTTCTCGGGATCGCACCAGGACGCGATCAAGAAGGGGCTGGCGGCACAGCGCGAGGCGGAAGCCGAGGGGCGTCCGCTGTGGGAGGTCCCGTACTTGCCCATCGATCCTGCCGACGTCGGGCGCACTTACGAGGCGGTGATTCGCGTCAACAGCCAGTCGGGCAAGGGCGGCATCGCGTTCCTGCTCGAGCGCGACTACGGGCTGTCGCTGCCTCGTCTTCTGCAGATCGAATTCAGCCAGGTGATCCAGCGCATCACCGACGCCACGGGCAAGGAGCTGCCATCGTCGGAGATTCACGAGGCTTTTCATCGCGAGTATCTCGCCATCACCGAGCGCGAGCCGGTGCGCTACGTCGATCACAACGCGCAGCACAGCGCCGCCGACGGCGCTGTCGAGCGCTTGAACGCCAGGCTGGTCGTCAACGGCGTCGAGCAGCATTGCTCGGGCGCGGGCAACGGGCCGGTCGATGCCTTCATCCACGCGTTGCGGGACGCCACCGGCATCGACGTGCACGTGCTCAACTATCACGAGCACGCGACGGGGAGCGGCGAGGATGCGACCGCGGTCGCCTACGTGCAGCTGCGCGTCGGCGCCGATCGCACCGTGTACGGGGTCGGACTCGATCCCAACATCGTGACGGCGACGCTGCGCGCGGTGGTCAGTGCGGTCAACCGCGCGATTCGCCTTGAGATGCTCGTGCTTCCGCCGGCCAAGCGCATCGCCTACGCCTGAGCGCGGACCGCGTTGCTTGCGTACCGACGCCGACGTTGAAGCCGGCAATGGAACCTGGCGAGGCGCAGCGCGCGGGCGATCAGGCAGCGCTTCCGAAGGACGTAACGATCGACGGCGTGAGTCTGCCGTCGTGGCCGGACGCGCAGGCGATTCTGCCGATGTCGGCGCCGCTGATGGCGATCACCACCTTCGCCGATGCGCCGTTGTACCATCCGGCGCTGATCGCCGCGGCGCTCACCGCCGAGCAGGCGCCGCGCTTTCGCGATGCGCTGTTCAAGGGCGGCTGCGGCGTCAAGGTCAGGGACGTGCCGGCGTGGAACGCCCCATCCGCGATCCTCATCCACGCCCGGGCACTGGCGCTGGCGCACCGCACGGTCTCGCGCCGCCCGGTCTACACCGACACCACGTGGGCGAGCGTGTATCGCGCCGGCGACTACTGCATGCCACACAGCCACCTGCGATCGAACGTCAGCATCGTCTACATGCTCGATCCGGGCGATGGCGACCCGGCGGACACCATGGCCGGGCGCCTGTGCTTCGCCGATCCGCGCATCGAGGCATGCTGTCCGGATGAGCCGGGACGCGTCACGCAGCACATCATGCCGAACATGACCGCGGGTGCGATGCTAATCTTCGCCAGCGACTATCTGCATAGCGTGAATCCCTATCACGGGTCGCGACCGCGCATCACGATGTCGTGGAATATCTCGCTGGAAAAACTCGCCGGTCGCGCCGGAGAGGGTTGGACGATGTAGCGCCGTCGCGGGCTGCCGCAGGTCAAATCGGCGAGCGCTCTGCTATGATTATCGTGTCGAGTTGCACGTCTTCCATCGCACCCGCTGCACCAGAAAGGGTCATTTATGAGCGCGGCGACTTACGGACCGGGCATCGAAGTCATCGGCCGCGTCACGCCGGAATACGCGCAGATCCTGACTCTGGAGGCGATGGCATTCGCCGCGGGCCTGCAGCGTAAGTTCGGCCCGCGCCGCGCCGAGCTGCTGACGCGCCGCGTCGCGCGCCAAAAGGATTTCGACGACGGCAAGCTGCCCGATTTTCTCGCCGAGACGCGAAGCGTTCGCGAAGGCAACTGGGTGTGTGCCCCCGTGCTCGCCGACATCCAGGATCGCCGCGTCGAGATCACCGGGCCGGTCGACCGCAAGATGATCATCAACGCGCTCAACTCGGGGGCCAGCGTGTTCATGGCCGACTTCGAGGACGCCAACACGCCGAAGTGGGACAACAACGTCCAGGGGCAGCTCAACCTGCGCGACGCGATCCGTCGCCAGATCGACTACGTAAGCCCGGAAGGCAAGCCGTACAAGCTGGGATCGAAGCTGGCGACGCTGTTCGTACGTCCCCGCGGCTGGCATCTGCCCGAAAAGCACGTGCTGGTCGATGGCGCGCCGATCTCGGGTGGCATCTTCGACTTCGCGCTGTATTTTTTCCACAACGCGAAGTCGTTGGTGGCGAACGGCAGCGGGCCCTACTTCTACCTGCCCAAGCTCGAGAGCCATCTCGAGGCGCGGCTGTGGAACGACATTTTCATCGCCGCGCAGGACCAGCTCGGCATTGCGCGCGGAACGATCAAGGCGACGGTGCTCATCGAGACGATCCTCGCCGCGTTCGAGATGGACGAGATCCTCTACGAACTGCGCGAGCATTCCGCGGGGCTGAACGCGGGCCGCTGGGACTACATTTTCAGCTGCATCAAGAAGCTTCGCAGCAACCGCGATTTCTGCCTCGCCGACCGCGCGCTGGTGACGATGACCACGCACTTCCTGAAGAGCTACGCGGAGCTTCTCATCAAGACCTGCCATCGCCGCAATATCCACGCGATGGGCGGCATGGCAGCGCAGATCCCGGTGAAGAACGACGAAAAGGCGAACGCCGAGGCCTTCGCCAAGGTGAAGACCGACAAGGAGCGCGAAGCGACCGACGGCCACGACGGCACGTGGGTTGCGCATCCCGGCCTCGTCCCGGTCGCCAAGGAAGCGTTCGACCGGTTGATGCCCTCGCCCAACCAGATCGCGAGCAAAAAGCGCGAGGACGTCCACACCACCGCGGCCGACCTGCTCAAGTTCGAGCCGGAGACGCCGATCACCGAAGCCGGGTTGCGCCTCAACATCAACGTCGCCATCCAGTACATCGGCGCGTGGCTGGTGGGGCAGGGCGCCGTGCCGATTTTCAATTTGATGGAAGACGCCGCGACCGCGGAAATCTCGCGCTCGCAGGTGTGGCAGTGGATGCGCTCGCCCAAAGGCGTCTTGTCGGATGGGCGCAAGATCACCCGCGAGATGGTGGCGGCGATGATTCCGGAGGAGCTCGCCAAGATCCGCACGCTGCTCGGCGATGCGTTTGCGCAAGGCCGCTACAAAGAGGCGGCGGACATCTTCGCCGATCTCGTCGACGCTGATACCTTCGTCGAGTTCCTCACCGTGCCGGCGTACGAACGCATCGACTAATACGAGACTGCAACAAACAAATTCCGTGGCGGTCGCACGCGCATTTCCCTACAGCATCGTATGAACCGGTGAAACTTCCAGCAGCAAATCTATCGAACCTATTCGCATAATCAATTTGACTGATATTGCGCTGAGGTCGATCATCGTAGCGCATCCCTGTCGCAACGGAAAATGGAGGCACGAATGAAATTGAACGGGACGAAGACCCACGAGAACCTCAAGGCGGCGTTCGCCGGCGAATCGCAAGCCAACCGCCGTTACCTCTACTTCGCGAACAAGGCCGACGTCGAAGGCCAGAACGACGTCGCCTCGGTGTTTCGCTCGACCGCCGAGGGCGAAACAGGCCACGCCCACGGACACCTGGACTACCTGGCAAGCGTCGGCGATCCCGCGACCGACCTTCCCATCGGACGCAGTCGCGACAACCTCAAGGCGGCGATCGCCGGCGAGACGCACGAGTACACCGACATGTACCCGGGCATGGCGAAGAGCGCGCGCGGCGAAGGCTTCGACGAAATCGCCGACTGGTTCGAAACGCTCGCCAAGGCGGAGCGCTCGCACGCCAACCGCTTCCAGAAGGCGCTCGACGCACTGGCCGACTGATCTCGCTGCCGCGATATGGCGGCACCACGTCCTGGTCGGACGGACCCGCTACGTGTGACACGTGCAGCGGGTCCGCGCGACCCGTAGCACCCACGGCAACGACCTCATGACCGAAGGCAGTCCGGAAGGCAACCTGCAGGCTCCTACGCGCCACGTCATCGATTGGCGCAACGCCGAGTACTACGACCGCGCGTCGGTCGACAAGGAGCTCGAGCGCGTGTTCGACATCTGCCACGGATGCCGGCGCTGCGTCAGCCTGTGCAACGCGTTTCCGACGCTGTTCGACCTGATCGACGCGGGCAACACCGGCGAGATGGACGGCGTCGCCAAGGCCGACTACATGAAGGTCGTCGACCAGTGCTACCTGTGCGACGTCTGCTACATGACCAAGTGCCCATACGTGCCGCCGCATCCGTGGAATGTCGATTTCCCGCATTTGATGTTGCGGGCGAAGGCGCAGAAGTTCAAGCGCGGCGAGACCAGCTTTCGTGACCGCCTGCTGACCAGCACCGACCGCCTCGGCAAGCTGTCGACGATTCCCGTCGTCGTCCAGATGGTGAACAAGGTCAACACCTCGCCGGCCGCGCGCGGCGCGATGGAAAAGGTGCTCGGCGTGCATCGTGAGCGGAACCTTCCGCCGTACGCGCGCAAGCGCTTCCTAAAGCAGGCGAAGTCGTCGCTCGCGTGGCCGGTGCGCGACGGCGCGCGCTCGCCCGGCAAGGTGGCGATCTTCGCGACGTGCTATGTCAACTTCAACGAGCCCGGCATCGGTCTCGACCTGCTGCGCATCCTCGATCACAACCGCATTCCCTACGCGATCGTCGACAAGGAAGCGTGTTGCGGCATGCCTAAGCTCGAGCTCGGCGACCTGGAAAGCGTCGAGAAGCTCAGGAACGTCAACATCCCGCAGCTCACGTCGTACGCCAGGGACGGATTCGCCATCCTCTCCGCGGTGCCGTCATGCACGCTCATGTTCAAGAGCGAGATGCCGCTGCTCTTCCCCGGCGACGACGACGTGCGCCGGGTGGCGGAGGCGACGTTCGACCCGTTCGAGTACCTGGTCCTGCGCGACAAGGACGGGCTGCTCAACAAGGACTTCGTTCGCCCGCTGGGTCGCGTGAGCTACCACGTCCCCTGCCATTCCCGCGTGCAGAACGTCGGACAGAAGACGCGAGAGGCCCTGGAGTGGATACCGGAGACTTCAGTCACCACGGTGGAGCGCTGTGCAGGCCACGACGGCACGTGGGGTGTTAAGACCGAGTTTTTCGAGACGTCGATGAAGATCGGCCGGCCCGTCTTCAGGCTGATGGCCGAGCCCGATCCCGACTACGTGAGCTCCGACTGCCCGATTGCCGGGCGCGCCATCATGCAGGGCATCGCCAAGGCGCAGGAAGCGCCTCCGCGCGCGGTCAAGGCGCATCCGCTCACGCTGCTGCGCATCGCCTACGGGCTCGACTAAGCGCGCCATGCCACGCATCGCGCGCGACAGCCTGCTTACGCTCGAAGCCTACGCCAAGTCGCGCAAGGATTTTCGCGCCGAGGTGCTCGAGCACAAGAAGCTTCGAACCGTGCACGTGGGCGAGCATCTGACGCTGCTCTTCGAGGACGAGCTCACGATTCGCTACCAGGTGCAGGAGATGCTGCGCGTCGAAAAGATCTTCGAGGAAGCGGGCATCCGGGACGAGCTCGATGCCTATAACCCACTCATCCCGGACGGCAGCAACTGGAAGGTCACGCTGCTGATCGAATACGAGGACGTGGGGGCGCGTCGCGCCGCGTTGGCTGCGCTCAGGGGAATCGAGGATCGCGTGTGGGTGCAGGCGCATGGATGCGAACGCGTCCATGCGATCGCCGACGAGGACCTCGAGCGCGAGAACGAGACCAAGACGTCGTCGGTGCATTTCCTGCGCTTCGAGCTGCCGCCCGACGCGGTCCTCGCGCTCAAGCGCGGCGCCGCGCTCGCGATCGGCGCGGACCATCCTGCGTATAGCGCGCTTGTTTCGCCGGTGCCCGACGCAACGAGTCGGTCGCTGGTCGCTGATTTGGCGTAACTACGGGGCGCCGACCGAGCGCTCCCAGGCGTCGCGCGTAAGGCCGCGCACGTAGAACGCCTCGTCGCGACCGCGCATCGCGCGCGATTCGCGCCGAATGATCGAAAGGCCGCATTTTTCCAGCACGCGTCCCGACGCCGCGTTTCGCACCTGGTGCGAAGCGGTGAGCTGTTGGCAGTCCAGGCAGTTGAACGCCAGCGCAATGAGCGCACGCGCCGCGGCGGTTGCATAGCCGTTCCCCCAATACTCGCGCCCGATCCAGTATCCGACATTTTCGTTTTCGTCGGCGATGGGCCGAAGCGCGATGGCTCCGACCAGCAGGCGGTCGTCGGCGCGGGTGATGGCATAGATGTACTGCGTGCCCAGCGCGCGCTCTGCGGCGTGCTTGTCGATCCACGTCTCGGCCATCCCATCCGGATAAGGGTGCGGAATGACCGCGGTCGTGTCCGAGACGGTGCGGTCGCCGGCGAGCTCCTGAACACGGGCGGCGTCGGTGCTGCCGAAGGGGCGCAGCAGCACCGGCCACGCGAACACGCTCTCAGGCAGCATGGCGCGCGCATCGGACGGGAGCGATCGGTGTGGCGCGGTGGCACATGGTCACTCGAGCGCGATCGCGTCGACCCACATGATCTCGCAGTTGTAGTCGAACAACTGCAGTGAGGTCTGATAGAACCCGCGCGATGGCGCCACGGCGTCGACCAGAACGCCCTTGATGTGCACCAGCTGACCCGGCCGGATGCCGGCAAGCCGGGCGGCGACCTCGTCGTTGGCGGGAATAGTGTGCACGTGGGTCAGGTTCTGCAGGAGGAACGCCGCGACTTCGTTGAACGGGAGCTTGGCCATGTCGCTTCCCGAGCGGATTTCCGGGAAGACAAACCGGCCGGCCAGCGGAGAGCCCATCTCGCTGAACTTGAACTGCTCGTAGATTTGCCGATCCGACAGCGGTCCCCACGCGATCGCGAGGTCGGTCGGGCTGAAGCCGGCGAACTCGCCGACGCGGTAATTGGCTCTCGCCAGCACCACCACACGGGCGTCGAGCTCGGCGCGCGGGATGAAGCGGAATCCATGCGCGTCCTGCCAAGGCGGCCGGCTGCTGCCGAGATTGATCTGAGGCGTGTCGGGCGCGAGCACGCCCGCGGCGTGACCCACCGGGCGCTCGTGCAGGTACCACTGCACCGCGCCGTACGCGCTGGCCGCAAGGACGATCCACAGCAGGTATCGCATGCTGGCGGTGCGGTAGAGCGCGTCCGCGGAGCCTTCGCGACTGCCCCGGCCCGCCTCAATCGCGGAAATTGTTGAACTGCACCGGGAAGTCGGTAATGGACTTGCGGACGAGCGCGATCGCCTCCTGGAGCAGGTCCTTTTTCGCCCCCGACACGCGGACTGCGTCTCCCTGGATGCTGCCCTGCACCTTGAGCTTGCTGTCCTTGAGAAGCTTCACGATTTTCTTGCCCAGCTCCTGCTCGACGCCGACCTTGATGGTCACGACCTGCTTGAGCTTGTCGCCGCTCATTTTCTCGGCCTTGCCGAAGTCGAGCGAGCGCACGTCGATGCTGCGCTTGGCGAGCTTGCCAAGAAGCACATCGGTGACCTGCTTGAGCTTGAAGTCGTCATCGGCGAACAGGGTGAGCTGCTTCTCCTTGTGCTCGACCCGCGCATCGGAGCCCTTGAAGTCGAAGCGCGTCGATATCTCGCGGTTTGCCTGCTCGAGCGCGTTGCGAAGCTCGACGTCATTGACTTCGGAAACGATGTCGAAAGAAGGCATGATCAACTCCGTGTGGAGCGCTTGCGCGCGAGCTTCGCCTCGATGCGCATGCGAAGGGCATTGAGCTTGATGAATCCGGCGGCGTCCTTCTGGTCGTACGCGCCGCCGTCGTCCTCGAAGGTGGCAACGGAGGTGTCGAACAGCGAGTCCGCGGATTCGCGACCGGCGACGATCACGTTGCCCTTGTAGAGCTTGAGGCGGACGCTGCCGTTCACGCCCGCCTGCGACGCGTCGATCATGGCCTGCATCATCCTGCGCTCGGGAGACCACCAGTAGCCGTTGTAGATGAGGCTCGCGTAGCGCGGCATCATCTCGTCCTTCAAATGCGCGACTTCGCGGTCGAGGCAGATCGACTCTATGGCGCGGTGCGCCTTCATCATGATCGTGCCGCCCGGCGTCTCGTAGCAGCCGCGGGACTTCATGCCGACGTAGCGGTTCTCGACGAGGTCGAGCCGGCCGATGCCGTGCTTGCCCCCGAGTCGGTTGAGCTCGGTGAGCACCTGCGCCGGCGTCATCGCCTTGCCGTTGATGCTGGCGATGTCGCCGCCCGCGTAACCTAGCTCGAGGTATTCCGCGGCGTCGGGCGCTTTTTCCGGCGACACGGTCCAGCGCCACATGTCCTCCTCGGCCTCCCGGGCGGGATCCTCGAGCGCGCGGCCCTCGTAGCTGATGTGCAGCAGGTTGGCGTCCATCGAGTATGGGCTGCCGCCACCCCGGTGCTTCATCTCGATGGGGATGCCGTGCTTCTCTGCGTAGGCGAGCAGGCGCTCGCGCGACGTCAGGTCCCATTGGCGCCACGGCGCGATCACCTTCATGTCGGGTTCCAGCGCGTAGTATCCGAGCTCGAAGCGCACCTGGTCGTTACCCTTGCCGGTGGCGCCGTGCGACACGGCGTCGGCGCCGGTCTCGCGCGCGATCTCGATCTGCCGCTTGGCGATCAGCGGCCGCGCGATCGACGTGCCGAGCAAATACTCGCCCTCGTATATCGCGTTGGCGCGGAACATCGGAAACACGAAATCGCGGACGAACTCCTCGCGCAGGTCCTCGATGAAGATCTGCCTGACGCCCGCTGCCTTGGCCTTGGCGCGCGCCGGCTCGAGCTCGTCGCCCTGTCCGATGTCGGCGGTGAAGGTCACGACCTCGCAACGGTAGGTGTCCTGCAGCCACTTCAGGATCACCGAGGTGTCGAGGCCGCCGGAGTAGGCGAGGACGACTTTCTTTGCGTCGATCATAGCGCGCTTTCGCAAGAGCAGTGAACGGTTACCGAGGCTAGTCGATGCGGGCGCCGGTCTTCTTGATCACCGGCGCCCACTTATCGGATTCGCCGCGGATGAGCTGCGCGAATTCCTCGGGAGTGCCGCCGACCAGGTCGAAGCCCTGCGCGTTGAGCGCGCCCTTGACCGAAGGGTCCTTGAGGATCGCGTTGATCTCGGTATTGAGGCGCTGGATGATCGGGCGCGGCGTGGCGCCGGCGACGAGTATGCCGTTCCATGCCAGCGATTCGAATCCCGGGTACCCGGCTTCGGCAATGGTTGGCAGGTCCGGCAGCAGCGGGAAGCGCTTCGCGGTAGTCACCGCGATCGCGCGCAGCTTGCCGGCCTGGATCTGCGCCTGCAGCGGCTGCATCACCGCGAAAAGCATCTGCGTCTCGCCCTGCATCGTCGCCGTGACCGCGGGTGGCGAACCGTTGAAGGGAACGTGCACGATATCGACGCCGGCGGTCGACTTCAGAAGCTCCATCGTGAGCTGCGACGAGCTGCCGTTGCCTACCGAGGCATAGTTGAGCTTGCCGGGGTTCGCCTTGGCGTACTCGATCAGTTCCTTCACCGACTTGATCGGCAGCGCGGCGTTGACCGCGAGCACGCTCGGCTGGCTCGACGTGATGATGACCGGCGCCAAATCCTTGAACGGATCGTACGGAAGCTTCGCGTACAGGTACGGGGCGAACGCCAGCGGTCCGTTGAAGGAGATGACCATGGTGTAGCCGTCGGGTGGCGACTTGGCGACGAAGTCCGTGGCGGCGGTGCCTCCGGCGGCGGGACGGTTCTCGACGACGACGGGCTGTCCGAGGCGATCCTTGAGCTTGTCGGCGATGGTTCGCGCCAGCACGTCGAGCGAGCTGCCCGCCGGAGCGGAAACGATGAATTTCAAGGTGCGATCGGGCCAGTTTTGCGCCGGGGCGGGGAGGGCGACGAGAGCCAGCAACAGTGCGATGGCGCGTGCGAAACTTTTGATGTTCATGCGTGATTACTCCTTCACTCCGGTGAATGGCATGCGGCTTCGACGTTGTGTCCGTCAGGCTCGACTTTGCTGCGCGCGAAGCTGGAAACGGTGACTCCGGTGTGATCGATCATGACAGCTCATTCGCATCGACACGTCCGCAGACGAGATATTCGAGCAGCGCCTTTTGCGCATGCATGCGATTCTCCGCCTCGTCCCACACCACGCTTTGCGCGCCGTCGATCACCTCGGCGGTCACTTCCTCGCCGCGATGCGCCGGCAGGCAATGCATGAACAGCGCGTCGGGCGCCGCGGCCTTCATCAGCGTCGAGTCGACCTGCCATCCGGCGAAGGCGCGCTTGCGCGCTTCGTTCTCGGCCTCGAAGCCCATGCTCGTCCAGACGTCGGTGGTAACCAGGTTCGCGCCGCGGCACGCCGCGGCCGGGTCGGTGAACACCGCGAAGTGGCGCTTGTCCGGGATGCCGGGCGTGGCGGGGTCGACCGTATAGCCAGGCGGGCCTGAGACGTGAACCTTGAAGTCGAAAAGGGTCGCCGCCTGCAGCCAGGTGTGGCACATGTTGTTGGCGTCGCCGATCCACGCAACGGTCGCGCCGGCGAGTGAGCCGCGATGCTCGAGGTAGGTGTAGATGTCGGCCAGGATCTGGCACGGATGATATTCGTTGGTGAGCCCGTTGATCACCGGCACGCGCGAATGCGCCGCGAAGCGCTCGATGATCGCCTGCTCGAAGGTGCGGATCATGATCACGTCGACCATGCGCGAAATGACGCGCGCGACGTCTTCGATGGGCTCGCCGCGCGCCAGCTGCGTGTCGCTACGCGTGAGGTTGATGGCGATGCCGCCGAGCTGGTTCATGCCGGCCTCGAACGAAACGCGCGTGCGCGTCGACGCCTTCTCGAAGACCATCGCCAGCGTGCGGTCGCGCAGCGGCTGGTAGAGCTCGTAGCGCTTGAAGCGGTCCTTGATCCACCGCGTGCGCTCGAACAGATGGGCGAACTCGTCGCGAGTGAAGTCGGATAGCTGCAGAAAGTGCTTCGGCTTCACTGCCGCATCGCCGGCTGGGACTGGCTGGGCCAAACGTTAGTCCTTGAAAAACAGCATTTTAGCAACAAAAAAGGCGCCAGAAGGCGCCTTTTCCGAAGCGGTTTTCGCTTAGTTCATACTGACCCCGCTCAGGGCATCGCCTTGATGGCTTGCGCCAATCGCATCTTGCTTCGCGACGCGGTGTTCTTGTGCACGACCTTCTTGTCGGCGATACGGTCGATCACCGACTGCTGTGATTGCAGCTCCTTGGCCGCCGCGGTCTTGTCGCCCGCGGAGATTGCCTTCCTGACCTTCTTCACCGCGGTGCGCAGCGATGACTTGAGTCCCGCGTTGCGCTGCCGCGTGTTTTCCGACTGGCGTGCGCGCTTGCGGGCTTGGGCGGTGTTCGCCATGTAAAATCCTTGTTTGCTGGAGTCGCGAAAAAAGACCGAGCATAATAGCAACTTATCTCGATTCCCGCAAGGCGCGGCGAGTCTTTAGTAAGCTCCGGCTCGTGTCCCCTCGCTTGCATCCACCCCAACCGTGCGCCGCCCGCGGGCTGCCGCGGCATTCCCCATGAATCTCCTTCGCACGCTCTCGACGGTCAGCGCGCTGACGCTGCTCTCACGCATCGCCGGGCTGATGCGCGAAAGCCTCAAGGCGTTCGCATTCGGCGCCGGCGTTCAGATGGACGCGTTCGAGGCGGCGTTCAGGCTGCCCAATATCCTTCGCCGGCTGTTCGCCGAGGGCGCGTTCTCGCAGGCCTTCGTGCCGATACTTTCCGAGTACCAGCGCGCGCGCGGCGACGCCGCGACGCGCGATCTGGTCGGGCGTATCGCGACGTTGATGGCGGTCACGCTCCTGGTGATTTCCATTCTCGGCATCGTCGCCGCGCCGTGGCTCGTCTACGTGCTCGCCAGCGGGTTCGAGCGGGTGCCAGGGAAAGTCGAGCTCACCGCGCAGCTCATTCGCATCATGTTTCCGTACGTTCTTTTCGTTTCGCTGGTGTCGCTCGCCGGCGGCATATTGAATGTCTATCGCCGCTTCGCGATTCCCGCGTTCACCCCGGTGCTGCTCAACCTGTCGATGATCGCGGCGGCGATCTTCCTCGCGCCATACGTCGATCCGCCGATCCTGGCGCTGGCGTGGGGCGTGGCGATCGGTGGCGTGGCGCAGTTGCTGCTGCAGATCTGGCCGCTGGCGCATTTGCACATGCTGCCCAAGGTCAGCTTCGCGTGGCGCGACGAGGGCGTGCGGCGCGTGCTCGCGGCGATGGGCCCCGCGGTGCTGGGCGTCTCGGCGGCGCAGATCTCGGCGCTGATCAACACGCAGCTCGCCGCGTACCTCGGCAACGGCCGCATCTCGTGGATCAGTTACGCCGACCGGCTGATGGAATTTCCCAGCGCGCTGCTCGGCGTGGCGCTCGGGACGATTCTGCTGCCCAGCCTCGCCAAGCACCATCACGAAGCCAACCACGCGCAGTATTCGGAGCTGCTCGACTGGGGGCTGCGCCTCGCCTTCCTGCTCGCGTTGCCGGCAGCGCTCGCGCTGGCGCTGCTCTCGGTGCCGCTCATCACGACGCTCTACCAGTACGGGCGCTTCACCGTCGACGACGTGTGGCAGACGCGCGCCGCGCTGCTCGGCTACAGCCTCGGCCTGCTCGGCCTGATCGCGGTGAAGATACTCGCACCCGGCTTCTACGCGCGACAGAACATGAGGACGCCGGTGAAGATCGCGTTCCTGACGGTGCTCGTCGCGCAGACGCTCGCCGTGATCCTGATGTTCCAGATCGGCCACGCCGGCTTGACGCTGGCGACCTCGCTGGGCGCCTGCTTCAATGCGACGCTACTCTTCGTGGCGATGCGCCGTGCCGGGCTCTACGTGCCGCGGCCGGGATGGGCACGCTTCCTTGCACGCGTGGCGGTCGCGCTGGTGGTGCTCGGCGTCGTGCTGTGGTTCGCGCCGGGTGACGATGCGTTCTGGACGCACGCTGCACTCTGGTCGAAGGTGGGACGGATGGCGTGGGTGCTTGCCGCCGGCGCCGTCAGCTATTTCGCGGCGCTGTGGCTCATGGGCTTCCGCGTGCGCGACTTCAACCGCCACGAGCCGGCGTAGCCCGGGGGCTACTGTCCGCCGGTCTTGCGGTAGGGACACGCCGGCTTGATGCACTCGGCATAGAGATACAGCGCGTGCTCGTTGATCTCGAATCCGCGATCGCGCGCGATCTTGAGCTGGCGCTTCTCGATCTCGTTGTCGAAGAACTCCTCGACACGGCCGCATTGCATGCAGACCAGGTGATCGTGGTGCCCGCCCTGGTTGAGCTCGAACACCGCCTTGCCGGATTCGAAATGATGGCGCACCAGCAGGCCCGCCTGCTCGAACTGCGTGAGTACGCGATACACCGTGGCAAGGCCGACATCCAGCCCGTCGGCGAGAAGCTGCTTATAGACGTCCTCGGCCGTGAGGTGACGCACCTTGCTCTGCTCGAAGAGATTGATGATCTTGAGCCGCGGCAGCGTCGCCTTGAGGCCGGCGGTCTTGAGATCTTGCGGAGTCGACATGATGGCAGCGTACGGGTATTCGCCTATGATATAGTTTCCAGTCGTTTTTGGCAGCGGAAGTTCCATGCGCGCACATCCTTGCGCCCTCGCGCTCATTCTCATTGCCCTCATGCTGGGCGGCTGCTCGTGGCTATCCAGCGTCGGCGTCTACAAGCTGGACGTCAATCAGGGCAACTACATCACGCAGGATCAGGTCGACCGTCTGAAGGTCGGGCAGACCCCGCAGCAGGTGCGCCTGGCGCTGGGGACGCCGCTGCTCGTCGACCCGTTCCACGCCAGTCGCTGGGACTATCTCTACTCGTTCCAGCGGCAGGGACGCGTGCTCGAGCAGCGCCAGTTCACGGTGTACTTCGTCAACGACAAGGTGGCGCGCTGGGAGGGCGACGAAGCGCCGCCGCCTCCGGTGGAAGTCGCGCGCGCTGGCGGCGGCGATGCGCGGCTCGACAAGTCGCTGTCGATCGCGCCCAGGACCGACGACGAGAACTTTCTCGTGCAGTGGCTGAGAAAAATGGGCTGGTGGTGGGAAAGGTAGTCCCGGGGGCACCTGTCCGCGTCGCAATCGCGGGTAGCGGCGGGCGCATGGGACAGACGCTGATCGAGGCCACACTCGGCTCGTCCGATATCAAGCTCGCGAGCGCGCTCGACGTTGCGTCATGTGCGTTGATCGGGCGCGACGCGGGCGAGCGCTTCGGCCGCGTCACCGGCGTGGCCGTCGGCGCCGACATCGCGAAGGCGATCGGCTCGGCCGACGTGCTCATCGATTTCACGCGTCCCGAAGGTACCCTCGCGCATGTCGCCGCGTGCGCCAGCGCCGGCGTCGCCGCGGTGGTCGGCACGACGGGCCTGAGCGACGCCGACCAGCGGGCGCTGCGCGCGCACGCGGCGCGCATTCCCATCGTGTTCGCGCCGAATATGAGCGTCGGTATCGCCGTGCTCGCCAAGCTGGTCGAGATCGCCGCGATGCAGTTGGGCGATGACTACGACGTCGAGGTGGTCGAGATGCATCACCGCCACAAGGTCGATGCCCCGTCGGGCACCGCACTCAAGCTGGGCGAAGTCGCGGCCAAGGCGCTGGGCCGCGAGCTTGCCGTCGACGGCGTGTTCGCGCGCCACGGCATCACCGGCGAGCGTAAGGCGAAGAGCATCGGCTTCGCGGCGCTGCGCGGTGGCGACGTCGTCGGCGAGCACACCGTCATCTTTGCCGGCGACGGCGAGCGCATCGAGTTGAGCCACCGCGCCGGCTCGCGCATGAATTTCGCGCAGGGTGCGTTGCGCGCCGTGCGCTTCATTGCCGCGCGGCGCGCTCGCGGCGAGACCGGCGTGTTCGGCATGGACGACGTGCTCGGGTTGCATTGAGCCCGCGCGCGAGCGCCATGGCAGCCAACCCTTTCGACTTGTCGGGACGTCGTGCGCTGGTCACCGGTGGGGGCGGCGGACTGGGCCTGGCCATGGCGCGCGGGCTCGGGCGGGCCGGCGCACGCGTCGTCATCAACGGCCGCAACCGCGACAAGCTCGACGCCGCCGCCGCCGCGCTCAAGGGCGAGGGTATCGACGCGACGGTCGGGCCTTTCGACGTCACCGACCCGGATGCGGTCGCATCGGCCATCGCTGCGCTCGAGCGTGCCGCCCCTTTCGACATCGTGGTCAACAACGCCGCGGTGAACCAGCGCGCCGCGCTCGACGCCTTTTCCGGCGACGATTGGCGCCGCCTCATGGCCGCCAACCTCGACGCGCCGTTCTACGTGGCCAAAGCGGTGATCCCCGGCATGCGCGAGCGGCGCAGCGGCAAGATCGTCAACATCTGCTCGCTGGCCAGCGAGATCGGTCGTCCGAATATCGTCCCCTACGCCGCCAGCAAGGGCGGGTTGCAGATGCTCACGCGCGCACTCGCGGTCGAGCTCGCGCCGCACAACGTGCAAGTCAACGGTATCGCGCCCGGGTTCTTCAAGACCGACATGAATGCGCCGCTGATCGCCAACGCCGAGTTTTCGGCGTGGGTCGCCAAGCGCACGCCCGCGGGACGCTGGGGAGACCCGGCAGAGATCGCCGGCGCCGCGGTATTCCTCGCCTCGTCCGCCGCCGACTACGTCACCGGCCACGTGCTCTTTGTCGATGGTGGATTCAGCGTGTCTTATTAGCGTCCCGCGGCGTCCCAAGGTATAATTCGCAGCCTTCGAAGCGGGGCAGGCCACGAGCCTTCCCCGCTTTGCACGTCCAACGCTCATATCGAGGATAACGTCGTGTCTGCCGCCACCGTCCCTGCGCTGCTCGCGCTCGCCGACGGTACGATTTTTCGCGGCCGCGGCATCGGCGCGCAATCCACGAGCGTCGGCGAAGTCGTCTTCAACACCGCGATGACGGGCTATCAGGAGATTCTCACCGATCCCTCGTACGCCGGCCAGATCGTTACGCTGACCTATCCGCACATCGGCAACACCGGCGTCAACGACGAGGACGTCGAGTCGAACAAGGTTTTTGCCGCGGGCCTGGTGATTCGCGACCTGCCGCGCGTCGCGTCGAGCTGGCGCAGCACGCAGGACTTGTCCTCATATCTGCGCGCCGCCGGGGTCGTGGGGATCAGTGACATCGACACGCGCAAGCTCACACGCATCCTGCGTGAGAAGGGTGCGCAGAACGGCTGCATCGTCGCCGCCGCGACGCTCGGCAGCGGCGACGACGCCGCGGCGCTCGCTCGCGCGCGTGCTGCGCCTTCGATGACCGGACTTGACCTCGCCAAGGTGGTGAGCTGCACCGCGCCTTACGAATGGTCAGGAGGCACGTGGGCGCTCGAATCGGGCTACGCACCGACCGCCAACGCGCGCTTCCACGTCGTCGCCTACGACTTCGGCGTCAAGCACAACATCCTGCGCATGCTGGCCGTGCGCGGCTGCAGGTTGACCGTGGTGCCCGCGCAGACGCCGGCGTCGCAGGTGCGCGCGCTGGCCCCGGACGGTGTTTTTCTCGCCAACGGCCCCGGAGACCCGGAGCCGTGCACGTACGCGATCGCAGCGATACGTGAGTTCCTCGACGCGTCGATGCCGACGTTCGGCATCTGTCTCGGTCATCAGCTGCTCGGGCTCGCCTGCGGCGCGAAGACGCTGAAAATGAAATTCGGCCATCACGGCGCGAACCATCCGGTGCTCGACAAGGAAACCGGGCAGGTGCTGATCACCAGCCAGAACCACGGCTTCGCGGTCGACGATTCGACGTTGCCTTCCAACGTGCGCGTTACGCACGTCTCGTTGTTCGACGGCAGCCTGCAGGGCATCGCGCTCACCGACAAGCCCGCGTTCAGCTTCCAGGGACATCCGGAGGCGAGCCCCGGTCCTCACGACATGGGTTACCTGTTCGACCGCTTCATCAAGCTCATGGAAAAGCGGGCGCCATGAGACGTCCCCCCACGCTCGCTTCGCTCGCTGCCCCCCAGGGGGAGGATCAGTTGCTCGGGGCGGCCCTTCCCAACTGACATGCCCAAGCGCACCGACATTGAGTCGATCCTGATTATCGGCGCCGGACCGATCGTCATCGGCCAGGCGTGCGAGTTCGACTATTCGGGCGCGCAGGCGTGCAAGGCGCTGCGCGAGG
>JBDTZQ010000161.1:0-6443 GCA_040005035.1 Betaproteobacteria bacterium | reverse complement strand
CGCAGCGCGCCGAAATAGTTGAGCTGCATGGTGCGCTCGAAGTCGTGGAAGCGGTCGAACGAATTGATGATGCCGCGGCGGATCGAACGGCCCGCATTGTTGACGAGGTAATCGCAGCCTCCGTGGTCGGCCAACACGCGCGCGACCAGCGCGTCGCACGACGCGGTCTCCGACACGTCGCAGGTGTAGATCCACGCCCTGCCGCCGGCGGCCTCGATCTCCTTTTTCGTGTCGATCAGCTTGTCCTCGCCGCGGGCGATGATCATCACCTTGGCGCCCGCCGACGCGAGCTTGAGCGCCGTGGCCTTGCCGATGCCCGACGACGCGCCGGTGACCACGATCACCTTGTCGCGCACCCGGCCCGAGAGGCTGTGGTCGATGAACAGGTCGGGGTCGAGGTGGCGCTCCCAGTAGTCCCAGATCTGCGGCGCGTACGCGGTGAGCTCAGGGACGCTGATGCCCGATCCCTTTAGCGCCTTGGTCGCCTCGCGGTTGTCGTAGCGAGTCGGCCAGTTGATGAACGAGAACACGTCCTGCGGAATGCCCAGGTCCTTGAGCACGGCGCGCAGCATGCGCTTGACCGGCGCCAGCGAGCCGAGCCCGTACAGGATCGGTGCCGGGATGAACCCGAACATGCGCGCGTTCACGCGCATGGTCATCTGCGGCGCGTGCGCGGCCTTGGCGAAGATGTTGAGCGCTTCGCCGATCCGGTGCGGCGCCGGATCGGTGAGATGGAAGCACTTGCCGTCGAGCCCCTTCTTGTGCGCGATGTGGTCGAGAGCGTCGGCGACGAAATCGACCGGCACGATGTTGATGCGTCCGCCTTCGATGCCGATGGTGGGCACCCACGGCGGCAGGATCTCGCGCATTCGCTGGAGCAGCTTGAAGAAGTAGTACGGCCCGTCGATCTTGTCGATGTAGCCGGTTTTGGAATGACCGACCACGAAGCCCGGACGATAGATGCGCCACGGGCGCTTGCACTCCTCGCGCACGATGCCTTCGGAGAGGTGCTTGGTCTTGAAGTAGGGGTGGTCGAGGTCTTCGGCTTCCTCGAACATGTCCTCGCGAAAAACGCCGTCGTAGAGGCCGGCGGCCGCGATCGAGCTGACATGATGGAAGCAGCCGGCCTTGACCGCGTCGGCGAGCTCGAGCGCGTGGCGCGTGCCATCGATGTTGCCGCGCTCCTGCGCTTCGGCGCTGGCCTTGAGGTCGTATACCGCCGCCAGGTGGAAGAAGTGATCCGCCTTGCCTTTTAGGGTCTTGAGATCCGCGTCTGAAACTCCCAGCCGCGGCTTGTCCAGGTCGCCCTGCACGCCGATCAGGCGCTTCTCGTCGACGCCGAGCGTTTCGCGCAACTGCTCCAGCTTCTTCTGCGAGCCCTTGCGCACGAGCGCGTACACGGGGTCGCCGCGCTTGAGGAGGTTTTCCACCAGAAAGCGACCGATGAAGCCGGTGGCGCCGGTTACGAAATAGGCCATCGCGATTCCTCCTCCCGGAAATTCGTGGCGGGCTGGGGCTTTGCTGCCGGCATGTCCCGCGCCTTCCGCCGCATGACACCCTGCGGGGCGAGGCAAGCGCATTATACCGACGCTCATGCCGGGACCCGTGACAGGCGCGCCCGGGTATGATGGCGCGGCGGATCGCTTACAATCGACGCGGGTCGATGCAGCAAACAAGTGCGCGGAGAATTTCACATGCTCAAGAAAGCCAAGGCGGGTCTGGCAGCGGCGAAGGCCGACGAAGGCGCCTCACTGTCCGCTTCGATGTCGCAATCGGTGCTCAAATCCTCGCATCAGATATGGCTCGCCGGACTCGGCGCGTTCGCCAAGGCGCAGTCGGGTGGAGCAAAGGTTTTCGAGGCGCTGGTCCAGCAAGGCTCCGCGCTCGAGTCGAAGACGCGCAAGGCCGCGGCGTCGACCGCCGAAGCCGCGCGCGATGCGGCGACCTCGAAGGCGAAGGAGATGCACGCCATGGCCGGTGGGACCTGGGACAAGCTCGAGCAAGTATTCCAGGAGCGTGTAGCGCGTGCCCTCAAGCAGCTCGGCGTCTACACGTCCTCCGATGTCGAGCGCCTGTCGGAGCGCGTGAACGAGCTCTCCGAAGCGGTCAACGCGTTGCTCAAGGCGCAGGGCATCGTGCCGCCGAAATCGCGTTCGTCGCCGGTGAAACGCATGGTGGCCGGTGCGATGAACACGGCAACGCGCACCGCGGCACGCACCGTATCCTCGGCCACCGGACGCGCGGCAAAGACCGTGTCGAAGGCCACCCGGACCGCAAGGAAGACCGTCAGGACCGCCGGCAAGATCGCCAAGGCCGCGTTGAAGTAGTCGCCACCGCTGTCGGCCACAACTAGTCGCGCACCGCGCGCGGTTGTCGGATATTCCATATGGATTTCCGGGGGGCGTTGGGCTACCCTGCCATATTCCTTGCAACGCAACGGACGACTCGTTCAGCTCCCATGCGCCCGCGAACCGCCCTCGCCGCCATCCTGTTGACGACCGCCGTCGGCGCCGCGCACGCCCAAGGCTTCAAATTCTCGCAGCCCGATGATTCCGACCGCATGGAGGAGCAGGCACGACAGGATCGCATCGCGCAGAACCTGTCGACGCCGTGCCGGGCCAACATCAGGGACAAGAAGATCATGGTGGTTATCGGCGAACGCCAGTCCAATGGCTATATCGCCGCGCAACAGCAGAACTACGGGCAGCACTTCCAGGCGATCAACAACCGCCTGCGCTGGCTCGGGCTTCGCACCTACACCCCGGAGGAGATCCGCCGCCAGATCGCGCAGGCCGAGATCGAGGCATACTTTCGCAACGACCCCGACGCGGCGATGGCGGCGTCCAAGAAGCTCGGTGCGAGCTTCGTGCTGCGCGGGCTCATCACCGCCCAGTCCGGCATGAATCCCTTGATGGCGGTGAATCAGGTGACCATCAGCATGGACTTCACGCTCTACGGCGCCAACGGACGCGTGGTCGCCGATGCGCATGCCAACTCGGCGTCGTACGCCGGCGCCGATGTTCAGCGCATGGCGCTGACCCTGGTCAACGAAAAGGCCGACGAGGTGGTATCGCAACTCTACGCCGACTATTGCACGAACGCGGGGATGGGCGCCGGAGGCAAGCCCCCCGCGAAGCCTTGAGCTGCACACGTGACATCGCTGGAATGACAGGAGAATTCACAATGCACACCCATCGCTCGACCCGGAAGCTCGTTCTCGCGCTCGGCGCCGCGCTGATCGTCAGTGCGCCGCTCGCGCTGGCGCAACCCAAGTTCGGCAATCCGTCACCGACCGCGGGAAGCACGACCTCGCAGAAGGCCAACGAATCCGCCGACCAGGCGCTCTACCAGGACGTCGTGTACACCAACGTCAACCGGAAAGGCCCGGCGCTGGTGGTGATTCCCGGCGAGATGAAGAGCAACAACGCGACCTTCCTGCAGAAGTTCACCGCCAACAACATCGCCGACTTCGGCGAGCTCGAGCTCTCGAAAGCCAACTTTCCGGTGCTCGAGCGCTCGAACCTTGGTCCGGTGCAGCGGGAGTTCGAGCTCGCCTACAACTTGGGCGATCCGGACGCAGCGCGCAAGTTTCTGCGCATGGGCAAGCTCAAGAGCACGAAGTACATCGTGAAGTTCGACATCCTCAAGGCCGAGCAGATCGCGCAGGCGCAGCAGGGGTTCGATGGCAACGCGATCGGCCAGATGGCGGGATTGCTGGGCGTTTTCGGCGGATCTCGCGGCGCGGCGCAGACCGGCACCGTGGCGGGCGCCGGCATCAGCTCGGTGCACACGGGTGAGTCGACCGGGGTGTGGATCATCGGCATGCGCTACAAGATCATCAACGCCGAGACCACCGAGCAGGTGGCGCAGGGATACACCGAGGAAAAGATGGAGGTCGGCGCCAAGTCGAGCTCGGTGCTCGGCGTGTCGCAATCGCAGCAGGGCGGCGTCTCGCTCGACACGATGGTGCAGCGGCTGGTGCAAAAGTCCGTCTGGGAAATCGACAACAAATACAAGTGATGCGCTGACGCTCCGTGCGCGGCGCCGGCTCGTGCCGGCGTCGTCGTCTGGGGCGTGTGATCACTGGCGAGGCGAACATGGCGGACAACGGCACCCTGGGCAAGTACGAGCTGCGGCGCGAAATCGGACGGGGAGCGATGGGCGTGGTCTACGAGGGCTACGACCCGATGATCAAGCGCGTCGTCGCGCTCAAAACGATCCGATCCGATCAGCTCGGCGGCGAGGAGTCGGCGACGGTGATCGCACGCTTTCGGCGCGAGGCGCAGGCGGCGGGCCGGCTCTCCCATCCGAACATCGTGCCGATCTACGACTTCGGCGAGGACGGCGGCGTCTGGTACATCGCCATGGAGTTCGTACACGGACGCGAGCTCAAGGAATACTTCGAGAGCAACGAGCGCTTCGCCATTCCCGACGTCGTGCGCATCATGACGCAGATGCTCGACGCGCTCGACTACTCGCACAAGCAGGGCGTCATCCACCGCGACATCAAGCCCGCAAACGTATTCCTGCTCGATGATCGCTCGGTCAAGGTCGCCGATTTCGGCATCGCGCACATCGAATCGTCGAGCCTGACGCAAGTCGGCACGGTGCTCGGCACGCCGAGCTACATGTCGCCCGAACAGATCATGGGATTGCCGGTCGACGGGCGCTCCGACATCTTCTCGGCGGGCGTCATCCTGTACCAGTTCCTCACCGGCGAGCGTCCGTTCGCGGGATCGGCGACGACGACGATGCAAAAGGTGCTCAAGGAGGACCCGCTGCCGCCGTCGACACTCAACGTCCAGGTGCTTCCGGCGATGGACGCAGTGATGAAAAAAGCGCTCGCCAAGCGCGCCGACGACCGCTTTCAGACGGCCCGCGAATTCGCCAACGCGATCCGTGCCGCTGCCGCCGCGCCGGCGCCGGAAATACTCCGGAAACCGGGTGTAGTGGCGACGTCCGCCGACGCGACGCTGGTCTCGACGCCGCAAGGCGCGCCCTCGGGGAGCGCCGAGGCGACGCAGGCGCACATCGCGTCGTCGATCGCACCCGTGTCACCCAGCGCGAGCGCGGCGGGCATGTCACCGGTCGCGCCCGCGCCTGCCGCCGCGTACGCCGCGCCCGCGCAGCCGATGACACCGGCGCCGGACAAGAAGTCGCAGGTACCGGCGATCGCGGTGTTCGTAACGGTTGCGGTTGTCGCGCTGGCGGCCGGTGGCTGGTACATCATGCAGCGACCGGGCGTAGATTCGTCGCGGATCGCCGCAGTCCCGCCGCCACCGGTCGGACCGGGGTCCTCGCGCACGGCACCGGCTGCGGTCGCCGGCGCCTCACCCGCTGCGCCCTCCGGCACGGCGCCGGTGCCGGCGGCGACGGCCCGGGAGCCGGGAACGGTGATGATCTCGGCGGTCGGCCTGGTCGACCCGAGCGACCCGCGTTACCAGAGCGACAAGGCGCTGATGCAGAGCGACCTGCGCGCGGATTCCAAGTCGCAGCTCGTCGAAAAGGCGCTGGCGATGATTGTCGATCCCAAGTCGCTCGCCAGCCACTACGACTGGATCAAGGACAAGGTGCTGTCGAAGAGCGGTACCTACGTCACCACCGTCGTGCGCGAGAGCGAGCCGCGCGCCGGCAAGGATGGGCTGATGTCGTTGACCACGCAGGGCGTCGTCAACGTCAGGGCGTTGCAGAAGTCGCTCAACCAGATGTCGCGCGACGAACGCGTCGAATTCATCCGCGCCAGCGGCGACCCGAAGGTCTCCGTACGCGTAGGGATGCGTGATGCCGACATGCCCGACGCTCCTGCGCAACCGTCGCTGCTGGCCGAGAACATCCTTAAGGAGCGCATCAAATCCTTCGGCTTTCGCACTTGGTCGGATGCCCCCGGAATGGACGCCAAATCGGCGCCCGATTTCGAGGTGATCGGCGAAGCCAAGATCAGGAAATTGTCGGTGCGCCTGGAGGCGTCGGGCGTGGTCGTCACCAAGTACGCACTCACGTCGTGGACGGTGAAGTGCGTCGACCGCGCCACCGGCGAGGAAATCTACTACAACACGACGCTGCCCAAGGGATTGGGAAGCTGGGTCACCGAGGAAGAAGCGCTCAAGGCGATCGGCGCAAAGATCGCCGACGAGTTCTCGCGCGAATTCTTCCTGCAGCACGTAAGCGTGACCGGAAAGAAGGTGACGGTGAGCGTCCAGGGACTGCCGTCGTCGGCCTCGGAGACACTGGCCCGCGAGCTGATCGGCCTGCCCGACGTAGTCTCAGTGGCGCCAGGCGCGTCGGGCATTGCCGATTCGTACGACCTCCAGCTCGCCGGCGCCGGCGCGGCGGGCGACCTCGTCATGGCCGGCGTTCTTACCCCGCTCAACGCCAAGCTGGGGCAGACGTGCTTCACGCTGGGCAGCAGCGCCGGCGAGCAGGTCGCGGTGCTGTTCGACAAG
>JBDTZQ010000160.1:0-6446 GCA_040005035.1 Betaproteobacteria bacterium | reverse complement strand
CTGGTGCGCGCCGGCCACACCGAGGCGTGCTGCGACCTGGCGCAGCTCGCTGGGTGCTCACCCGCCGCCGTGCTTTGCGAGATCATGAACGACGACGGCTCGATGGCGCGCCTGCCCGACCTGGTGGCGTTCGCGCGAACGCACGGCCTTCGGATCGGCGCCATCACCGATCTGATCGAGTATCGTGCGCAGAACGAACGGCTGGTCGAGCGCGTCGGCGAGCGCGCCATCCGCACTGCCGAAGGCGAGTTCCGGCTCGTCACTTTTCGCGACAAGCTCAGCGACGCCACCCACCTCGCGCTGGTGCGCGGAGATATCACCGCCGACGTCGAGACGCTCGTGCGCGTGCACGAGCCGCTTTCGGTCGTCGATCTTCTTGACCACGGCAGTCGCAGCCACTCGTGGACGATTCCTGCCGCGCTCTCGCGCATCGCGCGTTCCGGGCGCGGCGTGCTGGTGCTTCTGCATCGCACGGAATCGGCGGGCGAGCTTCGTGACCGCGCCGTCTCGGATGCGCCGCGCGCCGACACCAAGATGGATCTGCGCAACTACGGCATCGGTGCGCAGATCCTGCGCGATCTCGACGTCGGGCGCATGCGCCTGCTGGCGCGTCCTCGCAAGATGCCCAGCATGGCCGGGTTCGGGCTCGAGATCGCCGGCTACGAAGACGCGCCGCCCGCGGGCTGATCGGTGCGCTCGCCGCCGCCGCGTCGCGATGTCGCGCACACTCGCAGCGTGAGCGCCTTGCTCGACCGCCGACACCATCCCTGACCTCCCATGCCCGCCCGCAAAATCGCCAGCGATCTCCGCGCTTCGCACATGCGTGTCGGCGTGGTCGCGGCGCGCTTCAACCCGGAAGTGGGCGAAGCGCTCCTCATGAGCGCTCTCGGCGCGCTGGAAAGCGCCGGCGTCGCGCCCGATGCGATCACCGTCGCGTCGGTGCCGGGAGCGCTGGAAGTGCCGCTCGCGCTGCAGCGCATGGCGCAGACCGGTGACTACGACGCGCTGGTCGCGCTCGGCGCGGTCATCCGCGGCGAGACTTACCATTTCGAGATCGTCGCCAATGAATCGGCGGCCGGCGTGGCCAGCGTACAGCTCGAGTTCGGGACGCCGATCGGCAACGGCATCCTGACCACCGACACCGATGCGCAGGCGCTCGCCCGCGCCGAAGCCAAGGGCAAGGACGCCGCGCTCGCCGCAATCGAGATGGCCAACCTGCTGGACGCCATCGATGAGGAATAGCCGCTCGCGCTCGCGCGAGTTCGCGCTGCAGGGCTTCTACGAGTGGGTCGTGTCGAAGAACGATCCCGCGGCTATTGCCGCGCAGCTCGTCGAGTCGGAGGGCTTCTCCGAATGCGACGTGCCCTATTTCGATCGGCTCTGGCATGGCATGACGCGTGAGTACGCGCCGTTGCTAGCGGCGCTGGCGCCGTTTTCCGCGCGCACGACCGACGCGCTGTCACCCATCGAGAAGGGCGCGCTGGTGATCGGCGCGTGGGAGCTGCTGCACGAGCCCGACGTACCCTATCGCGTCGCCATCGACGAAGCGGTCGAGCTCGCCAAGTCGTACGGCGGCACCGACGGACACAAGTTCGTCAATGGCGTGCTCGACAAGCTCGCTGCGAGCGCGCGGCCGCGCGAAGCCAGCGCTGCTCGCGCCTAAGCGCGGGGTCGCGCTTCCGCGAGCGCGCCGCGCCGCGCAATCCACGACCGCACGACCGTCTTTGCGCCACGATGGGGCCATGAGCGAGCTTGGTGAATTCCAGCTGATCGAACGTTTCTTCCGGCGCAAGGCGCGCACCGCCGTCGTGGGCATCGGCGATGATGCGGCGGTGCTGGCGCCCACCGCGGGACACGAGGTCGCGATCTCGGTCGACATGCTCGTCGAGGGACGACATTTCTCCGCCGGCGTCGACCCCGAGTCCCTTGGACACAAGAGCCTCGCCGTGAACCTCTCCGACATGGCGGCGGTCGGCGCGACGCCTCGCTGGGCGCTGCTCGCGGGCGCGCTGCCGACAGCCGATGCCGCCTGGCTCGCGGCTTTCGCGCGCGGCATGTTCGCGCTCGCCGACAAGCATTCGGTGGAGCTCGTCGGCGGCGACACAACGCGCGGTCCCCTCACGCTCTGCGTGACCATTGTCGGAGAGGTACCGTTCGGTAAGGCGCTGCTGCGCAGCGGAGCGCGCGATGGCGATTCGATCTGGGTGTCGGGCAGGCTCGGCGATGCCGCGCTCGCGCTGGCCCATCTGCACGATCGCGTCGTGCTCTCCGCCGAGGAGCTCGCCGGATGCGAGCGCGCATTGCTGTGGCCGGCGCCGCGGGTCGAGCTCGGCATGCGGCTGCGGGGGATCGCGACCGCGGCGATCGACCTGTCGGACGGGCTTACCGGCGATCTCGGACACGTTCTCGCCGCCTCCGGAGTAGGCGCGCGGCTCGACCTCGTCGCCATCCCGCGCGGCGCTGCGCTCGACCGCCTGCTGAAGGGCGACACGCCGCTTCGCGACGTGGCGCTGCGAGCGCTGCTCGCGGGCGGTGACGACTACGAGCTTTGCTTCACCGCGCCGCGCGCGCGAGACGCCGACGTGGAGGCGCTTGGCCGCGACATGCGCATCGTGCTGTCTCGCATCGGCCGGATCACTACCGCCGGTGAACTGACAATACACGACCGCGGCGGCAATGCGCTCGACGCGCTGCCCCCGGCGTTCGATCACTTCGCGTCATGAGCAAGCGCAACACTCCGACGCTCGCGTTTCTCTTCGCGCACCCGGCGCATTTCATCGCGCTGGGCTTTGGTGCGGGGCTCGTACCTGTGGCGCCCGGCACCTTCGGCACGCTGGTGGCGCTGCCGCTGGCGGCGCTGCTGCGGGCCTATGCGAGCGACGCCGTGTTCCTGGCCGCGATCGCCGGCGCGTTCGCGCTGGGCGTGTGGGTGGCAGGACACACCGGCCGCGCGCTCGGCGACGGCGACCATGGCGCCATCGTGTGGGACGAGGTGGTAGCGTTCCTCCTGGTGCTGTATTTCGTCGGCGCCGACCCGGTGCGCGAGGCGCTCGCATTCGTTCTATTCCGGGTGTTCGACATCGTCAAGCCGCCGCCCGCGCGCTTCGTCGATCGCGAGTGGCACGGCGGCTTCGGCGTGATGGCCGACGACATCGTGGCGGCGTTCTACGCGCTGCTCGCGCTTGCGCTCTGGCAGCGGCTCGAGGGGTACCTGGCGTGAGCGTGCGCGAAGGTGCTCTCACGGGCCAGCTGTCCATCGACCTCGCCGCGGCTCGCGGCCTGGAAGAGCGAGCGCTCAATGCATCCGGCGCGTTCCAGTCGCTGGTCTACGATGGTTGGCTGCTCGGGTACCGACGCGGTCCGACCAAGCGATTGCGCTGCGTCAATCCTTTCTACGCGTCGACGCTTCCGATGGCGCAGAAGGTCGAACATTGCATAGGCTTCTATGCTGGCGTCGGCCTACCCGCTATTTTTCGCCTTTTGCCATTTTCGCAACCCGCCGACCTCGACGCATGGCTGGGGCGCGCCGGCTGGCCAGCCTTCGGTCGCACCCAGGTGCTGCATCTCGCGCTGGACAATGTTCCGGCCCCGGAGTCGACCCCATTGAACAATTCGGTGGAGATCGTCGATGTCGCGGCGTGGCAGGAGCCCGTCGCCGCGCTGCTTGATGCCGCTCCGGAAGAGATTCCGCGCTTGATTGAACGGGCGCGTTCCTATCCGCTGCCGCACGCCGGAGCCTTGCTGCGTCGAGGCGGCGAGGTAGTGGCGTGCGGCCTGGTGAAGCTCGAGGCGGGGTACGCAGGATTGTTCGCCGTGCACACGGCGACGGCACTGAGAGGACAGGGGCTCGGGGGGTCCGTCGTGTCGGCGCTGCTTGCCGAGGCGGCGCGGCAGGGCGCGCACACGGCGTATCTCCAGGTGACGGCAGACAACGCGCCGGCGCTGGCGCTCTACGGACGCCTCGGGTTCACGCCCGCCTACGAGTACTGGTATCGCGCGCGTCCTGGGGAGCAGGAGTGAGCGCGGCCGACCTGGGCGCCGCCGCGTACGACCTCGCCGACCGGCTGGGCAGGGTCGCGCTGGCGCGCGGCATCATGCTCGCCGCTGCGGAATCGTGCACCGGCGGGATGGTGGCGGGCGCCCTCACCGCGGTGCCCGGCAGCTCTCAATGGTTCGAGCGTGGCTTCGTCACGTACTCGAACGAGGCCAAGGCCGAAATGCTCGGCGTGTCGCTGGCCACGCTCGAGCGCGGCGGCGCGGTCAGCGTAGAAACGGCGTCGGAAATGGCCGTCGGCGCACTGCAAGGCAGCCGCGCCGACTGGTCGGTAGCGGTCACCGGCGTGGCCGGGCCGGACGGCGGCACCGCGCAGAAACCCGTCGGAACGGTGTGTTTCGCCTGGGCAGGCCCGGCCGGTCTGACCACGGAAAGGACGCTCCTCGGCGGGTCGCGCGCGGAGGTTCGGGAGGAGTCGGTCCGGCGCGCCCTGCAGGGGCTTCTAGACCGTCTGGCCTAGGCCGTCGGAGGACTGGCGTCGAACGATCGTTCTATGCAATAATCGGCCTCGATCGAACCCGACCCATAGGCGCATCATGAGCAACGCACTCGGCAAGGCCAACGGAAACAACCCCATGGACGACAGCAAGGGCAAGGCGCTGGCAGCGGCGCTTGTGCAGATCGAAAAGCAGTTCGGCAAGGGCTCGATCATGAAAATGGGCGAGGCTCAGGTGCAAAACGACCTGTCGGTCGTGTCCACCGGCTCGCTGGGGCTCGACATCGCGCTGGGCGTCGGCGGGCTGCCTCGAGGGCGGGTCGTCGAAGTCTACGGCCCGGAATCGTCGGGCAAGACGACGCTGTGCCTCCAGGTGGTCGCCGAAATCCAGAAAGCGGGCGGCGTGGCAGCGTACATCGACGCCGAGAATGCGCTCGACCCGGTCTACGCCGGCAAGCTCGGGGTCAAGGTCGGCGACATGCTCATTTCGCAGCCCGACACCGGCGAGCAGGGCCTCGAGATCGCTGACATGCTGGTGCGCTCCGGGGGCGTCGACATCATCGTCATCGATTCGGTCGCCGCGCTGGTGCCGCGCGCCGAAATCGAAGGCGAGATGGGGGATCAGCTTCCGGGATTGCAGGCTCGCCTGATGAGCCAGGCGCTGCGCAAGCTCACGTCCAACATCAAGCGCGCCAACGTGCTGGTGATCTTCATCAACCAGATCCGCATGAAGATCGGCGTCATGTTCGGCAACCCCGAAACCACGACCGGCGGCAACGCGCTCAAGTTCTACGCGTCGGTGCGACTCGACATCCGCCGCATCGGCTCCATCAAGCGCGGCGAGGAAGTCGTCGGCAACGAGACGCGCGTCAAGGTCGTCAAGAACAAGATCGCGCCGCCGTTTCGCGAGGCGCTTTTTGACATCCTGTACGGCGAGGGCATCTCGCGCGAAGGCGAGATCATCGAGCTCGGCGTCGTGCACAACATCATCGAGAAATCCGGTGCGTGGTACGCCTACAAGGGCGACAAGATCGGGCAGGGCAAGGACAACACCCGCGAATACCTGAAGGAGCATCCCGAGATGGCGGCCGAGATCGAGGCGAAGATCCGTGCCGCGGTCGGTATCGCGGGGCCCGGTGCCGTTCGCGGTGCGGCGCCCGCCGAAGAGTAGCGCGGGGCAGGCGACCGGTGGGCAGTTGCTGCCGGCGCTGCGCGCGCATGCCGTTCGGCTCCTGGCGCGACGCGAGTACTCCCGCGCCGAGCTGGAATCGCGCCTGATCGCCAAGGGTGCGTCGCGCGAGCAGGCGGGGGCACTTCTCGACGAGCTCGCACGCGTCGGCTACCAATCCGACGCACGCTTCGCGCTCGCATTCGCCGCGCACAACGCGCGCCGCTACAGCCGTCGCTCCATCACCGCCGAGCTTAGAATGAAGGGCGTCTCGACCGACGCCATCGACTCGGCGCTGACCGAGACACCGCTCGACGACGCAGAGGCGCTCCAAGCGCTGTGGCAGCGCCGATTCGGTCGCATTCCGGCGGACGAGCGCGACAAGGCGCGCCAGGTTCGTTTTCTGCAGTCGCGCGGCTTCGCCGTGTCGGCGATCCTCGCGCT
Organism: Betaproteobacteria bacterium; assembly: GCA_040005035.1. GTDB lineage: Bacteria > Pseudomonadota > Gammaproteobacteria > Burkholderiales > Casimicrobiaceae > PALSA-1003. The sequence goes on along the minus strand of JBDTZQ010000160.1, from coordinate 344 downwards.
GCTGCGTAGAACGAAGGCCTGAAGTTTCGAGGCTAGCGTTGCACGACGTTCCGTGACGTCCGACCGAATGTCTGCTAAGATGTTGAATTTACTAACGTTCGCGGCCTTGCCGCGCCTCCGATGAAAGCCGCAGAGATCCGCCGTCGCTTCCTGGAGTACTTCGCGTCGAAGGGGCACACCATCGTGCCCTCGGCGTCGCTGGTTCCGGCCAACGACCCGACGCTGCTTTTCACCAACAGTGGCATGGTCCAGTTCAAGGACGTGTTTCTCGGCACAGACAAGCGTCCTTACGTCCGCGCCGCCGACGTGCAGCGCTGCCTGCGGGCGGGAGGCAAGCACAACGA
>JBDTZQ010000040.1:0-21871 GCA_040005035.1 Betaproteobacteria bacterium | reverse complement strand
CGATCAAGCAGACGGTCTATCGCACCGGCGTCAACTCGGTGCTGATGGAAGCGCTCATCGAAGCGGCGCGGCGAGGCAAGGAAGTGACGGTGGTGGTCGAGCTCCTTGCCCGCTTCGACGAGGAAGCCAACATCAACTGGGCTGAGCGACTCGAGGAGTCGGGCGCGCAGGTGGTATACGGCGTGTTCGGACTCAAGACGCACGCCAAGCTCGCGCTGCTGCTGCGCCGCGAGCGCGACGCTTCGGGCAAGGCATTCCTCCAGCCTTACGCGCACCTCGGCACCGGCAATTACCATCCACGCACCGCGCGCATGTACACCGACTTCGGCCTGCTTACCTGCAATGCCGACATCTGCGCCGACGTGAGCGAAGTCTTTCTTCACATCACCAGCCTGGCGAAAGCGAACAAGCTCAAGCACCTGCTGCTCGCGCCGTTCACCATGCATCGCTTCGTGCTCGATGCCATTCGCCGGGAAACGCGCAACGCGAAGGAGGGCAAGCCGGCGCGCATCATCGCCAAGATGAATGCGCTGGTCGAGGAAGCGGTGATCAAGGCGCTGTACACGGCGTCGGAAGCGGGAGTGCAGATCGACCTGATCGTCCGCGGCGCGTGCGCGCTGCGCCCCGGCGTGCCCGGCGTCTCCGACAACATCCGCGTGCGCTCGATCCTCGGCCGCTTCCTCGAACACCACCGCGTCTGGTATTTCGAGAACAACGGCAGCAAGGACGTGCTCCTGGCGAGCGCCGACTGGATGGGGCGCAACCTGTTCCGGCGCGTCGAAGTCGCCTTCCCTGTGCTCGACCCCGAATTGAAGACGCGCGTGATCGAAGAGGCGCTCAAGCCCTACCTCTCCGACAACTGGGACGCCTGGGATCTGGGCGCAGACGGCAGCTATCGGCGCCAGAAGCCGAAGGGCCGCGGCCACCCGGTCTCGGCGCAGGAAGGGCTGCTCGCACGCTTGGCCGAGCAGCCACCGGTGAGGAGCTAAGGCCGCTTGGATCTCATTCTGTGGCGGCACGCCGAGGCGGAAGCCGGCGAACCCGATCTCGGACGGCGGCTTACCGCGAAGGGACAGAAGCAGGCCGAGCGCGTGGCGGTGTGGCTCGAAGGGCGCCTGCCCGACACGTGTCGCATCCTGGCGAGCCCCGCCGATCGCGCGCAGCAGACCGCGCTCGCGCTCAAGCGCAAGTTCAGGATCGTGCCCGAGCTCGCTCCCGGCGCGGGCGTCGCGGCGGTGCTCGCCGCCGCCGGCTGGCCGGACGCCCGCGAGCCGGTGCTCGTCGTCGGACACCAGCCGACGCTGGGTCAAGTAGCGGCGTTCCTCCTTTCGGGCGAGGACGTCTCGTGGAGCGTGCGCAAGGGCGCGGTGTGGTGGCTCACCAATCGCATGCGTGACGAGGGCAACGCCGTCGTTCTCAAGGTCGTGATCGGCCCGGATTTCGTCTGAACGTGCCGAGAAAGAATCCCGTCCGGCCCTACGTCGTCAGAACGTCCGCGACGCATGGTCGCGGCGCCTTCGCCACGCGCACCATCCGCAAGGGCGCGCGCATCATCGAGTACCGCGGCATGCGCTCGACCTACGACGTGGCGTGCGAGCAGCCGGACAGCGACCCCTCCGATCCTTTCCACACGCTGCTCTTCGAGCTCAGCGACGGCAGCGTCATCGACGCAGGGAAGAAAGGCAATGCGGCCAAGTACATCAACCATGGATGCACGCCCAATTGCGAGCCGCTCGAGCACCCGAATTTTCGGGTGTTCATCCACGCCAAGCGCACGATCCGCGCCGGCGAGGAGCTGTGCTACGACTACCAGCTCGTCTTTCACGGCCGATTGAGTCAGCGCGCGCGCAAGGCGATGCGATGCCGGTGCGGGTCGCTGCATTGCCGCGGGTCGATGCTGGAGCCGGCGGGGGCGAAGCCAAGACGGTGATGCCGGGCGGGCGGTGTGCCGGGCGCGAATGACGCGCCGATCGCGACCGGGTGGCGGATCGCCTACGCGTTGCGCCAGCGGTAGCCGAGCGACTCCCACTGTGCGCGCTCGCGCGCGAGCAGATGCGCGGTCAGCGGATGCGCCTTCAGCCAGCGCGCTCCGACGCCGAGCTCGATGCGCTGGCCGGCGATCCTGAACCGGATCCTCGGCATCGCGATCGCCGTCCGCGCGTGATGAAGCAGTACCGCCAGGCGAAGCGCGAGCAGCTGCGTGCTCACGATGGGCTCGTGCAGGTGAGGCTCGACCTTGTCGAGCCCGCCGCGGCAGCCATACACCAGCAAGGCGAGACGGCCTTGCTCGCCCGCGGAGAATCCGGGCATGTCGGCGTGCTGCAGGATGTACGCGCCGTGCTTGTGAAATCCCAGATGCGCTACCGACATCCCCGTCTCGTGCAGAAGCGCGGCCCATTCGAGAAGCTGCGTTTGGCCGTTGCTTGCGCCTTTGATCGCCTGGCGCCAAAGAGCCACCGCCAGCGCGGCGACGCGCGAGGCGTGCGCGCGCTCGATGCGGTAGCGCTCGACAAAGCGCGTCACGGTGACCTTCCGCACATCCTCGTCGATGGTGCGTCCGAGCAGATCGTAGAGCACGCCGAGGCGAAGCGCGCCGCCCACCGGACGAATGCACATAACGCGGAGCTCGGCGAGCGCCGCGCTCATGATGGCGAGCCCGCCGGCCAGCACCGGGACGCGTTCGGCCTTGAGCGCGTGCAGGTTGAGCTTCGACGCGTATCCCGCGACGATGAGCCGCTTGCGCAGGCGGGCGAGGCCGGACGGGGTGATGCCGTCGGCCGAGAACCCGTTCTGCTCGAGGATTTCGGCGAGCGCCGCAGCGGTGCCGGACGACGCGTAGGCGTCGCGCCAGTGCTCAGGCCCGAAGACGCCGGCGATCGCCTCGACCTCCACGCGCGCCGCGGTTTCGGCGGCGGACATGGCGTCGGCGGTGACTTTGCCTTTGGGGAAGAAGCGCTGCGTCAGTCCGACGCACCCGATCTTGAGCGACTCGAGCCGCTCGGGCTCGAGGCCGCGGCCGATGATGAACTCGGTGGACCCGCCGCCGATGTCGATCACCAGGCGCGGCGCCGTTGAAGGCGGCAGCACGTGAGCGACGCCGAGGTAGATGAGCCGCGCTTCCTCGTGGCCCCCGATCACGTCGATCGGCACGCCCAGCGCGCGTTCCGCCTGGCGCAGGAATTCGCGCGCGTTTCTGGCGACGCGAAACGTATTGGTCCCCACCGCGCGCACCGCCGAAGGGTGCACGCCGGATAAGCGCTCGCGAAACCGCGCGAGGCACTGCAGCGCTGCGCGCATCGCGGGCGGGGTGATGCGCCCCTGCTCGTCCAGGCCCGCGCCGAATCGGAGAGTCTCGCGCCAGGTGTCCTGGCGATAGATCTGCCCATCCTCGACGCGCCCGATCTCGAGGCGGAAGCTGTTCGAGCCGAGATCGACGACGGCTAGAGTGGTGGCGTTCACGAAGCGATGCCGGCGATGAGCGTATCGACGAAGCCTAGCAGAAAGGTGCGCGTCGAGCGGACAGCGCGTCGCTTTGGCGCGATGATCGTTTCTGCTACGCTCGCCGCTTTTGCCCCAACGCAAGCTAATGCCGGTCGATTACCTCCAGAAGATCCTCACCGCCAAGGTCTACGACGTGGCGGTCGAGTCTCCTCTCGATCCGCTGCCTGCGCTGTCGCGACGCATCGGCAACCGCGTGCTGCTCAAGCGCGAGGACCAGCAGAGCGTGTTCTCGTTCAAGCTTCGCGGCGCGTACAACAAGATGGCGCACCTGTCGGCCTCCGAGCGCTCCCGCGGCGTGGTCGCGGCGTCGGCGGGCAATCACGCGCAAGGCGTCGCGCTCGCGGCGCAGCGCCTCGGCTGCAAGGCCACCATCGTCATGCCGGTGACCACGCCGTCGATCAAGATCGCCGCGGTCGCAGCGCGTGGTGCGAACGTCGTCCTGCATGGCGATTCGTATAGCGACGCCTACGAGCACGCGCTTTCGCTGCAGAAGAAGAGCCGCGCGACGTTCGTGCATCCCTACGACGATCCCGACGTCATCGCCGGCCAGGGAACCATCGCGGTCGAGATCCTGCGGCAGTGGCAGGGGCCCATCGACGCGATCTTCGTGGCGATCGGCGGCGGCGGCCTCGCGTCCGGGATCGCCTCGTACGTCAAGCGGGTGCGTCCCGAGATCAGGGTCATCGGCGTGCAGCCCGTCGACTCCGACGCGATGGCACGCTCGCTCGCGGCGGGGCGACGCGTCAAGCTCGATCACGTCGGGCTGTTCGCCGACGGCGTCGCGGTCAAGCAGGTCGGCAAGGAAACGTTTCGCATCTGTCGCGCGTTGCTCGACGACATCGTGCTGGTCGATACCGACGCTACATGCGCGGCGCTGAAGGATGTGTTCGAGGACACGCGCGCGGTGCTTGAGCCCGCGGGCGCGCTGTCGGTCGCGGGACTCAAGGCGTGGCAGGAGCGCCACCGCGCCAAGGACCGCACGTTGGTCGCCATCGCCTGCGGCGCCAACATGAACTTCGACCGTCTGCGCTTCGTCGCCGAGCGCGCCGAGCTCGGCGAGCGGCGCGAAGCGATCCTCGCGGTGACGATTCCCGAGCGACCGGGAAGCTTCCGCGAGTTCTGCGCGCTGCTCGGCAAGCGCAGCATCACCGAGTTCAACTACCGCTACGCCGATGCCAGGGCCGCGCACATCTTCGTCGGCATCGAAGTCGCCGGCCGCGCCGAGACGAGGGAGCTTCTGCGCGCCATGCACAAGCGGCGCATCGAGGCGTACGACCTGTCCGACAACGAGATGGCGAAACTGCACGTGCGCCACCTGGTGGGCGGCCACGCGCCGGATGCCGAGAACGAGATCCTGTACCGCTTCGAGTTTCCGGAGCGTCCCGGCGCGCTGATGCGCTTCCTGGACAGCATGAGCCGCGGCTGGAACATCAGCCTGTTCCACTACCGCAACCACGGCGCCGACTATGGCCGCGTGCTCGTCGGCATGCAGGTGCCACCATCGGAGAAGCGCGAGTTCGCGGAGTTCCTGCGCCGGCTCGGCTATCACTGCGTCGAGGAAACCTCCAACCCGGCGTACCGGATGTTCCTCGGCCGGTAACCAAAAAGCGGCACATTTGGACGCAATCGCACCACCAAGTGTTGCAAATCGCTCAAATCGCACAAGTTTCGTGCTTCTGGCAAGGATTATGCTCTGGTCATTTGCTTGCAACCATGGCAAACTTTGACGAGGGTCGTATGGAATCAATAGACGTCGTCGCCGCTTCGCGCGACAGCGCAGGGAGTACCCACTTGCCGGATCCGGCCACGTTGTCAGGCGTGAAAGTGATGGTGATCGACGATAGCAACACGATTCGTCGGAGCGCCGAGATTTTCCTGCTTCAGGCAGGATGCACGGTCATTCTCGCCGAGGACGGCTTCGACGCGCTCGCGAAAATCACCGACCACCAGCCGGACCTGATCTTCGTGGACATCATGATGCCGCGGCTCGACGGCTACCAGACCTGCGCCCTGATCAAGAAGAACACCCGCTTCCACACCACGCCGGTGGTGATGCTCTCGTCGAAGGATGGTTTGTTCGACCGCGCCCGCGGTCGCATGGTAGGGTCGGATCAGTATCTGACCAAGCCGTTTACCAAGGAAAGTCTGCTCAAGGCAGTGGGAACGCATGTGAAGGTCGCGGCGCATTGATGCCGTGTAGCTGGGGCCGGGACGCCGGGGGCCCGACGGGAAGGCTGGGAGAGGATGACCATCAAGCGCGTTCTGATCGTCGACGATTCGCCGACCGAGCGGCATGTCCTGAACGACATGCTGACCAAGGCCGGGTACGAGGTCGTCGCCAGCGACAACGGTGAAGACGCGATCCTCAAGGCCAAGACGGCCAAGCCGGATTTGATCCTCATGGATGTCGTCATGCCTGGGCTCAACGGCTTCCAGGCGACGCGCGCGATCAGCCGCGATCCGCAGACTCGACTCGTGCCGATCATCCTTTGCACGTCGAAGCATCAGGAAACCGACAAGATCTGGGGCATGCGCCAGGGCGCACGCGATTACATCGTCAAACCGGTGCGCCGCGAGGAACTGCTCGCGAAGATCACCGCGCTCGGCTGATCGATCGCCATGGCCCGTGCCGCCAAACTCGATCTGCGCGCGTTCCAGCAGGAACTGGCGTCGCGCCTCGCCGCGAAGACCTCGGCGCAGGTCGAGCAATCCCGGCTTGGACTGGAGTGCGCCGGCGGACAGTGGCTGATCCGGTTGGCCGACGCCGGCGAAGTGATCGCGGTTCCGCTGGTCGCATCGGTGCCGATGACCAAGCGGTGGTACCTCGGCATCGCCAACATTCGCGGCAATCTCTACGGATGCATTGACTTCGCGGCCTTTCTGGGTAGCCCCGCGATGTCCGCGACCACCGGGTCGAGAATGGTCCTCTTCGGCCCGCGCGTGGGCGACCTTCGCGCCGGCCTGGTCGTGCATCGTGTGCTCGGATTGCGCAACCTCGCCGAGCTCAAGTCGATGGACGCGCCCGACGGCGCGCCGGCGTGGTACGGCTCGCGGTGGACCGATCCGAACGGCGGGCTTTGGCAGGAAATCGACCTCGCCCGCCTGGCGAATGATCCTGCATTCCTGCAGGTGGGAATCTAGGAAGGGCGATCCGATGAAGGCCACGAACCGACCCATCCACGCGTTGCGACCCGTATCCGGGAGGAGCAGAAAATGGCACTAACCTTGAAGGGCCTTTTTGGCGCAGGGGGGGCCAAGGGGCAGGTGCTCGACGACGACCTCGACGACCCGACGACTCAGGTCAAGATGCGCGGCGGCTCGCAGAAGTCCTACGATCCGCTCGGCGCCGTGTCGGTCCTGGATCAGGGACGCGCCGGTGCATCGGCTGAAGGCGCGCAACCGACGCGACTGCCGATGATCGGTCATTTGCCGATCGTCCGCCAGTTCCAGATTCTCGGCATGCTGCTCGTCACCTTCATTCTGCTCGCGCTGGTGATGCTCTTCCTCAACAACCGGATTGGGTCGCAGGTCGCGGCGAGCGTCACGACGGCGACGGAAATGCAGATGCTGTCGCAGCGGCTTGCCCGCGCCACGTCGCTGGCGGTTCAGGGCAACGCCGCCGCCTTTCCAGACGTCAAGGATTCGCGCGACCGGTTTCGCCTCGACCTGGACGCGCTGTCCAAGGGCGGCAGCGTCAGGGGCATGAGCATCGAGGCGGCAAGCAACGAGGCGATCCAGACGGCGCTGGGGCAGGTCGCTTCACGCTGGGAGCGCGTCGAGAAAAACGCGACCACGGTGATCGACAACCAGGCGCCGCTGGTCTCGCTGTCGAAGGGCATCGAGAGCATCAACCAGGGCAACAACGCGCTGCTCGAGCTTGCGCAGCAGGCCGCGGCGCAGGTGGCGCAAGGCGGAGGCAGCCTTCGCGAGGTCGACTTCACCAACCAGCTCGCCATCCTCTCGCAGCGCATCGGCAAGAACGCCAACTCGCTGGTCTCCTCCGACGAGATCGACGCGGACGTGGCGTTCCTGCTCGGCAAGGACGCCGCCTCGTTCCGCGATATCCTCAACGGACTCATGCGCGGCAGCGACTCTCTGCGACTGCCGCCGGTCCACGCCGAAGACGCGCGACTGACCTTCTCCGAATTGCAGAAACGCTTCGTCAGCTACGATGCCGGCGTGAGCGCGATCCTGCAGAATATGTTGCGCTTGGTCGGCGCCAAGCAGGCCGCGCGCGGCGTGAACCAGGAGTCGGAGCCGCTGCTCGCCGACGTCAGCAAGCTTACCAACGAGTACGAGAACCAGAACGAGGCGCGCACCTTCACCTTCTGGGCGGCAATGATTTTCTCGATCTTCGCGCTCCTGTCGCTGATCGCGCTGGGCAAGGTGTTCCTGGACGACGCGCGCGTGCGCGCCTTCGAGAGCGAGCAGGAGAACAAGCGCAACCAGGAGGCGATTCTCAGGCTGCTCAACGAGATGGGCAACCTCGCCGACGGCGACCTGACCGTGCAGGCGTCGGTCACCGAGGACGTCACCGGCGCGATCGCCGACTCGATCAACTTCACCATCGAGGAGCTGCGCACGCTGGTGCGCGGCATCAACTCGGCGACCGACCAGGTGGCCAAGGCGACCAACGACGCGCAGGCGATCTCCAACCGGCTCTACGAAGCATCGCAGCGCCAGAACAAGGAGATCCAGCAGGCCTCCGCGTCGGTGCTGCAGATGGCGCAGTCGATCAACGAGGTGTCGCAGACCGCGGCGCAATCGGCGCGGGTCGCACAGCAGTCGCTCGCCGCCGCCGAGAAAGGCGGCCAGGCGGTGCACAACCAGATCGCGGGAATGAACGAAATCCGCTCGCAGATCCAGGACACCGCGAAACGAATCAAGCGCCTCGGCGAATCGTCGCTGGAGATCGGCGAGATCGTCGAGCTCATCTCGGACATTACCGAGCAGACCAACGTGCTGGCACTCAACGCCGCCATCCAGGCCGCTTCGGCCGGCGAGGCGGGTCGTGGCTTCACCGTGGTTGCCGAGGAAGTGCAGCGGCTGGCCGAGCGCTCGGGCGAGGCGACCAAGCAGATCGAGGCGATCGTGAAAACCATTCAGGCCGACACGCAGGACGCTGTTGCGGCCATGGAAAAGAGCACGGTGGGCGTGGTCGAAGGAACCAAGCTCTCCGACGCCGCGGGGCAGGCGCTCGACGAGATCCGCAAGGTCTCGCGCGAGCTCGCGGAGCTGATCGGCGGGATTTCCGCGCAGACGCAGAAGCAGTCCGCGTCGGTGTCGGACGTGACGCGCGGCATGCAGGGCATCCTGAAGATCACCGAGGAAACGACCGAGGGCACGAAGCAGACCAACGTGTCCATCGGCCAGCTCTCCAAGCTGGCAGCGGAGTTGCGCAGCTCGGTGGCGGGCTTCAAGGTATAGCCGCGGGTCTGATTCTTGCTGCGTAGCGAAGTCAGGACCTGGAGGACTTTCATTTCGTGGCTAACGACACCGCACCCGACTTCGATCTCGGCCCGCTGACCTGGGTTCAGGGGGAGATCGACCAGGCGCTGGCCCGCGGCCTCGAGTCGCTCGCCGCGTTCAAGGCATCGCCGCGCGAGACGACGGCGCTCAAGCACGCACGCTCGCACGTCCATCAGGCCGCAGGCGCGATCCAGATGGTCGGCCTCGACGCCGTGACCGCGTACACCGACGAGATCGAGCGACACCTGGTGCGGCTGGAAGAAGCCTCGCCGCGCGATCTCGAGGCCAGCGTCGACCTGATCGACCGCTCCTGCCGCAAGCTGCGCATTTTCCTCGACGAGCTGGTCGGCGGCGCAAGCCCGGTGCCGCTCAAGCTGTTCCCCGAATACGAGCTCATGCAGCAGGCGCGCGGCATCAAAGCCGCCGCGCCGACGGACCTGTTCTACCCCGACCTGTCACCGCGCGCGCCGCGCATCTCGGCGGTCAAGTCGGTCACCTCGCAGAAGCTGCCGTCGTTCCTGCTCAAGCAGCGCCGCCAGTATCAGCGCGGACTGCTGGCGTGGTTGCGCGGCGACGAGGACAGCGCACGCGTCATGCGCGATGCGATCCAGGGCATCGAGGACGTGCAGACGCATTCGGCGCAGCGCTCGTTCTGGTGGACCGTCGGCGCGCTCCTGGAGAGCATCGTCGAGAAAGGTGTCGAGACCAGCTTCGGCGTGAAGCAGCTGTGTGGGCGCGTGGACTTGCAGATTCGACGCTTCGTCGAGGGCTCGGCCAAGGTTGCCGATCGGATGCGGCGCGAAGTGCTCTATTACGTCGCGATCAGCGCGCCGGCCGGACCGCAGGTGCAGGCAGTGCAGCGCGCGTTCCGGCTGCAGGGGCTGATACCGACCGCGGACGTGCTGTCCGCCGACGTCGTGCGCGTGCAGCCGTTGCTGCGCGAGACGCGCGACCTGCTCACCAATGCCAAGGATCTCTGGCTCAAGCTCACCAGCGGCCGGCCGGAGAACCTGCCGAAGCTGCGCCACGTGCTGTCGCAGTTGCGCGACAAGACCACCGCGATCGGCGAAGCCTCGCTGTCGCGGCTCGCTGCCGCGCTTGCCGGAAGGCTCGACAAGCTCGGCACGGGCAACGTCTCCGAGTCGCTGGCGATGGAATACGCCACGGGATTGCTGCTCGCCGATTCGGCGCTGGAGAATTTTGCGGCGATCTCGCCGGAGTTCCCGAAGCAGGTCGAGGCGATGCTGGCGCGCCTCGAGGCCGCTGCACAGAACCAGCCGGTCCCGAGCACCGCCGTCGCGCCGATCCTGGACGAGATGGCGCGGCGCGCGCAGGAGCGCCTGGTGCTGGCGCAGGTCGCGCGCGAGATCCAGACCAACCTGCGCCACATGGAGCAGGTGCTCGACGCCTTCTTCCGCGATCACTCCAAGCGCGCCGACCTGTCGACGCTCGCGCACGACAGCAAGCAGATCGCCGGCGCGCTCAAGATGCTGGGACTCGACCGCGCCGAGCAGCTGCTGTCGCTGTGCCAGGCGCAGATCGACGAGTACGCCCAGCCCGACACTCCGGTCGAGAACGAGGACCTCGAGCTCCTAGCCGAGTCGCTTTCCGGTTTGGGCTTTTTCATCGAGGCCGTCGAGCAGCAGCGGCCTGACCGCGACCGCCTGATCGAGCCGATGCTGTCGCGGCGCCTCGGCACGGAGCCTGCGCCCGCGGCCGCGCCGGACACCGTCGAGGATTCGGTCGCCGATCTCGAGGCGCGCCTGCCAGCGACGCTGGAAGCGTTCCGGCGCTCGCCGGGCGACCGAGCCGCGCGCGAGCGGCTCGAAGCGGAGCTGACGACGCTGCGCGACGACGCCGAGCTTCTCGCCGACAGCGACCTTGTCGAGAAGGCGAACGCCGCGCTGGACGAGCTTTCCCGATCGCGCGAGGGCGACACCGCCGCGCTGCAGGACGCGGTCGCTTCGATCGCGGTCGAGCACGCCGCCGCGCCCGCGCCGGCGCTGTCCGAAGAAACGATGCGCCTTCTCGAGACCGACGCGGCCGAGCTTGACGCCGAGCTTCTCGACATCTACCTGACCGAAGCCGGCGAGGTGATCGACACCGTCGCCACCAACAGCGCCGCGCTCAGGAAGAACAGCGACGACCGCGAAGCGCTGCGCACGGTGCGCCGTGGATTCCACACGCTCAAGGGAAGCGGCCGCATGGTCGGCCTGACCGACCTGGGCGAGCTCGCTTTCGAGGTCGAGAAGGTCTACAACCGGCTGCTGGAAGAAGACCTGCCCGTGACACCGTCGGTGCTCGAGCTGGTCGACGTCGCGCAGACCGCGTTCCGCGTCTGGGTCGACACGTTGCGCCGGCGCAAGCGTGTCACGCCGGACGCGAAGGCATTGCGCGCGGCGATCAGCAAGGTCTACGCGGAGCTTCCCAACGCCCCTGAGCCGCCGCCTTCCCCGGGCTCTCCCAAGCCTACGCCCCAGGCGCCCACGGCATCATCGGCGCAGTCTCCCTCGAGGAGCACATCCGCGGTGCCTTCGCCGCCTTCGCGCACTGCGCCGGTCTCGCGGGAAGCGGCATCCCTGATGGGCGACGACGATCTCCTGGCGATTTTCTCGGCCGAGCTCGACTCGGAGCTCGGCTACGAAGCGTTGACGGGCGGCGCGTCGTCCGCCGAGTTGCCAATGATCGAATTTCTCGAGCAGGACGAAACCGGCACCGCGTCGAATGACGCCGAGCTCGGCTCGGGCGCTGCCGAGGTCATCGAATTCGCCGCGCGCGCGGCGCCGGCTGCGGCTATGGCTGCGCCGCACGACGTCGCCGCGTTCGAAAGCGACGAGACCACCGTCGGCGACGTTACCTTGTCCACGGCGCTCTACCGGATCCTCTGCGACGAGGCGCAACAGCACCTCGCCGCGCTCGACAACGAGCTGCAGACGTTGCAGTTCGACAGCGCCGCGACGCCGTCGCAGGCGATGGTGCGCGCCGGGCACACGCTGTGCGGCATTCATCGCACCGGTGGATTCCCGCTCGTCGCGACGACGGCGAAGGTGCTCGAGCAGTGCCTGCTCGCGTTGCAGGAGCGCGGAGCGCCGCTGCCTAGTGCGGCGCTGCCCGTGCTGGCGCGCGCGATCGCGGCGCTGCGCGTGCTGGTCGGCCGCGTCGCCAACCGTGAGGGTTTCATCGCCTCGGATGAGACCGAGGCCGCCGAGATCGTCGCCGAGCTCGACGCGCTGCGCCAGGAGGCGTCGCCCGAGCCTTTGCTCGACGACAGCGAGACCGTCGCCGAGCGCATCGCAGAAGCCGACGAGGCCGCTGGCGCGAAGCTGGTCGCAGTGCCGCCACCGCCCGAGCCGCCATCCGGGCTGCCATCCGAGCTACGACAAGAACTCCTGCCCGCGTCGCCACCGCGAACGGCTCCCCCCGTTGCGCACGCCGTCACGGTGCCGGTCAGCTCGCCGCTCGTGCAGAGCGCGCCGGCGCCTCCGCAGGCTGACGAATCCCTGCGCGACGTAAGCGACGATGTCGACAAGCAGGTCCTTCCGATCTTTCTCGAAGAAGCTGCCGAGCTCTTCCCGCAGGCAGGCGAGCAACTCCGGGCGTGGCGCAAGAAGCCCGCCGACACCGCTCCGGTGCAGGCCCTCAAACGCACACTCCACACTTTCAAGGGCAGCGCGCGCATGGCAGGCGCGATGCGCCTTGGCGAGCTTACGCACCTTATGGAAAGCCGCCTTCCCGACGGCGACGCGATGACGCGCCCGGGTGCCGTGCTGCTCGATACGCTGGACACCGATCTCGACCGGATCGCCTATGTGCTCGACCGCCTCCACAAGGGCGAAGTCGACAGCGCGCTTCCCTGGGTGCAGGTGGAGGCCTCGGCTGAAGACGCCGGGCCATCGGTCGCGCCGACCAAGAGCGCCGTCGTCGCGACGCTGCCGGTCGCGTCGCCGGCGCACGGCGCCGGTGCCGCGGTTGCCGCCCCCGAGCCGGAGGGAGCACGCGCGCAACTTCGCGTGCGCGCCGATCTGATCGACCGACTGGTCAACGAGGCCGGCGAGGTGGCGATCGCGAGGGCGCGCGTCGAGGGAGAGTTGCGCGCGCTCAAAGCCAATCTGCTCGAGCTCACCGGCAGCGTTATCCGGTTGCGCGCGCAAGTGCGCGAGATCGAGATCCAAGCCGACTCGCAGATCCAGTCGCGCATGTCGATGGCGCACGAGAGCGCCGAAGGCTTCGACCCGCTCGAATTCGACCGGTTCACCCGATTCCAGGAGCTTACGCGCGGCATCGCCGAGGGCGTCAACGACGTCTCGACCGTGCAGCAATCGCTGCTCAAGAACATCGACGAGGCCGACGCGGCCTTGCTGGCGCAGGCTCGTCTCTCGCGCGACGTGCAGCAGCAGCTGTTCTCGATCCGAACGGTGCCGTTCGGCAGCCTGTCCGAACGGCTCTACCGCATCCTGCGCCAGACCGCCAAGGAGCTCGACAAGCGCGCCAACCTCGAGATCCGGGGAGCGCAGGTCGAACTCGACCGCTCGGTGCTGGAGAAGCTCGTTGGCCCGCTCGAGCATCTGCTGCGCAATGCGCTCGACCACGGACTCGAGACGCGCGACGCGCGGGAGCGCGCTGGCAAGCCCGAGACCGGCGAGATCACGCTCAACGTGCGCCAGCAGGGCAATGAAATCGCGATCGAGATCGCCGACGATGGCAGCGGGCTTGATCTCACGCGCATTGCCGCCAAGGCGCGCGCCCTCGGCGTGGTTCCCGAGGACGTCGAGCCCACCGAGGCGCGTCTGATCGAGTGCATCTTCGCGCCTGGATTCTCCACCGCGTCGAAGGTCACGCAGATTTCGGGACGTGGCGTGGGCATGGACGTGGTGCGCTCCGACATCGCCGCGCTCGGCGGCCGAGTCGACGTCGCCACAGTCGCCGGCAAGGGCACCTCGTTCACCATGTACCTGCCGCTGACGCTCGCGGTCGCGCAGGCGGTGCTGGTGCGCGCCGGAGGGCGCCTGTGGGCGCTGCCGGCACCGATGGTGCAGCAGGTCCAGCAGATCAAGGACAAGGATCTCATCAATCTCTACCTGTCGCGCGAGGTCGTATGGCAGGACCGCAAGTATCCGTTCTTCTATCTGCCGCGCCTGCTCGGCAATCCCGGACACAACCCGGAAACCACGCGCTACAACTCGGTCCTGCTACTCAAGAGCGGGCAGAGCCTGACCGCGGTGCACGTCGATGAGATGATCGGCAACCAGGAGGTTGTGGTCAAGAACATCGGCCCGCAGCTCGCGCGCGTTTCCGGCATTGCCGGCGCGACGGTACTGGGCAACGGCGAAGTGGTGCTCATCATCAACGCGGTGCAGCTCGCGCAGCGCATGGACGTGACCGCCGAGGCGCCGATGGTCGTGAAGACGCCGCAGGCGGCGCGCGCCGCGCAGGCCGCGGCCGAGGCGGCGGGTCCGCCGCTGGTCATGATCGTCGACGACTCGCTGACGGTGCGCAAGATCACCGGGCGGCTGATGACCCGCGAGGGCTTCGACATCGTCACCGCGAAGGACGGCCTCGACGCCTTGCAGCTGGTGACCGAGCGCGTACCCGACATCATCCTGCTCGACATCGAGATGCCGCGCATGGACGGGTTCGAGTTCGCCAAGAACCTCAAGGCCGACCCGAAGCTCGCGCATATTCCCATCATCATGATCACCTCACGAACCGCGGACAAGCACCGCAGCCGCGCCAGCGAGCTCGGTGTCGACGTCTACCTGGGCAAGCCCTACCAGGAAGAAGAGCTGCTGCGCCACCTGCGCGAGCTCCTGCAAGTACACGCCTGACGCTGGGCCAACGCAGCGCCACGCCCGTTGCGGCCCCGCCGCGGACCCGCTAAGACTCTGCCCGCGGCCGCCGCGGGCGCAAGCGTAGAATCTCCTCCAAAGACCGGAGGAATCCAATGTCGCACTTTCCCACCAAGGACATCCGCACGCTGGCGCTGGTCGGTCATGGCGCGTCGGGCAAGACGACGCTCGCCGAGGCGTTGCTGCACAAGGCGGCCGCGATCCAAGCCATCGGCAGTGTCGACCGTGGAACGTCGGTCAGCGACTTCGATGCGCTTGAAAAAACGTGGAAGCATTCGCTGCGCGCGTCGGTCCTGCACCTCGACACCGCGGGAACGCGCGTGCACATGATCGACACGCCCGGCTTTCCCGACTTCATCGGTCAGTCGATCGGCGCGCTCGACGCAGTCGAGACCGCCGCGGTGGTGGTCAGCGCCTCCGCGGGCATCGAGATGATCACCTCGCGCATGATGGAATGGGCCGCGCACCGCAAGCTCTGCCGGCTGGTCATCATCAACAAGATCGACGCCGAGAATTGCGACCTGCCCGCGCTTCTTGAAGCGATCCAGTCGGCGTTCGGCAAGGAATGCCTGCCGATCAACCTGCCCGCCGATTCGGGCAAGCGCGTGGTCGACTGCTTTTTCAATCCCGCGGGCGACGCCGACTTCTCGAGCGTCGAGGCGGCGCACCGCGCGCTGGTCGACCAGGTGGTGGAGGTCGACGAGGAGCTCATGTCGCTGTATCTCGAGCAGGGCGAAATCTCGCCCGACCAGCTGCATGCGCCCTTCGAGAAGGCGCTGCGCGAAGGGCATCTGGTACCGGTGTGCTTCGTTTCGGCGCGCACCGGCGCCGGCGTTGCGGAGCTCCTCGACGTGCTCGTCAGGCTCGCGCCGAATCCGGCGGAGGGCAACCCGCCGCTGTTCACCAAGGGGGAAGGCGAGCACGCGGTCGAATTCCATTCGGAGCCCGATCCCGCCAAGCACGTGCTCGCGCATGTGTTCAAGGTCGTCATCGATCCGTTCATCGGCAAGCTTGGCATCTTTCGCGTGCACCAGGGCACGATTACGCGCGACACCCAGCTGTTCGTCGGCGACGGGCGCAAGCCGTTCAAGGTGTCGCACCTGCTCATGCTGCAGGGCGGCAAGCAGGTCGAGATCGACCGCGCGGTGCCGGGCGACATCGCCGCGGTGGCCAAGGTCGACGAGATCGGATTCGACTGCGTGCTGCACGACTCGCACGACGAAGATCACATCCACATGCAGCCGCTGGAATTTCCCACGCCGATGCACGGGTTCGCGATCGCCCCGAAAAAGCGCGGCGACGAGCAGCGCATCTCCGACGTCCTGCACAAGATGACCGCCGAGGATCCGACGCTTTCGGTCGAGCACGACGCGAACCTGAACGAAACGGTGCTGCGCGGCCTGGGCGAGCTGCACCTGCGCTCGGTGTTCGAGCGCATGGCGAGCCAGTTCAAGGTCGAGATCGACACGCGTCCGCCGCGCGTGCCATATCGCGAGACGATCATGGGAAAGGCGGAAGGCCACCATCGACACAAGAAGCAGACCGGCGGTGCCGGCCAGTTCGGCGAAGTGTTCCTGCGCATCGAGCCGCTGCCGCGCGGTGCCGGGTTCGAGTTCAAGGACGCGGTCAAGGGCGGCACCATTCCCAACCAGTTCATCCCGGCGGTGCAGAAAGGCATCGAGCAGGTGCTGCAGCAAGGCCCCGTCGCCGGATTTCCGCTGCAGGACATTCGCGTCACGGTGTACGACGGCAAGCATCATCCGGTCGATTCCAAGGAGGTCGCCTTCGTCACCGCCGGACGCAAGGCGTTCCTCGCTGCGATCGACAAGGCGAAGCCGATCGTGCTCGAGCCGGTGGTCAGTCTCGAGGTGCTGTGCCCCGAGGCGTGCATGGGCGACGTTGCCGGCGATCTCTCGGGACGCCGCGGCCAGGTCACCGGGACGAAGTCGCTGCAGGCGGGAACGCTCACCATCAACGGCATCGCGCCGCTGTCCGAGCTCGACGGATACGCCGCGCGGCTCAAGGCGATGACCGCGGGCCACGCCGCGTGGACGATGTCGCTCTCGCACTACGATCCCGCCCCCACGACCCTGCAGCAGCAGCTCGCGACCGAATACGCGAAGCACCGCAAGCACGAAGAAGACTAGCTACTGCTACCCCGATTTTGTCATTCCGAGGAGCGTCAGCGGCCAGGATCCGTTTTTCGCGCGCCGACATTCAACAGCAGATTCCTCGCTCCTGCTCGCAATGACAGAGGCGGGTGCGCGTGCAACGTTGAATGCGGGAGCTAGGAGGAAGGCCGTTTCCACTCGAAGCCCGCGCCGGGCAGCCAGCGGTCGAACAGCGGCACCAGCGGCGTCAGCAGGAAGAGTGACCAGATCAGCGCGTTGGGGCGGAACAGGACGTACTGCCAGAAGACCGCGCCGAGCGCCACGATGACGGCATAGACGATGCGCGCTTCGCGTCGATTCGGGATCGTCATCGGATCCGAGATCATGAAGAAGGCGAACAGCAGCAGCGCGCCGTTGCCCAGCTGATGCCACCAAATCGCCCACGACTGGCCGAGCAGCGCGACCCGCAGCGCCACCAGTCCGAGAAAAGCGCCGAGAAATATCCAGCTGATGTCGAGGCGGCGCGCGCGCTGCGCCACCATCGTCCCGAGCATCAGAAACCAGACCGCCATCGCCAGATCGTTGCCCCATTGACCCGGCGACACCCATGCGCCCGGCAGCAGCGTGATCGCCACGATGACGCCGAAGTTGGCCGGGTTGTACAGGTGCTTGCCGCGAAAGCGGATCAGGAATTTCGACGACATGGCGAGCGTCGCGATCAGCGGATGGACCCAGAGCGTGTCGCTGCGCAGGAGCAGCGACAGGCCGCAGCAGGTCACGATGGCGGAGAGCACGCCGCGCTGCTGCAGTCCGAGGCGCTTGAGCCAGAACGCCTGCGTGGCGAGTCCCGCGGCGAAGGTCAGCGCGACTTGCACCGGCGCGATCGAAAAATCGCGAAGCAGGACACCGGTGGTGAGCAGGATGGCGAGAAACGCGATCTGGAAAAAACGCGCGTCGCACGGCAGCAAGGCGCGAATGGAACCGAACCCGGGCGCGCGGACCGCGGAGGTCATTTCCACAGCCGATCCCACCAGGCCGCGCGCGGTGCCACCGGCTGCAGGTCCATCCTCGCGCGGACCGCGTTGATGTCCCAGCCGGTCAGCGATGCCAGCGCCTGCGCTTCGGTCTCGTGGCGCTTGCCCAGCGCTTCGAAATAGCTCCTGGCTTCGGCGCATGCGTTGGGATCACCCTTCCACGGATGGTGCAGAACGTAGCGCGCCTGGAAATTCTGCTTGTCCTGCGTTTCCTGGAATATCAGGTCCTCGGGAAGCGTCTCCGGCGTATAGCGCAGGTGCAGCCGCGTCAGCATCACCGGTTGCGCCCCGCCGCCGCCGCGCGATCTTGCCGGCGGCGCCGCACCGGGCGCCACGCCGATCGGCGGCTCATCGCCGTCGAGCCAGACCACACCGGCCGAGCGCAGCTCGTCGGCCGAGAGCGGGTTTGCCGCGCACGGATCGCACCATGCCATGTCCCAGAAATATTCGGTCCAGACCACACGGTAGTCCTCGCGCCTGGACTGCGCGTCGAACAGCGCCTTGTAGACCTGCGCGAATTCGCCACGCGTGTAGGTGGGCAGGTCGACGTTCGAGGGCAGCTTCACCGTGCGGTAGTTGGTGGCTTCGACGCGGCCGTTGCGCGAGAGCGCGTAGATCACCAGGTCCTGCGGCCCGCGCGCATTGAGCATGCCGAGCCGCACCGGCAGCATGAATCGCGGCGATTCGAAGGCGAACTGCAGCGGGCGCAGGTAGGAAAAGCCGGTCTTGGCCTGCTCGGCGAGGTTCACCTTCGCCACGAAGAATTTGAGGTTCTGCCGGATGTACGGCTGCAGCGCGCGGCTCGCCTTGGCGGGAATGTTGTAGCCGCTCTGCCGGAGCCATTTTTCCAGGCCGTTGGACTCGGTCGCCGACAGGATGGCGATGTCGTATTCGCCGATGGTGTAGCGCGCCTCGACGGTGACTCCCAGCGCATCGTCGCGCGACTTCTTCATTTCCATGCGGGCCACCGGCGCGGCGGCGTTCAGAGCGCCGGACTGGCGCGTCACCTTGTCGACCTCACACGGATTGGGGTCGAAGTATTCGGCGAGACGCGGTGCGCTGTAGGCGTCGATGCGGTCGAAGATCTTCGGATCGCCGACGTGGATCTGGCTTTTCTGCAGGACCGCGGGGACCGGCACGACCAAAGCGAATTCCGAAAGGTCGCCCTGAAAATCGTTGCGCATGCTGATCACGGTGCGGTTGCCGTCGCGGACGAGGATCACCTGCGAGGCTTCGTTGAAGAGCTTGGCGTCGGCTTTGCCGACATAGAAACCACAAAACGCGGCGGCGGGCGGCGCGATGGTGAGAAATGCCGACGCGACGACGAGCGCGAGCGCGCTGACCGTGCCGCGGGTCGCGCGGCTCGAACGGGACGTGACCATGATCTCCTCCGGAAGGTGGGCAATGCCGCTATCAACGGCGGCCCGTCCGATCCGGGGTTAACGGGCTGTCAGGTCTTTCGCGCGGACGCGAACAGCGCCAGCGCTTCCATTCTCGCTTGCGCATGGTCGACGATCGGAGACGGATAGTCCCGGCCGATGCACACCCCGCGCGAGCGCTGCGCGTCCGCGGAAAGCTGCCACGGCGCGTGGATCTCGGCCGCGTCGAGCGCCGCCAGTTCGGGAACGTAGCGCCGGATGAAATCGCCGTGGGCGTCGAAGCGCTTCGACTGCGTCACCGGGTTGAATATGCGGAAGTAGGGCTGGGCGTCGCACCCGGTCGACGCCGCCCACTGCCAGCCGCCGTTATTGGAGGCCAAGTCGTAGTCGTTGAGCTTGTCGGCGAAGTAGCGCTCTCCCCAGCGCCAGTCGATCAGCAGGTCCTTCACCAGGAAGCTGGCCGCGATCATGCGCAGGCGATTGTGCATATAGCCGGTCTGGTTGAGCTGGCGCATCGCCGCGTCGACGATCGGATAGCCGGTCTCGCCCGCGCACCAGCGCGCGAACTGCCCACGATCGTTGCGAAACGGCAGCGCCTCGTACTCGGGACGAAACGCCCTGTCGACCACGCGCGGGTGGTGCCAGAGAATCTGTGCGTAAAAATCGCGCCAGATAAGCTCGGAAAGCCAGCTCGCGGCGCCCTCGCCGCCGGGGTGCAGCGAGCGCACGTGCGCATAGGCCGCGAGCTGGCGGATCGACACGGTTCCAAAGCGAAGGTCGACCGAAAGATAAGACGGCCCCTTGATCGCCGGATAGTCGCGCGCGTTGGCATAGTCATCGATGCGCTGCTGGAAGTCGGCGAAGCGCGCCGCGCCGCCCGTCATGCCGGGCGCGATCGCCAGCGAGCGTAGATTGGTCGGCTTGAATCCCAGCGTTTCCAGCGTTGGCGGCGACCCGTCCATCGACGCAGGTGGCCTGGCCAGCGCGTTCGCATGATCATCCACCGGGTACGGCGCGAGGTGCGAGGCGAGCAGCGCCTTGAGCCATGCATGCTTGTAAGGCGTGAATACGGAGAACGGGCGCCCGGACTGGGCGACGATTTCGTCGCGCTCGAAGACGACCTGGTCCTTGGTCGTGCGAAAGTCGCGTTGCTGGTCGGCCAGCGCCTTCGCCACCGCCGCGTCGCGAGCGACCGCCTGCGGTTCGTAGTCGTGGTTGGCGTAGACCGCGTCGACGCCGAGCTCGGCGGCGAGCCGCGGGATGACTTCGCGGGCGCGTCCGTCGCGCACCAGCAGCGCTCCGCCGGCGGCGCGCAGCCTGCCATCGAGCTCGACGACGCTATCGCGAATGAACTCGACGCGTCGATCGCAGCGGTCCGGGAGGGGTTCGAGGATGTCGCGATCGAAGACGAACGCGCAGTGCACCGCGCCGGACTCGCGCAGCGCGGCATGCAGCGCGGCGTGGTCGAAATCGCGCAGGTCCCGGCGGAACCAGACAAGCGAGCGGGCGTTGCGGTGCATGGACGCGGCAGGGGGGTGGTGGGGGCTCCGGCATTCTGGACGATTGCGGTGCACCGCGGGAAGCTGCACGCCGCTGCGCGGTCCAACCGTGCGCGCTACCCGCGTTGTGTCCGCGGGTCGCGCCGTTTACAATGGCGTCCACGCACGCTTGCGCGAACCTCGCGCCGGCGGCGAGGTCGAGGCAGCACAATGGGCGATTCCCGGGTCAGCCTGGCCCATCACTTCCTGATCGCCATGCCCAGCATGGCCGACCCCCACTTTGCGCACACGTTGATCTATCTGTGCGAGCACAGCGAAAAAGGTGCGCTGGGCATCGTCATCAACAAGCCGATCGACATGACGCTGTCGACGTTGTTCGAGCAGATCAACGTACCGCTCGGCGATTCCGGATTGCGTGAGTCACCGGTGCATTACGGCGGCCCGGTTCAGATCGACCGCGGGTTCGTACTGCACCGCCCGCTGGGCAGCTGGCAGTCGACGCTTGCCATCAACGACGACCTCGGCCTCACCACGTCGAAAGACATTCTCGAAGCGGTCGGAAGCGGCGAAGGGCCCGACGACGTTCTGGTATCGCTGGGCTACGCCGGCTGGCAGGCCGACCAGCTCGAGCAGGAGATCGGCCAGAACGCATGGCTGACCGTCGCCGCAGAAGCCGACGTGCTGTTCGCGCAGCCCGCGGAGACGCGCCTGCCGGCGGCGATGAAGCTGCTCGGCATCGACTTCTCGCAACTGTCCGGCACCGTCGGACACGCGTGACGCGTGGCGACGTCGCAACACCCCTCCGCGAGCCCCGCGGGAACGATTCTCGCGTTCGATTTCGGCACGCGGCGCATCGGCGTCGCGGTGGGCGAGCCCGCCACCGGCCTGGCGCATCCGCTGCACACGATCGACGCCGAGCGCAAGGATGCGCGCTTCGCCGCGATCGCGAGGCTCATCGACGAATGGCGCCCCGTGATGCTCGTTGTCGGCGTGCCGACGCATGCCGACGGCGTCGAGCATGCTCTCACCGGA
>JBDTZQ010000039.1:0-21932 GCA_040005035.1 Betaproteobacteria bacterium | reverse complement strand
GTGCCGTTGGGCATCGAGTCGTCGAGCGCGAGGATGGCGTCGGCGAAGGCGTCGACCACCGCGCGGTCGGCGGTGTCGGGATGATCACGCTGGAAGATCGAGTGGACGAACGCGCGGTCGATCGGGCGGCGCCGGCGCGCCAGGAAGTCGGGCAACTTCTTGCGCCGTTGCGCCAGCGTCGGCGCGCCTTCTCCGGTCCACACGAAAGCGTCGAGTGCGAGGCGCGACACGCGGTCGGGATGACGCTGCGCGAACAGCGCCGCGCGCAGCGCGCCCGACGAGATTCCATACGCGGCGACCTGCCCGATGCCGCGCGCGTCGCGCATGTACGCGGTCGCGGCGGCGAGATCGTCGGCGCCGTTGGCGATGTCGCAGTCGATGTCGCGCGACTTGTCGGAACGGCCGTAACCTTCCATGTCGACCGACCAGCAAACGAAGCCGCGCCGGGCGAACCAGTCCATCGCGGACGAATCGTCGCGCCCCGGCACGACGAGGTCGAAAGTGGGCTGCGAAGCCATAGACGAGCCGTGGACGAACAGGACGCAGGGCTTGCCCGCGTTGTCGCGCGCCGAGCCGGTGAATTTTTCCCAGAGAAAAAGACGCACGCCGTCCTTTTGCGTCCAGTGCTCGACACCGGTGACGCGCGTGGTGGCGGGGCTCAAAGGCATCGCCGTTGCGGTGCTCATGGTCGTCTGGCTCATTCGACCCGCGCGCCGGTTTCGCGAATGATTTTCGCCCACTGGTCGCGCTCCGCGCGGAAAAAGGCGGCGAATTCCGCCGGGGTGGACCCCACCGCTTCGACGCTCGCCGCCGCCATGTACGTGCGCACCTCGGGCGTCGCCAGCGCCGCGACCACCTCGCGCTGCAGCCGGTCGATCACCGCCGGAGGCGTGGCGCGCGGCGCGAGCAGTCCCATCCACACGTAGGCTTCGTATCCGGCAACGCCGGCTTCGGCGACGGTGGGCACGTCGGGCAACTGCGCCGCGCGCCGCGCGCCGGTGACGGCGAGCGCGCGCAACTTGCCCGCCTTGATGTGGCCGATCATGCCGGACAGCCCCGGAATCGACACCTGCACCTGTCCGCCGAGCAGATCGGTGGTGGCCTGGCCGCTGCCCCGGTAGGGAATGTGATTCATCTTCATGCCGGTCATCGAGCACAGCAGCGCCGTGAACAGGTGCTGTCCGCTGCCGTTCCCCGACGACGCGTAGTCGACCTGCATTGGGCGCGCCTTCACGTAACTGATGAGATCCTGCAACGTCTTCACCGGCAATGCCGGATTGACCACGACCACGCCGGGCTCGCGCCCGATGAGCGAAATCGCAGCGAAATCCTCGATCGGATCGAATGACAGGCCCGAATAGAGTGTCGCACTGATCGCATTGGTCTGCGACGCGAGCAGCAGCGTGTAACCGTCTGCGGGAGACTTGGCCACCGCTTCGCTGCCGATGGTGGCGCCCGCGCCGGGACGATTCTCGATCACCATGCCCTGGCCGAGGCGCTTGCTCATTTCCTGCGCGACCAGGCGCATGGGCCCATCGACCGCGCCGCCTGGCGAGAAGGGAACGATGACGCGAACCGTGCGCGACGGATACTCCTGGGCGTGCGCGCCGGCCACCCAAAGGACCAGCGCCGACAAGCATGCGACCAGGCGCGGCCAGCCCTGCGCAAGCGCGGCGGGCGCGTAGCGGCGATGAGGCGCGACGTAGCTATTTTGCAGGCGGCGCATTGCAGCCGATCTTCTCCAGGTTGAGTTCGAACACCCGATGCGTCACATCGTCCGCCGCGGGCTCGACCCAGGTGATGTCGGGCGTGATGTAGGCCTTGCGGAACCCGAGGTACGTACCCTTCTCGCGATAGTTGACCTCGAGGCATATCGCGTTGCGCGCGGGATTGAGGCGCACGTTGCGCACCTGCATGGCGGCCGGGTCGGTCATGCGCGCGCGCAGCTTCTCGACCTCGTCCTGCTGCATCTTGGCTTCCGCTGCTTCGTTCAAGGCGGGCCGGTCGGTGACGAACTTGCGAAACGTCTCCTCGCTTTCCTTGTGGATGTCCTCCTGGTGTGCCGCGGCGATTTCCTTGCGGCGCAGCCGGGCTTCCTCGAGCTCGCGCGCCGAGGCGGCCTTGTCGGCGCTGAACGCGCGCGCGGCGGCGGTGTCCTGCTCGGCGCGCTCGCGGGCGCGTTGCTCGTCGGATTTGCCGCAGGCGATGAGCACGCATGCGGTGCAAATGGCGAAGGGGAGCCAACGTGGGTGCATGCATCGCCTCGCGAAAGCGCCCCGGAGCAGGACGCGCCGGAGGATTGTCCCAACGCGCCCCTGCGAAAGCAAGCCAGGTGCGCGCGGGACGCTATGCCTTCCCACCCTCCACCGCGAGCCCTTCCGCGCGCCAGCGCAGCATCCCGCCCATGAGGTTCGCCACTTGCGCGAATCCGGCTTGCTGCAGCGAGACCGTGGCCTGCGCCGAGCGCGCGCCCGACCGGCATACCGTCACCACGGGCTGGTCGCGTGAGAGCTCGGCGAGGCGGATGGGAAGGTCGCCGAGTGGGATGAGTCGCGCGCCGTGAATGTGGCCGAGCGATCCGACGAACTCGTCGGGCTCGCGCACGTCGACGATCTGCACGCCGGCGGCTGCTTCTTCCAGCGCGCGCGGCGCGATTTCCCAGAAGCCCGCGAACGTGAAGCTCAGCGCCGCCCAGTCGGGATCCGCGGGGAGCGCGACGCCTGTGTCGGGCCGGCCGCAGCGCAGGTTCGCGGGAACGGCGATATCGATGAGGCCGGGGTGCGGCAGGCGCAGGTTGCGCATATATCCCACGAAGTCGCTCTCGCCGACATTGCCACCCAGGCGCGGGTTGAACCGCATCTCCTCCGCGACGCTGGTGACAGTCAGTCCGCGATAGTCGTGCGCGGGATAGAGCAGGCACGCCGGCGGGAGCGTCATGATTTCCTCGTGCACCGAGCGGTACATCGCGCGCGCGTCACCTTCCTGGAAATCGGTGCGCCCGCTGCCGCGGATCAGCACGCAGTCTCCGGTGAACGCCATGCTGCGATCGTCCAGAACGTAGGTCATGCAGCCGCGCGTGTGACCGGGCGTGGCGCGGGCCTCGACGAAGCGCGGACCGAACGCAGCGCGGTCCCCGTGCGCCAGCGCGCGGTCGGCGCCCGCCGCGCCGCCTTGCGCGGGAACGAGCATGCTGCTGCCGAGGTGCTGCTTGAGCATCCACGCGCCGGTCACGTGGTCGGCGTGGACGTGGGTCTCGAGCGTCGCGGCGAGCGTCAGCCCGAGCTCCTGGATCAGCGCGGCATCGCGTCGCGCCTGTGCGAACACCGGGTCGATGAGCAGCGCCTGGCGCGATGCTTCGTCGCCCAAGAGGTACGAATAGGTCGAGGACTGCGGGTCAAAGAGCTGACGGAAGATCACGGCTGGATCGCCACGTAAACGTGAGCACCGCCGCAAGCGCGAAGCGATAGAAACCGAGTGGGGGCACGACGCGATAGCGGGGCCAAGAGCATCGACGACGCAGCTTTCGAAAGAACGCGGCGATAAAAGTATACAGCGGCACAGCGGGGCGCCGGCAGCCAAGTCGAAACGCGAATGGCGCGCGCGAAACGAAGCCCGGCGGCGCCCATGAATGGGTACCGCCGGGCGGGAGGGCTCCGGATCAGTGCGAGAACAGCGCGATCAGGATGATGATGGGAATCGGAATACCGATGAGCCAGAGCAGGATCGAGCGCATGTGATTCTCCGTGGGTGATGGAAACGAAGCGCTGGCGTTGCCTAGTGGGCGCCTACGGCGACTTCACGCTGGTGCGTAGACGGCGTTCCAGGCACGCCGGCGAGGCCGTCGCGCTGCCGTCCGCCGACGGTCGCCGCGAGGCTTGCGCAAAACGCACCGAACAACAGCGCGACGAACATCCAGAGCGAGGTCTTGGCGAGCGCCTTGCGGGCGTTGTCCGCCGCGGTGCGCGCGGCCAGCTCGGCATCGGCCAGCATGCTCTTGGCTTGCGCGTATACCGCATCCACGCGTTTTTCCGCATCCTGCGGAGACATGCCCGTTTGCGCTGCGATGACGCGCGCCGCGTAGCCGCGGTCGGTATCACCGAGCGCGCCCTTGCGCATCGACTCCGCGAGAATGCGCCCGAGCTCGGCGCGCGCCGATGCGTTGCCCGCACTGGCGGCACTACCATCGACGGGCCGATCGCCGCGCAGCAACTCATCGGTAAGATACATCCCCGAGCTCGCGAAGACTCCCTGCGGTGTCGCAGCAGACGCGCTGGTCGCACCGTCGGGGGCCGAGGCAGTAGTCAGCGCTGAAGCGGCCTCGGAGGCCGCGGGAGCGGCCGCCACCGCGGCCGCGCCGACGGTGGTCGCAGCGACCTTCGCAGTGCCGGCAACGATCGACGTGGCCGCCGTGCCCAGGATGGCCGCGCCGATGACAATGCCGACCGCCCATGCGAGAAGACCGTGCGCGGTGTCGCGGAAATAAACCTCGTCGGTGTGCAGCGCCGCCCACTTGGTTCGAAGCCGGCCCGCCACGTAGCCGCCGACGCCGGCGGTGATCCCCTGCGTTAGGAACAGCCAGAGTATCGTGGCCAAGCCGATAGCCCCGGCGCTCGCGCCATAACCCGTCCATGGAGACACGGAGGCCAGCCCCAGGCCGACACCTAGAAGCAACAGAATGAACGCCAGTGCCGCGGCGACGAATGCGCCGGCGAGCACCGCCGCCCACGACACGCCAGACGCGCTTGCTTCGTTGGCGACGGAGGTGTCCATCACGGATTCAGGGCGCCAGCTCGTGGCGGAGGTAGTGGCAGTATTCATTTTTTTGTATTCCCTAAGATTCGAGTCATGGGTTTTTCGGCGCACTTGGCACGCCCCGACTGCGACGTGGATGCTGCCCTGGAATGTGAGTACGCACCATAAGGGGCGGTCTGATTTGCTTGTAGGAGCGCGTGGAAGATCGACCCGTGCTCGCAGGTCGCCAAGATCCCAATTCAGCCGGACGATCGACCCTCTCAGCGGGGGTCGCTTCCTGTAGGCAGCGCCCCTACAGCAATATCAGCGAGCGTCCTAGTGACGCGTCACCGCGGGGCAGCGATGATTCCTGCCGGCGAACACGCGGTTCGCATTCCATGGAGCGGGGCAATGAGCGTATTCGAAAAAGTCAGGGCGACACTCGGCGCGTACGGCGAAAGCGATGTGCGCAGCTTGCTGCATGACGATCACGAAACCATCCGCAAGCTTGCCAAGGAGCTTGCCGAAACCGATTCAGCGACGCGCCGCAAGTCTGTGCTTCGCGAGCTCAAGCCGTTTCTGACGGCGCACTCCCGCTCCGAGGAAGCTGCCGTCTACACGCCGCTGATGGAATTGCGCAACTCGCCGGACTCGCGGCTGGCCGGCAACGAAGGCATGGTCGAGCACAACCTCGCCGACATCGTCGTGGAGCGGCTCGCCAACACCACGGATGCTTCGACTGACATGTGGCGGGCGCACGCCAGGGTGCTGCACGAGGCGCTCGAGCATCACATCAAGGAAGAGGAAGGGAAGATGTTCGAGGAGCTCGGCGAGCATTTCAGCGAGGAGGAACGGGAGGCGATGGGATTGCGCTTCATCGCGGGCAAGGAGAAGCTCCTCAAGCCGGCCGCGGCGAAAACGCCCTTGCGCAAGCGCGCGATCGCTGCGTCGGCCTGAACGCCTGTCGGCGCATCAGCATGCGTTCCGCGGACCGCTCGCCCGACGACCTCGCATCTGCGCAGGCGCAGAACGCCGCGGAGGCGGCCGGGCTCAAGTACGTGACCGACGCCGAGCCGGGTATTCGCCGCAAGCGCGACGGCGATGCGTTCGCCTACGTGCGGCCGGACGGGCGCGCGATAGCCAGCGAATCCGAGCGCGAGCGCTTGGACCGGCTGGCGGTCCCGCCGGCGTATGAGGACGTGTGGATCTGCCCTGATCCGCGTGGACATTTGCAGGCGACCGGTCGCGACGCGCGCGGGCGCAAGCAATACCGTTATCACCCCGAATGGCGCGCCGCGCGCGACGGAGCTAAGTTCGCCCGCATGACCGACTTTGCGGCGGCCTTGCCCCGTCTTCGCCGCCGCCTCCGCCGCGATCTCGCCGATCATGGATTGCCTCGTGACAAAGTGCTCGCGGTCGTGGTCAGCCTGCTCGACGCGACCCGCGTTCGCATCGGAAACGCCGAGTACGCGCGCGACAACGACAGCTACGGGCTGACGACGCTGCGCAACCGGCACGTGAATTTCGTGCGCGACGGCAGGCTCTTGCTCCGTTTCAGGGGCAAGGGCGGCGCCGCGCACGAGATCGCTGTCGACGATGCGCGCCTGGTGCGTCTGGTGCGCCATTGCCACCAGCTTCCGGGACAGATGCTTTTCCAGTACATCGACGACGCCGGCGAGCGGCGTCCGGTCGACTCCGACCAGGTCAACGCGTACCTGAAGGACGCGATGGGCGCGGATTTCACCGCGAAGGATTTCCGCACGTGGGGCGCGACGCTGCGCGCGGCGGCGATCCTGCACGCGACGCCGCTCCCCGATCCGGCGACCCAGACCGCGATCAAGGGCTGCGTCGCGCAGGCGGTGAAGCAGGTCGCGGCTGATCTGCGCAACACGCCCGCGGTGTGCCGCAAGTCCTACATCAATCCGCTGGTTTTCACCGCGTGGGAGCACGGCCACCTGCACACCGCGATCAACGACAACATCGCCGGCCTGCCGCGTCGGGCCGAGAAGCTCGTGCTCGGTTTTCTCCGGCAGTATGCGGCGCGCGCCGCCAGGCTTGCAAAAACGGAAACGAAGCGCCGCAAGCCTGCGGCATCGGCGCCGCGCAGGCGCGTCGTGCGTACGCCCGACGCCGCGCGCGTGCAATCGATCGCGCAGGCGGCCTGATCCGCGACGGCCGCCCGCGCGAGGCGCGTGAGTGCTCTAGCCCTTGATCTGGCCGCGGACTTCCCCGCCGGGATTCTTGGCGCTGTGCACGTTGATGTACAGGTTGCCCGCCTTGTAGGCAGCGTACTGCGCTTCGGTGAGCTTGGCGCCGTCGGCCGACGCGAAGGTCATGTCGCCGGTCTTGGTGAACGGCACGATGACCGGACCGTTCGCGCCCGCCGCGCCTTCATGGATGTGCGAGGCCGTGGGTGTCATGCCTGCGACCGACACGGTCACGCGCACGCTGCGGTCGGCATCGATCAGGACCGTGGCGCTGCCGGTCGCGGTCGTGGTCACCGGAGGCACCTCGTTCGCGCCGCTCAGTGCGACCGTCTGCGCACCCATCATTGGCCGCATCGACTGGCAGCCCGCAAGAATCACCGCCGCGCCGGCAATCGTCAAAGCGAATATCCGCAACTGTCTCATCGTAGTCATCTTTATTCTCCGTCGAAAAATGGGCCCCCCAGGGCGCGGCCATTGAAGCGTTGGCTGCACCACTACGATAGCATCCCTCGGGGCGTTGGCAAGGTGCTTTTCGCAGGCCCGGAGTGCAGGCTTGTAGTCGCCGGTCGGGAATAATTCCCAGGCCCGCGCTGTTGCGTACACCCGCGCGAGGGAGAACAGACTACTTCACTTCGTCGGTCCACACCTTGAACCCGGCGAGCGTGTTGGGCCCGAAGCTGGTGGTGATGGCGACGTCGGCGGCATCACGGCCTCGGGCCATGAGGATGCGCCCGATGCGCGGAAAATTGCTGCGTGCATCGAAGGTGTACCACCGCCCGCCGAGAAAAGCCTCGAACCACCCTGAAAAGTCCATCGGCAGGTCGGAAATGGGCACGCCTATGTCACCCATGTAGCCGGTGCAATAACGCGCCGGAATATTCATGCATCGGCACAGCGTCAACGCGAGATGCGCGTAGTCGCGGCACACGCCCACGCCTTCGCGATACGCTTCGGCAGCTGTCTTGCTGGCACGCGCGTGCTGGTATCCGAAATCGATGTGCCCGTGCACGAAATCGCAGATCGCCTTGACGCGCGGCCAACCTGGCGGGGTGCCGCCGAACATGCTCCATGCCATGGGCATGAGCACCTCGGTCTCGCAATACCTGCTTCCGAGAAGATAGACCAGCGTTTCCTCGGGGAGATATTCGATCGGCGACTGCGCGGCATCCAGCGCGACGTCGTCAGGAAGCCCGGTATCGTTGATCATCGCGTCGGTGGTGATGCGCGTCTCGCCCGTCGGGGCGACGATGCGCGTGCACCAGTTACCGAAAGAGTCTCGATACCCTCGCTGCGCCAGCGACGGCGTGGTGACAATGTGATCCGGGCTGATCATGTCCGACACGCGCGAATAATGGACGTTGAGCATCAGGATCATGGGCGTGGGTTGCGGGCACTGGTAGACCAGCTCGTAGCCGAAGCGGATTTTCAACGGGCGATCCTCATTGGTGACGCGCGGCAAGCGCGCGCGCGGAGACCGAGCTGTCGGCGATGGCCTCGCGCAGCGATCCGATCGCCGCGCGTTCGAGCACGGCAGGAAAGCGATTGCGATGCACATGCTTCTGATTAATCTCGATCTCCACGCCGACGTACTGCGTGGCGGTGAAGCGCCTCCTTAAGTGCGACGTCAACCCGTCGTTCTTGCCTTCGTAGGGATAATTGCGCCGGACGCGCAGCGGCTGCACGCGCGGCGCGAGCGAGCGGCTCCAGCGCGCGCACAGCGCGCGCTCGCCGGGGCGCGCCGGGTCGTAGAGCAGCCCGATGTCGGCGTTGCGCCGCCGGCCGTCGAGCACGGGCGTGAAGCTGTGCGACGACACGTGAACGACGCGCCGGCCGGCCGCGATGGCGCGCGTCACGCGCCGCTCGACCTCACGCCGATAAGGCAGATAGTGCGCCGCGAGGATGCGGGCGTGCTCGCCGCGCGGCAGGGTCCGCGTGTAGTCGGAGTAGAGGCCGCGGTTGCCCACCGAGCGGTTGAGGTCGACCAGCAGACGGCTGATCGTCGAGGCGACGAGCGTGGCGCTCAAGGCGGCGGCGAGCGCGCGCGCCAGCGCCAGCGCCCCGGCATCGTAGCCGCGGTGCGTCGCGAGCACCGCCTGCGCGTCGCCAAACAGGGGACGGTAGGGCGCCGGAATGCGGTTGCCGCCATGCTCGCAGGTGACGATCACGAAAGGTGCCCGCCTCACCAGCGAAGTTCCGGGAGTTGCGCGAAGACCTGCCGCGTTCCCTCGCTCCACGCCTCCGACAGCGACGTGAAATACGCGTCCTTGTGGCTGAAGCGCCGGCGCATGGCGACGCGCAGGCTATCGCGCTCGTAGCAGATGAGGTCGATCGGCATGCCGACCGACAGATTGCTGCGCATGGTCGAATCGAAGGAGACGAGCACGCACTTCGCGGCATCCGCCAAGTCGGTCGACGGGCGGATCACGCGGTCGATGATCGGCTTGCCGTATTTCGCCTCGCCGGTCTGGAAGAACTGGGTGTCGGCGCCCGCCTCGATGAAGTTGCCCTCGGAATAGACGCGAAACAGCCGCATCGGCTCGCCCTTGAGCTGGCCACCGAGGATAAACGACGCGTTGAACTCGAGGTCGTTGGCTTCGAGGTACGCCGAATCGCGGCGCTCGACTTCGCGCATCGCGTCCGAGACGATCACCGCGACGTCGAACATCGTGCGCGCGGTCCAGATGTTGGGCTGCCTATCGGTATCCTCGCCGCGCGGATCGTCGCCGCGCTGGCGCAATGTCGTGATGACCGCCTGCGTTCCAGCGAGGTTGCCCGAGCTCAGGAGCGCGATGACGCGGTCGCCGTCGCGCTCGAATGTCGTCATCTTGCAAAACGACGCGAAATTGTCGACGCCGGCGTTGGTGCGCGAGTCGGACGCGAAAATGAGGCCCTTTTCCAGCAATACGCCGACGCAGTAGGTCATTCGGGATTCGAAGCGGGAAGATGGATAACGCTGCACGCCATTCTCACACGGGCGCGCAGGCGCGTCACGCACGACGTGCGCTCGCGCGGGTCCGCGCAGGTTGGCGCAGTTTGCTCACCGACCGCGCTTTTCGGGTAATCTACGCGGCCCTCGAACCCGCACCGCGTTTAGACGCTCCCTCCCGATGAAATACCGCACCTTGCCCGGCACCCAGCTCGAGGTCTCCGAGGTCTGCCTGGGCAGCATGACCTGGGGCCAGCAGAACAGCGAGGCCGAGGCGCACGTGCAGCTCGACCACGCCGTCGGCGACGGCATCACCTTCATCGACACCGCCGAAATGTACCCGGTGCCCCCGAATGCGACCACGCAGGGCCGCACCGAGTCGCACATCGGGACCTGGCTCGCGCGCCAGCGTCGCGACCACCTGGTGATCGCCACCAAGATCGCGGGACCGGGGCGACGCGACTGGATCCGCGATGGCCGAACCGACGTCACGCGAGAGACCATCGCCGAAGCGGTCGCCACCAGCCTGGTGCGTCTCAGGACCGACTACATCGACCTCTACCAGATCCATTGGCCGCAGCGCAACGTGCCGATGTTCGGCTCGACCGAATTCGAGCCGGCCAAGGAGCGCCCGGGTCCCGACGTCCGCGAGCAGGTCGAGGGAATGGCGGCGATGATCAAGGCGGGAAAGATCCGTTACTACGGGCTCTCCAACGAGACATCCTGGGGCGTGTGCGAGTTCTGCCGCGCCGCGCGCGAGCTCGGCGTGAGTCCGCCGGTTACGATTCAGAACAGCTACAGCCTGGTGTCGAGGAACGTCGACAACGATCTCGCCGAAGTCCTCTTTCGCGAAAAGATGTCGCTGCTCGCGTACAGCCCGCTCGCCGCCGGGATGCTCAGCGGCAAGTACCTGGGCGGCGCCAAGCCGCCGGGCGCGCGCTTCACGCTGTTCGACACGCTCGGCCAGCGTTTTCGCAAGCCGATGGTGGTCGAAGCGATCGACGCCTACGCCGAGGTGGCGCGGCGCCGCGGCGTTTCCATGGTGCAGCTCGCGCTGGGCTACGTGAAAAGCCGCTGGTTCGTCGGCGCGTCGATCATCGGCGCGACGTCGATGGCGCAGCTCGAGGAAGACATCGCCGGCGCGCAGTTCGAGCTCGATGCCGAGACGCTCGCCGAGATCGCGTCGGTGCAGGCGCGTTATCCCAATCCGGCGGGCTAAGATTTCTCCAGGACCTACGGTTGGCGCGACGGCCGTTGCATTAGTGCTTCTGCAGGCTGCGGCACGCTGATCGTGGCACTCAAGTCGACGATCTTCAAGGCTGAGCTGTCGGTCGCGGACATCAGCCGCGGCCGCTACGGCGACTACGCGCTGACGCTGGCGCGGCATCCGTCGGAAACCGACGAGCGCATGATGGTTCGTTTGATGGCGTTCGCGCTGCACGCATCCGACACGCTCGCCTTCGGCCGTGGTTTGAGCACCGAGGACGAGCCCGATATCTGGCAGCGCAGCCTCACCGGCGAAATCGAGCTCTGGGTCGACGTCGGCCTGCCCGACGAGAAGGATGTGCGCAAGGCGTGCGGACGCGCGCGCCAAGTGTACGTCTACGCGTACGGCGGCCGCGCGGTGAACCTCTGGTGGAGCAAGGCGCGCGACAAGCTCGAGGCGCTGCCGCGGCTCGCGGTGAGCGAGGTTGCGCCGGAGGCGAGCCAGGCGCTCGCGGCGATGGCGGCGCGTTCGATGCGTATCAATTGCACCATGCAGGAAGGATCGATTCTCTTCGCCGACGCGCTGTCGTCGGTCTCTACCGACCTCATCGCGCTCAAGTCCGCGGCCGCTTGATCGCAGCGTGTCGTTGTGCGCGTTGCTCCCACCTCAGCGATTCACCATCGCCACGCCGGTCACCGCGATCGCCATGCCGGCGATTGCCAGCGGCGTGAGCGTCTCGCCGAAGCACGCGTAGGCGAGGAGCGCCGTCACCGGCGGGGTCAGATAGAACAAACTCGACACCTGCGTTGCGCGGCCGCGCCGGATCAGCCAGTACAACAGCCCGATCGCGCCGATCGACAGCACCAGCGCCAGCCACGTCAGTGCGAACACGAACGGCAGGCTCCATTCGATGTGCATGGGCTCGAACAGCACGGCCAGCGGCAGCAGTACCAGTGCGCTCGCCGCGTATTGTATGACGCCGCCGGTGCGAAAATCCATCGCCGCGCCGAAGCGCTTCTGGTAGAGCGTGCCGGCGGTGATGCTGAACAGCGCGGTCAGCGCCAGCGCGATGCCGGCGCCGCTCATTGCAGGGCCGACGTTGCGGGAGAGCACGAGGCCGACCCCGACCAGCCCCAGCACCAGTCCCGCCCACTGCTTCGGCGTCGTTCGCTCGTTGAGCAGCGGCGCGGCGGCCGCGGCGGTGAGCAACGGCTGCAGCCCCACGATCAGCGCCACGACGCCTGCGGAAAGTCCATGCGCGAGCGCGCAGAACACGCCGCCAAGGTACCCGCACTGCATGAGCAGTCCCGCGATCGCCATATGCCACCACGCCTTCGCACTGCGCGGCCAGGGCGCCTGCGTGAGCCACGACACTGCGAGCAGAAGCGTCGCGACCAGGGCCACGCGCAGCGCCAGGAAAGTCAGCGGGTCGGCGTAGGGCAGGCCGAACTTCGCGCCGATGAACCCGGTGCTCCAGAGCAGCACGAACAAGGCGCCGATCGCGGGGCTGGCGCGGCGTTTCGCCGAAGTCATCCTCCGCTTCGCCTAGTCGGCGCTGGGGGAGGCGGCTTCGGCGCGGCGCTCCGCCTCGGGCGCGCGCCGCGCGGGGAGTATGTCGCGCGACGTCCCGACCTGCGCCAGGTACTGGTGCACGAAGGCGATCGCCATGCTGCCTTCGCCCACGCCCGAGGCGACCCGCTTGACCGAGCCGTGGCGCACGTCGCCCGCGGCAATCACGCCCGGCACGCTGGTCTCGAGCAGATAGGGGTCGCGCTGGAGCGGCCACGTGCCCTGCTTGTCGGCGACGAGGTCCATCACGTCGCGACCGGTGCAGACGTAACCCTTGTCGTCGCGGATCACGTCGTCAGGGAGCCAGTCAGTCTGCGCGTCGGCGCCGATCAGCACGAACAGCGCCGACGCCGGCTCAGTGGTGACCGCGCCGGTCTCGCGGTTTTCCACGACCACCGCCTCGAGCCGGTGCTCGCCCTCGACGCGAACGACGCGCGATCGCGTGCGCACCTCGACGTTGTGCTTCGCCGCAAGCTGCTGGATGAGGTAGTACGACATGCTGTCGTCGAGCGACCGGCCGCGTACCAGCAGCGTCACCTTGCGCGCGTAGTCCGAGAAATACACCGCGGCTTGTCCCGCGGAGTTACCGCCGCCGACCAGGAACACGTCCTGCCCGCCGCACGAGATCGCTTCGCTGCGCGCCGCTCCGTAGTAGATGCCGCGGCCCAATAGCGCTTCTGCGCTGGGAATCTCGAGCTGTCGCCACGCCACGCCATTGGCCAGCACCACCGAGCGCGTCTTCACGACGTCGTCGCCGTCCAGGTGCACCACGCGCTCGTCGCCGTCGACGCTGAGCCCGACGACTTCGCGGCCGACCAGAATCTCCGCGCCGAAGCGCTGTGCCTGTTCGAGCGCACGGCCGCCAAGGTCGTCTCCCGACACGCCGCTGGGAAATCCGAGGTAATTCTCGATGCGAGTCGACGTGCCGGCCTGTCCACCGGGCGCCTCTCGCTCGACGAGCACCGTGCGCAGGCCTTCAGACGCGCCGTACACCGCGGCGGCCAGGCCGGCGGGACCGCCGCCGATGATCGCCACGTCGTAGAGCGGTTTGCTGGGACGAGTCCGCAGGCCGAGCTTGTCGGCCACCGCGCGCAGCGTCGGCGTCACCAGCCGCTCGCCATCGGGCAGGATGATCATCGGATAGGCGTCGCCCTCGCGCGGCGCGGGTACATCGTCGTGCAGCTGTGCGCGCGTCGGGTCGATCCAACGGAACACGATTCGGTTGCGCACTAGGAAATCGCGAAGGTGATGGCAGGCGATGTCGTAGCGGTGTCCGACGATGGTCGCGCGCGCGGGCGGCGCCTCCGCGGCGAGCTCTCGCAGGTGCGTGAAGCGCCGCGTCATCGTGCGCGTAAGCTCCGACGAGAAGCTCTCGCATGCCGAGAAGAGCTCGGCGAAGTCGATGTCGTCGAGACGCGCGACGCGCGACGGCTCGAGCGCGCGCAGGCTGGCGAGCGCGGGCGCGCCGAGCAGGAGCGGCAGCTCACCGAAGTATTCGCCCTGCTTGTAGGTGTTGATGCGCCGATCGGTCCCGTGGACGACCTTGCGCACCTCGAGAGACCCTTCGACAAGCATGAAAAACGCGGGCTGCTCACCTTCGTGGATCAACCATTCGCCGGTCCCCAGGCGCACGTCGGCCATGCGACCGGCGAGCGCCTGCGCTTCGCGTTCGGGTAGCGACGCGAAAAGGGGGATCGAATGCAGCTCGGTGGGCGTGATCATCGGCGATGCGCCGCACGCACGGAGGATCGGAGCGGACCCGGCATCGGATCGAACATCAGATCATCGACATAGCAATAACCCCACGCCTCGCCAGGTTCGAAGGAGCGCATGACCGGGTGGCGTGTTGCGCGAAAGTGCTTGGTGGCGTGTCGGTTGGGCGAATCGTCGCAGCAACCGACGTGTCCGCACACGAGGCAAAGGCGCAAGTGCACCCAGCTCGCGCCGATCGCCAGGCAATCCTCGCATCCCCGCGCGGAAGGCGTGACGTCGGCGACGAGCTCGAGGTGCGTGCAGGCGGGCGTGTGCGTCATGATGTTGGAGCGCGCTGCGCGAAAAAAGGCGGCGTCACGGGCAAGCTGCAAAGTATGCGGTGCGCCCGCGCTTTCGCGCAAGAATTACCCGAATTGTAAGAATGGCGCCGCGGTCGATGCGAGGCGTGCCGCCGGGCGGGTGCCCACGCCCGGCGAAACAACATCCGAGACGATGGCACGCGTGTTGCAATCGAATCGGCGTGGCGCGCCGCTTGGCGCGCCTACTCGTTCGATGGAGCGACATGAATTTCCGAGGGCTGATACTTCCCGCATGCCTGACGGCGGCGCTTTGCGCGTGCGGCCACGAAGCCGCGCTGCCGGTGCGCGCCGGCATGGGCCCGGATCCCGCGCTTCCGCCGCCGCAGTCGTCCCCCCTGCCGACCGTGAACATTGCCCCGGCGAAAGGGTGGCCCGCCGGTGCAGCGCCACAGTCGCCGGCGGGAACGCGGGTGGTGCGCTTCGCGCAGAACCTCGACCATCCTCGCTGGCTCTACGTCCTGCCCAACGGCGATGTATTGGTCGCCGAGACCAACGCGCCGCCGAAGCCCGAGGACGGCAAGGGGCTCAAGGCCATGATCATGCGCGCAGTCATGGGGCGCGCAGGAGCGGGCACGCCGAGTGCTAACCGCATCACGCTGCTGCGCGACACCGACGGCGACGGCGTCGCCGAGACGCGCAGTGTTTTCATCGAGGGACTCAACTCGCCCTTCGGCATGGTGCTCGTCGGCAACGAGCTCTTCGTCGCGGAAAGCGACGCGGTCGTGAAGTTTCCCTATGCGCCCGGGCAGACGCGCATCACCGCGGCGCCGGTCACGGTGGCCGACCTGCCGGGCGGGCCGATCAACCACCACTGGACGAAGAACCTCGTTGCCGGCGCCGACGGGGCGAAGCTCTACGCCTCGGTCGGATCGAACAGCAACGTCGGCGAGAACGGCATCGACAAGGAAGACGGGCGCGCGGCGATCTGGGAGATCGATCGCGCCACCGGCGCGCACCGCGTGTTTGCGTCGGGCCTGCGCAATCCCGTCGGCATGGCGTGGGACGGCGACCGCGGCGTGCTCTGGACGTCGGTGAACGAGCGCGACGAGTTGGGCAGCGACCTCGTCCCCGACTACATGACGTCGGTGAAGGATGGCGGCTTCTACGGTTGGCCGTACAGCTACTACGGCGCGCATGTCGACACGCGGGTTCAGCCACAAAGGCCCGACTTGGTGGCGAAGGCGATCGTTCCCGATTACGCGCTGGGTCCGCACACCGCGTCGCTGGGCCTGGCGTGGGCGGGCGACACCGCGCTGCCGGCGCCGTTTCGTCACGGCATGTTCGTAGGGCAGCACGGCTCGTGGAACCGCAAGCCGCACAGCGGCTACAAGGTGATCTTCGTGCCGTTCGTCAACGGCATGCCGTCGGGAGAGGCGCTCGACGTGCTCACCGGTTTTCTCTCGCCCGAAGGCGACGCATTCGGTCGTCCGGTCGGGGTCGCGATCGACAGGAAAGGCGCGCTGCTGGTGGCCGATGACGTCGGCAACATCGTCTGGCACTTGCAGTAGGAGCGAAAAAAAAGCCACTGCCGACCCCAGGCCGGCAGCGGTTGAAATCGATCGGGCGCTATCGCAGCCTTCGCGCTCCCGACCGACGGACATCGCGCGCCTACGCGGGCAGCAGCACCTTGTCGACGACCAGGATCACGCCGTTCGATTGCAGCACGTCGGTGATCGTGATCTTGGCGGTATTTCCCTTCTGATCGGTGACCATCAGCGTATCGCCGAGCGAGGTCACGGTCAGCGCCTCGCCTTCGATCGTCTTCAGCGTCGTCTTGCCGCCGCCATCCGCGACCTGCTTTTTCAGCGAGGCGGCCGTGTGCTTGCCCGGCACCACGTGGAAGGTCAGTACTTTGGTGAGCGCCGCCTTGTTCTCGGGCTTGAGCAGCGTATCGACGGTGCCCGCGGGCAGTGCGGCGAAGGCGTCGTTGGTCGGTGCGAACACGGTGAACGGCCCGGGTCCCTTCAGTGTCTGAACGAGTCCTGCGGCCTTGACCGCAGCCACCAGCGTGGTGTGATCCTTGGAGTTGACTGCGTTGTCGATGATGTCCTTGCTCGCATACATCGGCGCGCCGCCGACCATCACTTGCGCCGAGGCGGCTACCGCCGACGCGGATAGTGCCAGCGCCCAACCCAGCATCGCGAATTTCGATTTCATGGTGTGTTCCTGAAGAGATGACCCGGGACACGATTGCCTGCGGGTGTTCCGGCATATACGGGCTCGCCCGGTCACCGGATGCACTCGGCATCGAGCCCCGGGGAAGTGCCGCGTTCGGCCGGACACGGCTAAAGCGGGCGCGCCGCCGCGACTGGAGTTAATATTAGGCAATGAAATTCATGTGGCCGCAGCTCTTGTGGATGCTCCTCGCGATTCCGGCGCTGGTGTGGGCGTACGTCGCGCTGCTTCGCCGGCGCAAGAAGGCCGCGCTTCGCCTGGCGAGCCTTGGCGTGGTCAGGGAAGCGATCGGACCGGCGCAACGCATTCGTCGTCACGTTCCGCCTCTGCTTTTCCTGCTCGCGGTCATCGCGCTGATCGTCGCCATGGCCGGCCCCAACGCGGTCATCACGCTGCCGTCGCAACAGCAGACGATCGTCATGGCGATGGACGTGTCGCTCAGCATGGGAGCGAAGGACGTCGATCCCAACCGCATCACCGCGGCGCAGGCGGCGGCGAAGACCTTCGTCGAGGATCATCCGCCGGACGTGCGCATCGGCATCGTCGCGTTCGGCGCGACCGCGTCGCTGGTGCAGCCGCCGACGCGCAACCGCGAGGACCTGCTCGCCGCGATCGACCGCTTCCAGCTGCAGCGCGGCACCGCGACGGGCAGCGCGCTGTACGTCGCGCTGCAGACGCTGTTTCCGGATGAAGGCATCGACCTCGAGTCGCTGCTCTTCAAGGGTGCATGGTCGCGCTCGAACCAGCAGGGCAGCAGCCTCGACAACAAGCCCAAGCCCGCGAAGAAGGAATTCAAGCCCGTCGAGCCTGGATCGTACGGTTCCGGCGTGATCATCCTGTTGAGCGATGGTCGGCGCACCACGGGACCTGATCCGCTCGACGCCGCGCGCATGGCCGCTGACCACGGCGTGCGCGTGTTCACGGTTGGCTTCGGCACGGCCGAGGGTGGTTCCATCGGCTTCGAAGGATGGTCGGCATTCGTGCGCCTTGACGAGGAAACGCTCAAGGCGGTCGCCGACATCACCAAGGGCGAGTACTTCTACGCGGGCAGCGCGGCGGACCTGCGCAAGGTCTATCAGGGATTGACCGCCAAGCTCGTCCTCGAGAAGAAGGACACCGAGATCAGCTTCCTGTTCGCCGCCGTGGCGACCGCGCTCTTGCTGGGCGCGATGCTGCTCTCGCTGCTTTGGTTCCATCGCAGCCACTGACGCTTCACCATCGCATCGTCGTTGCGTCGCTCGCGTGCCTCGTCGCGGCGAATGCGGGCGCCGCGATCTGGGGCTACGTCGACGAGCAGGGACAGACCCACGTCGCCACCGAGAAGCTCGACGAGCGCTATCAGCTGCTCTACAAGGGTCCGAGCACCGCGGATCTCGCGGAAGGAGTACCGGCGCCGTACGGGGACGCCGATCTCGATTTGTGGAAGCGAACGCCGCACGTCCAGCGGCTGCTCACCGATCCGCGCGTTGCAGGCTACGACAAGCTGATCGCGCAGCATGCCAAGGCACAGGGCGTCGATCCGGCGCTGATCAAGGCGATCGTCGCGGTGGAATCGGCGTTCATCGCCGACGCCGTGTCGAACAAGGGCGCGCTCGGTCTCATGCAGGTGATCCCGCAGACCGCGATGCGCTACGGCGTCGCCGCCGACGCCAAGCGCAGCGTCGAGCAGAAGCTTCTCGACCCGCGCATCAACGTAGGCATCGGCGCGCGTTACCTTCGCGACCTGCTGTCGATGTTCGGCGGCGACGTCTCGCTCGCCCTCGCCGCGTACAACGCCGGTGAGCAGGCGGTTGAGCGCTACGAGCGGCGCATTCCGCCTTATCCCGAGACGCAGGAATTCGTGAAGCTGGTACAGCAGTTCTACGCGCTCTACCTGCCGCCCAAGCCTTCCGTCGTGAAGCCGCCGGTGCGCATCATGGTGCCGTCGACGAGCGCGCGTTGACACTCTTCTTGTCATTCCGGGGAGCAACGTGACAAGGAATCTGCTGTTCCGGTCCTAGGAAAGCAGATTCCTCGCGCTGCGGGGCGTGACAGCTCACTTGCCCCAGCGCAACGCCAGTGGATTCACCTCGCGGGCGAGCTCGAGCAGGCCGGCGCGTGTGTCGGGATGCAGCTGCTCCAGAGGGTGGCGCACCGCATCGCTCTTGATGACGCCACCTTCCTTCATTACCGTCTTGCAGGCGCGCAGCCCGCACTGCCGGTTCTCGTAGTTGATCAGCGGCAGGATGCGGTTGTACGTGCGCGCGGCCTCGGCGTGCTTGCCGTCGCGGTGCTGTATCACCACCGGTCGGATGAGGTCGGGAAGCAGCGCGCTGGGCATCGTGCCCGTCGCGCCGGCGTCGAGGTCGGCCATGAGCGTGATCGATTCCTCGCCGTCGAAGGGGCCGACGATGGCGTCGCCGCCGGCGCTGAGGAGGCCACGCAACTTGGTGGCCGCGCCGGCGACCTCGACCTTGAAGTAGCACGCCAGCGGCACTTCACGCGCGAGGCGAACCAGAAATGGCACCGACAGCGTCACGCCCGACAGCGGCGCGTCCTGGATCATGATCGGCAGCGCCGCCGCGTCGGCGACGCGCGCGAAATGCTCGATCATGCCCTTCTCGTCGGCGCGGAGGCTCGCGCCGTGATACGGCGGCATCATCATCAGCATGGCGGCGCCCGCGTCCGCCGCCTGCTCGCCGCGCGCCGCCGCGATTTGCGTGCTGAAGTGACTGCAGGTGACGATTAGCGGCACGCGACCGGCGGTGTGCGACGTGCACAGCTCGAGCAGGGTCGTGCGCTCCGCGTCGGAGAGCAGGAACTGCTCGGAATAGTTGGCGAGGATGCAGATGCCGTCGACACCCTGGTCGACCATGCAGTCGATCACGCGGCGCTGGCCGTCGAGGTCGAGCTCACCGCCGTCGTGGAACGGGGTGGGCGCGATTGGGAAAATACCGGTGAGACGTGGTGGCACGGGGGCGGGCAAGGGAGTCCTCCAGAGGAGTGCGCGTAGGCGAAAGTCAGGAGGGATCGCTTCGCGCGCCGACATTCTAGCGTGTGCCGCCATAGGGCGCGGTGCGAGATGCCACAGCAGATTCCTCGCGTTGCTCGGAACGACAATTTTGCAGCGCCGCGGAGCCTTCACCAAACTGTTAGGACCTACAATGACGGCCTGAAAAGTGGTGGAAGCGTGGTGCACTCCAGCGCCGGTCCAGAAATTCCATGAAGCTCTCCGTACTCGATCAATCGACCGTGTCCAAGGGCCGCCCCGAAAGCGACGCCATCGGCGAATCGCTGGCGCTCTCGCGCCTGTGCGACACGCTGGGTTATCACCGCTACTGGGTCTCCGAGCATCACAACAGCGGCAGCATCGTCGGCACAGCGCCCGAGGTGCTGATGGCCGCGATCGCGGCGACCACCTCGCGCATACGTATCGGCAGCGCCGGCGTGATGCTGCCGCACTATTCGGCGCTCAAGGTCGCCGAGCAGTTCCGCGTGCTCGAGGCGCTCGCGCCGGGGCGCATCGACCTGGGCGTGGGCCGCGCCCCCGGCTCCGACCGGCTGACCGCGCTGGCGTTGAATCCAGACGCCGATCGCGCCGCCGAATTCTTTCCGCGGCAGGTGATCGATCTCGCGCACTGGCTCGCCGGCACGCCGCTCGAGCCCGAGCATCCGTTCGCCAAGATCATCGCGCATCCACGCGGCACGACGACGCCCGAACTCTGGATCCTCGGCAGCTCGGACTACGGCGCGCAGCTCGCGGCGCATCTGGGACTGCCTTACGCGTACGCGTATTTCTTCACCGATGGCAAGGGCGTCGAGCAGGCGCTGGCGCTCTACCGCGAGAACTATCGTCCGAGCGAGCGCTATCCGCGTCCGATCGCCACGGTTTGCATCTGGGCGCTCGCCGCCGACACCGAGGCGGAAGCCAGACGGCTGCTCAAGTCGCGCGAGCTCTGGCGGGTCGGCTTCGAGAAGGGAATCCGCAATCCGCTGGTGTCGCCTGAAGAAGCGGCGGCGTATGCGTACACGTCGGAGGACCTCGGGCGAATCGACGCGCTGCGCCGCCGCGCGTTCGCGGGCACCGCCGACGAGGTCGCAACGCGCCTCACCGCCGAGGCGCAGCGCCTGGATCTCGACGAGCTGGTCATCAACACCTGGACCTTCGATCCCGCGGCGCGGCGCCGCTCGTACGAGCTGCTCGCGCAGGAGTTTCACCTGACCGCGACGACGCCGATCAACGCGTCGCCGTAGCGCTCGAGCTTGCGCGCGCCGATGCCGGCGATCGCACCCAGCGCATCGAGCGTGCGTGGCCGCGACCTGGCGATGTCGACCAGTGTCTTGTCGTGCAGGATCACGTACGCGGGCACGGCCTGCGCGCGCGATTCGTCGAGTCGCCACGCCTTGAGCCGATCGAGCAGCGCGTTACCGCCGGCATCGAGTGACGCGTCGCCGCCGCCGCTCTTGCGCCGTCGCGTGCGCTCGCTGCGCGTCACGCGGCGCAGCCACACGTCGCGCTCCGCCTTGAGCACCGGCCGCGCCGCGTCGGTGAGTTTGAGCGCGCCGTGCGCCTCGTGGTCGACGCGCAGCAGCCCAAGGCTGACCAGCTGGCGGAAAATATTGCGCCACGTCGCCTCGTCAACGTCGGCGCCGACGCCGAACACCGACAGCTTGTCGTGGTCCCAGCGCTGCACGCGCTCGCCGTCCTTGCCGCGCAGCACGTCGATCACGTGCAGCGCACCGAAGCGCTGGCCGGTGCGATAGACCGCGGAGAGCGCCTTGCGCGCCTCGTCCGTGGCATCGTAGGTCTGCGGCGGATCGAGGCACGTGTCGCAGTTGCCGCAGGGCTCGCTCGCCTCGCCGAAATAGGCGAGCAGGCGCACGCGCCGGCATCCGGCCGTCTCGCAGAGACCGAGGAGGGCGTCGAGCTTGGCGGCGGACACACGCTTGTAGTCCTCGCCCGCGTCGGACAGGTCGATGAGCCGGCGCTGCTGCACGACGTCGGCGAGGCCGTAGGCCATCCACGCATCCGCGGGTGCGCCGTCGCGGCCGGCGCGCCCGGTTTC
>JBDTZQ010000159.1:0-6560 GCA_040005035.1 Betaproteobacteria bacterium | reverse complement strand
GCGCGCATGTAGTGCGCGAAAGGTTCCTGCGCGGCGACCTGGTAGATGTACTCATGACCCGCCAGAAAGCCCAGGTACGCGAACGCCGAGTGGCTGGCATTGAGCAGCCGCAGTTTCATCGCCTCGAAAGGCTCGACGTCGGTGACGAGCTGCGCGCCGACGCGCTCCCACGCTGGCCGGCCGGCGGCGAAATCGTCCTCGATCGCCCATTGCTTGAACGGTTCGTGCATCACCGGCGCCGCATCGTGCAGGCCCAGAGCGGCGTCGTTGTCGGCGATGTCGGCGTCGGTGGTCGCCGGGACGATGCGATCGACCATCGTCGACGGAAACGTAGCGTTGCGCGCGATCCACGCCGCCAGCGCGCCGTCGCGTGCCTGCCCAAAGGCCAGCACGAGCCCCCGCACCAGCGCGCCGTTGTGCGGGAGGTTGTCGCAGCAAAGCACGGTCATGGGCTTGCCGTGCGATCGC
Organism: Betaproteobacteria bacterium; assembly: GCA_040005035.1. Lineage (GTDB taxonomy): Bacteria > Pseudomonadota > Gammaproteobacteria > Burkholderiales > Casimicrobiaceae > PALSA-1003. Next base: position 6,092 of record JBDTZQ010000159.1, on the reverse strand, counting down.
TGACGGGCCTCGAGCGCTGCGACGAGCAGCCCGACCGCGCTGATCGGCGCCTGCGGCGTTGCGAGGTCATGGACGATATCGGGATGCGCGAAATTGAGCCGCCCGGTCGCCGGGTCGTGGCAATAGCCCTTCTCAGTGATCGTCAGCGAGACAATCGACGTTTGCGCCGATGCCAGGCGTGCCTGCACGCGCGCGCGCTCGTCGCCCAGGTACAGAACCTCACGTACGCTGCCGATGATGCGCCGGCGGATTCCGAGCGGGCTCTTCTCGACGGCGGTGTAGAGGCCATCCTGCGGCGCCAATCGGTCACGAACGTCGGCGGAGCGCAGGCTGACACCGCAAATGCCCCAATCGCCGCCGTTCCGGGCAATCGCGTCGTCGGTGTATTCGGCACTTTGCGCGCGATAGAACGCGCCTATGCCGAGGTGAACGATACCCACGCCGATCGCACGCGGATCGTATCCGGGACGCACGATCGGCGCAGAAAGCCCGGCGAGCGTGTCCAGCGAGAGCTGGCTCATCGATTCCGATCGCCGCGGGTCAAGCGGCGCCTAATCATGCGCTCATCAGCCAGCTCTACGCCGCCGGTTGCGGGTGCTCTTTCACCCGCGACACGAGCTGCGTCGGATTGACGAAGCGCAGCGCGATAAGCAGCCACGTCAGCGTCACCAGCATGTACACCATCGCCATAGCGTCGACCGACTGCGGCGCGCGTACGCCCGCGGCGAACACCGCGTAGTAGAGCGCGACGACCAGCGTCTGCGAGTCGGGGCCGGCGGTGAGGAAGGTGAGCTCGAACAGCGCGATGGTTCGCACCAGCACCAGCAGCGACGCCGCGAGAATGCCCGGCCCAAGCAGCGGCACGAGGATGTACCAGAACATGCGTCCGGTGCCGGCGCCGAACACGCGCGCCGCCGATTCGAGATTGGGATCGATCTGCTCGATGAACGGGGTCATCACCAGGATGACGAACGGCGCCGCCGGGATGAGGTTGGCAAGTATGACGCCGTAAATCGTCCCCGCGAGCTGCGCCTTGTAGAGCACGGTGGCGAGCGGAATGCCGTAGGTGATCGGCGGCACCATCAGCGGCAGCAGGAACAGCAGCATTAGCAACCGCTTGCCGACGAAGTTGCGGCGCGCCAGCGTGTAGGCGGCCGGCACGCCGATGACGAGCGCGAGGAACACGACCGCGAAGACGACCTCGACGGTGACGACGAGCACCGAGCCGAGCTGGAATTCCTTCCACGCCGCGGTGTACCACGTCGTCGTCCAGCCTTCGGGCAGCCACGTTCCCAGCCAGCGCTTCGCAAAAGAGCTCGTCACCACGGCGGCGATCATCAGCGCGACGTTGACCAGGAACAGCGTCATCGTGCCCAGCAACAGGCCACGCCAGACGCGGTCGAACCATACGCTGGTCGCGGGGCTTGTTGTCATCCCTTGCCTCCGCTGACCGGACCGCGATAGAACAGGTTGCGCAGGCTCAATACCGCGGCAACGATGATCAGTTGCACGAAGCCCATGATCATCGCGATCGCCGAGGCAAGCGAATAGTCGTACTGCTCGAAGGCCGCCTCGTACGCCGCGATCGATATCACGCGCGTCGGACCCGCCGGCGAGCCGAGCAGGACAGCGGAGGGAAACACCGAGAACGCCTGCACGAAGGCGAGGCAGAAGCACATCGCCAGGCCCGGCGCCAGCAGCGGCAGGTAGATGTGGCGGAACTGCGACTTCGGGTCGGCGCCCAGCGTCGACGCGGCGCGCGCCAGCACCGGGTCGATGCCGGTAATGTACGAGAGGATGAGCAGGAACGCGAAGGGGAACCCGGAGATCACCAGCGAGATCAGCACGCCCCAGTAGTTGTGGGTCAGGCGGATCGGCCCTTCGTACAGGTGGAAGAACTGCAGGAACTGCGAGAGCCAGCCCTTGGGGCCGAAGTACGTCAGCATGCCCTCGGCGATCAGCACCGTGCCCAGCGTGATCGGCACCACCAGGATCGTCGTCACCCAGCGCTGGTAGCGCGACTTGACGCGCATCTTGTAGGCGATGGGCAGCGCCAGCCCGACGTTGATCAGCGTCGCCGGCATCGCCAGCTTGAGCGTCGTCCAGATCGTCGGCCAGAGATTGTCAGTGGTGAAGAAGTGATGGTAGTTGCCGAGCGCTCCGCCTTCCTTGGGATCGAAGGACAGCGCCAGGCCATAGAGGAACGGATAGACGAACAGCATCAGCATGAACGCCGCCGCCGGCACGACCAGCAGCAGCGTGCGATCGAATGGCGCGCGGACCGCGAGCGCGGAGGCCGTCGTCATCGCCTACTCGCCCGGATAAACCAGCGCGCGCTCGACAGGCACGTGCACCCTGACCGTGTCGCCGAGCGCATGCATGCCAGTGGCGCGCACGTGTAGCACCGTCCCGGACGGCGTCACCACGTCGAGCAGCGAATCCCGGCCGGCGTATTCGACGTTGTCGACGCGCGCAACGATGGTGTTGATGCCTCCCGGCGCCTCACCCATCAGAATTTCCTCGGGGCGGATCGCGACCGCCGCGCGGCCCGCGGTGCGCCCGGCCGCCAACGGCTGCTTGCGCACGCCGGTCAACGCGAAGTCCGGGCCGCTCAGCATGACGCGCTCGCCCTCCTCGCGCTCGATGTCGAGCGGCAAGACGTTGCGATAGCCCATGAAGCGTGCGACGTGCAGATTCGCTGGCTGCGAATACACGTCCGGCGGTGCGGCGATCTGCTGGACTACGCCGTCCTTCATCACCACGATGCGATCGGCTAAAGACAATGCCTCGTCCTGATCGTGCGTCACGTAGATGGTGGCGCGTCCGAGCTCACGATGGATGCGCCTGATCTCGGCGCGCGTCTCGATGCGCAGCTTGGCGTCGAGATTGGACAGGGGCTCGTCCATCAGGATCAGCGGCGGCTCGATGACGATGGCACGCGCGATGGCGACGCGTTGCTGCTGTCCGCCGGAGAGCTGGCCAGGCAGCTTGTGCTCCTGGCCGGCGAGCTGCACGAGCTTGACCGCCCTCGCCACGCGCGGCGCGATGTCCGAGGCCGACATGCCGCGCATGCGAAGGCCGAAGTCGATGTTCCTGGCAACGCTCATGTGCGGGAACAGCGCGTAATTCTGGAACACCATGCCGAAGCCGCGCTTCTCGGGCGGAAGCGTGTCGATGCGCATGTCGTCGAGCCAGATGCTGCCGCCGGAGAGCTGCATCAGTCCCGCGATGCAATTGAGTGCGGTCGACTTGCCGCAGCCCGAGGGCCCCAACAAGCAGATGAACTCGCCGCGCTTGATCGTGAGCGTGAGCTCATCGAGCGCGTTGAATGCCTTGCCCCCGGCGCCGGCGAAGCGGCGCGTGACCCGGTCGAGCCTGAGCTCGCTGAAATCGTGCTTCATGCGTGAAATCGACTCCGCGTCATATGTTTCACTTCGTCTTCTGCGCGCCGACCTCCGCGTCCCAGCGGCGATACGCCTCGACGACGGCCTTCGAGTCCAGCGTCGGCACGTGCGGATACTGCGCCAGCCAGCCTTCGTACTCGGCGCGTCCGAATTCCTTGATCGCGTCCTGACTCTCCTTCGGCGCCATCGACAACGGCACGTTCTTCACCGACGGTCCCGGATAGAAATAGCCCTTGTCGTAGGTCAGCGCCTGAGCTTCGGGCGTGAGCAGGTACGCCATGAGATCGAGAACCGCCGCGAGCTTCTCCGGAGACAGCCCCTTCGGCACCGCCATGTAATGCGCGTCGTTGACCCACGTCATGTTCTTGAACGGCGTGACTTTGTAGTCCTTGGGGACGATGCCAAGCACGCGCGGGTTGATGTCCCATCCGGTTACGGTGACGGTCATGTCGCGCGAGCCCTCGCCCAGCTCCTTCATGACCGCCGCGGTTCCGGTGGTGTAGTACTCGATGCAGCCGTCTAGCTCCTTGAGGAACGCCCACGTCTTGTCCCAGCCCTTGACCGGATCGCGCGGATCCTTGTCGCCGAGCAGGTACGGTAGTCCCATGATGAAGGTGAATCCGGGGCCCGAGTTAGCCGGGCGCGCGTAGGCGAAGCGGTTGGGATTCGCCTTGCACCACGCCAGCAACTCCTGCGGCGTGGTCGGCACCTGCTTCACTTTGGCCGGGTTGTACTCGAGCAGCGGCCCGGCGGGCATGAACGTCACCACCAGCGCCTGGTTCTGCGCCAGATCGTTCATCTTGCGCGCCGCCGGCAGGTAGTTGTCGAGCACGTTCGGAAACTTCGCCGAGTAGTCGGGCAATATCTTTACCCACAACCCCTGGTCGACGCCCGCCGACAACGCGCCGACGCCGGTCAGCACCAGTTCGATGTCGGTTCGTCCGGCCGCCTGCATCGCCTTGAGCTTGCCCGCCAGCTCCGGCGCAGGCGCCTTGCTGAATGTCACCTTCGACACGAGCTCGGGGTGCTTTGCCTGGTACGCCTCGATCGCACCCTGCGTCAACGCAAGATCGCCTGCAACGTCGACGACATTGATCGTGACCGGCGATTTCGGAAGCGCTGGCGTGGGAAGCTGCGCCATGGGGCCCGACGCCGCTGACCCGATCGCCAGGACGCCGATGCACGATCGCAGCGCGCGCCCGACCCGGCCGGCCCGCGACACGACGGGTCCATGGGCTCGCGCCCAAATCGTTTTTGTTCTCACCGCTCCTCCTTCAAATTGTCATTCCGACCCGGCGCACGCGGGCGAGGAATCTGCTGTTTTGCTATCCACACCAGATCCCTCGTCGCGGCGCTCCTCGGGATGACGCATCCGTTTCCGGACGCGTCACTTGGTCTTCGACGCCCCGACTTGGCTGTCCCAGATCTTGAACGCCTCGACCTGCGCCGACGGCGGCAGCGACTGCGTATGCGGAAACTCGGTGAGCCACTTGTCGTATTCCGGGCGACCGAACTCCTTGATCGCGTCCTGGCTTTCCTTCGGCGCCATCGACAGCGGCACATTCTTGACCGCAGGCCCCGGGTAGAAATAGCCCTTGTCCCACGTGTATGCCTGCGCTTCCGGCGTCAGGAGGAACGCCATCAACTCCAGCACGACCGCCACCTTCTCGGCGGGCACGCCCTTCGGGATCGTCATGTAGTGCGCGTCATTGATCCAGGTCATGCCCTTGAACGGCTGAACCTTGTACGACTTCGGGACGATGCCCAGCACGCGCGGATTGATGTCCCAGCCGGTCATCGTGAGCGTCATGTCGCGCGAGCCTTCGCCGAGTTCCTTCATGACCGCGCCGGTGCCTGTCGGATAATATTCGATGCAACTGTTGAGCTCCTTCAGATACGCCCATGTCTTGTCCCACCCCTTCACCGGATCCTTGGGATTGGAGTCTCCGAGGATGTACGGCAGGCCCATGATGAACGTGCGCCCGGGTCCTGAGTTTGCGGGCCGCGCGTAGATCAGCTTGTTCGGGTTGGCCTTGCACCATGCCAGCAATTCCGCCGGCGTGGTCGGCACCTGTTTGACCTTGTCGGGGTTGTACTCCATCAGCGGACCGGCGGGCATGAACACGACCGCCACCCCGTAGTCCTGCGCGAGCTCCTGCATCTTCGCCGCAGCAGGCTGATAGTTCGCGGTGAGATTCGGGAACTTGGCGGCATTGTCAGACAGGACTTTCATCAGAACGCCCTGCTCGATGCCGGCCGCGAGAAAGTCGGTGCCGGTCAGGACCAGGTCGATATCGCTGCGTCCAGCGCCTTGCATCGCCTTCAGCTTGCCGGGCAGCTCGGGCGCCGGAGCCTTGGTGAAATTGATCTTGGCGATCAGCTCGGGATGCTTCTTCTGGAAAAGCTCGATCGCGTCCTGCGTCAACGCGAGGTTTCCCGCGACGTCGACGATGTTGATCGTGACCGGAGCGCCCTTCGGCTGCGCGTTGGCGCCCTGCGACACCAGACCGGTGGCGACCAGCGCCGAGGCATAGAGTCCCGCCAGCGCTCCACGCAGCAACGTGCGACGCATGCCAGGCAATTTCGATTCACTGAATTTCATGTTGCACCTCCTGTGGATTGAAGAGCCGGTCGTCGCCGGCGGCGATCGTTACTTGGTTTTACAAGGACTGTTATTCGCACTATGAC
>JBDTZQ010000158.1:0-6578 GCA_040005035.1 Betaproteobacteria bacterium | reverse complement strand
TTGTGGGCGGTATTCGCCTGGCAGCACGCGCTCGCCGACGACACCTTGAAGCTCGCGATCGGCCAGCGCGGCAACTGGGAGAACGCTGCTCCGGAGCTGGGGCAGAAAGCCGGCTTCTTCAAGAAGCGCGGTCTCACGCTCGAACTGCTCTACACGCAGGGCGCCGGCGAGACGCTGCAGGCCGTGATCTCGGGCAGCGTCGATCTGGGCGTCGGCGTCGGCACCGCGGGCGTGCTCGGCGCGTTTTCGAAGGGCGCACCGGTTCGCGCCATCGCCAATTCGATGACCGGCGCCGACGATTTATTCTGGTACGTCCCCGCCGCCTCGCCTATCAAGAGCATCAAGGACGCGACGGGAAGGACCATCGCGTATTCGACCACTGGCTCCTCGACCAACCTCGCCGTGCTTGCGTTCATGCGGGAATTCAACGTTCAGGCCAAGCCCGTGGCGACCGGCAGCCCAGCGTCGACCTTCACGCAAACGATGACGGGGCAGGTCGACATCGGCTGGTCGTCGCCGCCCTTCGGCATCGCCGACCTGCAGCAGGGGAAGATCCGCATCATCGCCCGCGAGAGCGACGTGCCGGCGTTCCGCAACCAGACGGTGCGGCTGATGATCGCCAACGTCCAGACGGTGGAGCAGCGGCGCGATCTGGTCGACCGCTACCTGCAGGCGTACCGCGAAACCCTCGACTGGATGTATTCCGATCCCGCCGCGATCAAGGCGTACGCGGAATGGGTCGGCATTTCGGAGGCGCTGGCCAAGGACGTTCGCGACCAGTTCTACCCGAAGGAGAACCTGCGCCTCGACCGCCTTTCGGGCCTCGATGATGCGATGGCCGATGCGGTCAGCCTCAAATTCCTGGCGGCGCCGCTGTCGAAGGCGCAGCAGGAGGACCTCTTCAAGTACTACCCGAAACCCGCGAAGTAACGCGCGCCTGTCATTTTCGAGGAGCGCAGCGACGAGAATCCAACGACTGTCATTCCGAGGAGTGCAGCGACGAGGAATCTGCTGTCGCTCGCGTGTCCTGCGCCCAAGAGCAGATTCCTCGCTGCGCTCGGAATGACAGCGCCTAGTCGATCGACCCGATCCGCTTGGTCCACAGCTCCCACACGCGCGCCAGCTGCGTCTGGTTGGTCGCCGCGGCCATCGCCGCTTCGCGCTCGCTAAGGTACATCACCTCACCCAGCGCCATCGACTGCATCTGCAGCTTGGCGTTCACCTCGGCGTAGATAGCGCGATACACCGCCAGCTCGACCGACTCGCCCACCACCGTCGAGCCGTGCCCACGCATGAGCACCGTCGATCCCGCACCCAGCGACGCGGCAAGCGCGGCGCCGAGCGCGCCGCTGCTGATCAGCATGTCGGTGTCCCCCGCCGTATCGCGGATGTCGAACAGCGAGGTCCCCTCGCCGAGGAATCCGCTCATGTGGAACACCGGCCGCAGCGGCTGATTCGTCACCCCGAAGGGGATCACGCTCGGCGAATGGCTGTGCACGACGGCATGCACGTCGGGACGCGCGCGATACATCTCGGAGTGGATGAAGCGCTCGAGGTAAACGCGCTTGCCGTCGGCGTCGATGGCGCGGCCGTCGAGATCGAAGGTGAGGATGTCGTCGCGGCGCACCAGCGCCGGCGCCATGTTGCGCGCCAGCAGGAAATGCGCCGGCGACTTGTCGTGGCGCGCGCTGACGTGGCCGAAGCCGTCGACCACGCCCTGGTCGTAGAGGATGCGGTTGGCAAGCGCGACCTTTTCGATCAGCGCGGGATCGGGGGCGGGGATGGTCATGATCCGTACATTGTAAGTTAACATCCGAACCACCTGGACTTTGACACATGGACCTCGACTATTCCGCCGACGATCTGGCGTTCCGCGACCAAGTCAGCGCATGGCTGCGCGAGCATCTGCCCGCGGATCTGCGCGGTAAGGTGACGCACTACCGCCGCCTGACCCGCGACGACCTGCTGCGCTGGCATCGCATCCTCGCCGACAAGGGCTGGATCGCGCCGGCGTGGCCGAGCGAATGGGGCGGCACCGGCTGGAGCGCGGTTCGGCGCTACATTTTCGAGGAGGCGTGCGGCTACGCGGGCGCGCCGCCGCTGGTCCCTTTCGGGCTGATGATGTGCGCGCCGGTACTGCTCAAGTTCGGCACCGACGCGCAGAAGCAGCGTTTCCTGCCGCGCATCTATCGCGGCGAGGATTTCTGGTGCCAGGGCTATTCCGAGCCCGGTTCCGGATCGGACCTCGCGTCGCTGTCGACGCGCGCCGAGCGCCGCGGCGAGCACTATATCGTCAACGGCCAGAAGACGTGGACGACGCTCGCCCACTTCGCCGACTGGATTTTCTGCCTGGTGCGGAGCGATCGCGGCGCAGAGCGCAAGCAGGATGGCATCTCGTTCCTGCTGATCGACATGAAGACGCCGGGCATCACGGTGCGCCCGCTGGCGCTCATGGACGGCGGCCGCGAGGTCAACGAAGTGTTCTTCGACGACGTCGCGGTCCCGGTCGAGAACCGCGTCCACGACGAAGGCAAGGGCTGGACGGTGGCGAAGTACCTGCTCGGCCACGAGCGCATGAATACCGCGCGCATCGGCACGTCGCAGCGCGAGTTGGAGAGCCTGAAGGCACTGACTGCGAAGGAGCAGAAGGACGGCAGGCCGCTGCTCGACGATCCCCGCTTCCGCGACCGCCTTTCGCGCGTCGAAATCGAGCTCATGGCGCTGTCGATCACCAACCTGCGCTTTCTCGACCGGCTGCGCGCCGGTACCGCTCCGGGCGCCGAGGTGTCGATGCTCAAGATCACCGGCACCGAGATCCAGCAGGCGCTGACTGAGCTCATGATGCAGGCCGTCGGCCCCGACGCGCAGCCGCTGGCGCGCGTGGGCAGCGACGACGCCGACGCCTACGTCGCCGCGCTCTCTCCGCGCTATTGCAATTACCGCAAGACGTCGATCTACGCCGGATCCAACGAGATTCAGCGCAACATCATCGCCAAAATGGCGCTCGGCCTCTAGCGGTTACAGTCCACGCGGCAAGCTCACCATGAACTTCGACTACAGCGAAGAGCAGCAGCTGCTGGCGGCGTCGATCCGCCGCCTGGTCGAGAAGCAGTACGACTTTGAGACGCGCAAGGCGATCGTCGCCTCGGACACTGGCGTAAGCGCCGCGGTGTGGCGGTCGCTTGCCGATCTTGGAATGCTCGCGCTGCCCTTGCCTTCGGATGCGGGCGGGTTCGATGGCGGCGCGGTGGACCTGATGAGCGCGATGGAAGCGTTCGGCGAAGCGCTGCTGGTTGAGCCGTATTTGGCGACGGTCGCGCTCGCCGCGCAAATGATCCAGCGCGGCGGCACCGCCGAACAGCGGCAGGCGTGGCTTCCGCGCGTTGGCACCGGCGACGCAAGGCTCGCCTTTGCGCACGCCGAGCGCGGCGCGCGCTACAACCTCGCGCATGTCGCGACTCGCGCGGCGCGCGACGGCGCCGGCTACGTCATCGACGGCCGCAAGTCGGTGGCACTGCATGCCGCCGGCGCCAATGCGCTCGTGGTCACCGCGCGTACATCGGGCGCCGCGACTGACCGCGACGGCCTCAGCGCGTTCATCGTCGCCAGCGGCACGCCCGGCGTCAAGCTCGAGCCGTACCGCACGCTCGACCAGATGCGGGCCGCGGACATCGCGCTCAATGGCGTGCGTGTCGGTGCCGACGCGCTGCTCGGCGCGACCGATCAGGCGCTCCCCCTCGTCGAGGAAGTCGTCGACTTCGCCACCGCGCTCATCTGCGCAGAGGCAGTGGGCGCCATCCATTACGCCTGCGACGCGACGCTCGAATACCTCAAGACACGCAAGCAGTTCGGCGCGCCGATCGGCAGCTTCCAGGCGCTGCAGCACCGCATGGTCGACCTGGTGATCAGCGGCGAGCAGGCGCGGTCGATGGCGAGCCTTGCCTGCGCGAGCGTCGATTCCGAAAAAGATCCCCGCAAGCGCATGCGCATGGTGTCGGCAGCCAAGGTGCGCATCGCCGACGCCTGCCGGCACGTCGCGCAGGAGTCGGTGCAGCTGCACGGCGGCATGGGGATGACCGAGGAGATGAAGATCAGCCACACCTTTCGCCGACTGACCGTGATCGCGCAGCAGTTCGGCGACGCCGACTATCACCTGGAGCGCTTCGCGGCGCTCAGTTGACCGCGCTCTCGGCGGCGCGGAGTTTTCGGCGCCGGCTGCGCGATCCCTTTCTCTCAAGACGACGCATCGAACCAGGAGCCACCGTGGCCTCGACGAACCGACAGGTAGTGCTCGCCCGCCGCCCGCAGGGTGCCGTCGTCGAGGAAGATTTCAATATCGTCGACACGCCGATGCCGACTCCCGCCGACGGTGAGGTGCTGGTGCGCAACACCTGGCTCTCGCTCGACCCGTACATGCGCGGACGGATGAACGACGTGAAGTCGTACGTGCCGCCGGTGGCCATCGGCGGGGTCATGGTCGGCCAGACCGTGGGCGAGGTCGTCGAAACGCGCGACCCTGCGTTCGCTCCAGGCGACACGGTGCTCACGTCGCTGGGCTGGCAGCGCTATGGCGCGGCGAAGGCAGGCGAGCTCGTGAAACTCGATCCTCGGCAAGCGCCGCCGCAGGCCTATCTCGGCGTGCTGGGCATGCCCGGCATCACCGCGTGGTTCGGTCTGTTCGAGATCGGACAGCCGAAACCGGGGGAGACCGTCGTCGTGTCGGCCGCGTCCGGCGCGGTCGGCAGCGTCGTCGGCCAGCTGGCGAAGATCGCCGGCTGCCGCGTGGTCGGCATCGCCGGGGGCGAAGCGAAGTGCACGTACGTCGTGGACGAGCTCGGCTTCGACGCGTGCATCGACTACAAGGCGGGCAACCTCCTGCCGGACTTGAAGACGCAGTGCCCCAAGGGCGTCGATGTCGATTTCGAGAACGTCGGCGGCCCAATCCTCGATACGCTGCTGCGCGTCATGAATATGCGCTCGCGCATCATCGTCTGCGGGCTCATCGCCGAATACAACGCGAGCCAGCCGTACGGCTACACGATGCTGCGCTCGGTGCTGGTCAATCGCATCCGCATGCAGGGCATGATCGTCTTCGACTGGAAGGATCGCTACGGCGAGGCGATCAAGGGTCTGGCCGCGCATCTGGCCGCCGGACGCATCAAATACCGCGAGTCGATCGTCGAAGGCCTCGACAACGCGCCGCGCGGCCTGATCGCGCTGCTCAAGGGCGAGAACTTCGGGAAGCAGCTGGTCCGGATCGCCTGAATCGCCCGACTTAACGACGCATCCGGGCCGCACTAGAATACGAATGGTGGTGCAGTCCAGCAGTCGAACACATCAAAGGAGCCCACTGACATGGAACGCAAGACCGCCAGCGATTTTCCTCCCGAAGTCCTCAAGCTTTTCGACGGGTATGTGCACGGATGGATGAGCCGTCGCGACTTCCTGAGTCGTGCCCAGAAATACGCAGTGGGCGGGTTCACCGCGGCGGCGATGCTGGAGAGCCTGCGCCCGAACTACGCGTTCGCGCAGCAGGTCGCCAAGGACGACGTCCGGATCAAGACCGAATACCTGACGTATCCGTCGCCGCAGGGATCGGGGACCATGCGCGGCTACTTCGCGCGGCCGGCGAGCGCGGCCGGCAAGCTGCCCGGCGTGGTGGTCATCCATGAGAATCGCGGTCTCACTCCGCACATCGAGGATATCGCCCGCCGCCTGGCGGTGGCCAACTTCGTGGCTTTCGCGCCCGACGCGCTGACGCCGCTGGGCGGCTATCCCGGCGATGACGAAAAGGCGGCGCAGATGTTCGGCCAGCTCGATCCGGCGAAGCGCGTCGAGGACTTCGTCGCGGCCTACGGATTCCTCAAGTCGCGCCCGGAGTGCTCAGGCAAGGTCGGCGCGATCGGCTTCTGTATCGGTGGAACGATCGTCAACACGATAGCGGTGCGGCTTCCGGATCTGGGGGCGGGGGTGCCGTTCTACGGAGGGCAGCCTGCGGCCGCCGACGTCGCCAAGATCAAGGCGCCGCTGATGCTCCAGTACGCCGGGCTCGACGAGCGCCTCAACGCCGGCTGGCCTGCGTTCGAGGCCGCGCTCAAGGCCAACGGCGTGAAGTATCAGGCGTTCGTCTATCCGCACACCAACCACGGATTCCACAACGACACCACGCCGCGCTACGATGAATCCGCCGCCAAGCTCGCGTGGTCGCGTACGCTGGCGTTCCTCAACGAGAACCTGAGGAGCTAGCGCCGGCGCCGGGTGTGCAGGCCGCGCCGAGCAGCGTCGCGCGGCTTGCTCACAGCTTCGCCTCGATCCGCGGGCGCGTCACTTCGCAGTGCGTTTGATGATCGCCTGCGAGCGCGCGTCGGTCGCCGTCTGCGTCGGCGCGTTAGCGCCGACCTGCAGCAGCAGCGGCGTCGCCTGTTCGAGCAGGTAGTGCTTGACCGCCGCCGGGCTGGAGCCGCTGGCGTCGCCCAGATTCAGCCGTTTTGCACGCTGGCCCGTTCGAAGCTCAGATAACCTCGAACAAGCCCGCCGCTCCCATGCCGCCGCTGATGCACATCGTCACCACGACGTAG
>JBDTZQ010000157.1:0-6676 GCA_040005035.1 Betaproteobacteria bacterium | reverse complement strand
GTCGGCGGCGCGGTCGACTATTACCAGTGGAGCGCGCTGCTGCGCTCGCTGTCGGGATTCGAGGCTTACCGCAAGATCTACAGCGACGTGATCACGCCGCGGCGCGTCGCCGAGCTGCTTATCCTGCGCGAGGACATGCCGCGCTCGCTGCACTCGTGCATGAATTTCATCCACGAGACGCTGGAAGTGCTGTGCGACGCCAAGTCCAAGGAGATCGAGCGCGCCGCCGGCGAGCTGCACGCCGGACTGCACTACGCCCGGACCGACGACATCATCGCGCTGGGCCTTCACGAATACCTGATGGAGTTCGTCGATCGCGTGTCGGCGCTGGGCGGCGAGATCAACCGGCACTTCCTGGTGCCGACGTACTAGGCACGATCCGGTAGAATCGCGTGCTTCGCTCCACGGTATCCACATCCCCATGACCTATTGCGTTGCCATGTCGCTCGACGCGGGAATGATCTTCGCGTCGGATTCGCGCACCAACGCAGGCGTCGACCAGGTCGGGCGTTTTTCCAAGATGCGGGTGTTCTCCCGCGAGGGTGACCGGGTGCTGGTGACGCTGTCGTCAGGCAACCTGTCGATCACGCAGAACGCGCTCAACATCCTCGACCAGCGCTCGCGCTCCGGCGATTCGCAGCTCAACCTCTGGAACGCGACCTCGCTTTTCGACATAGCCCGGCTGATCGGCGACGCGCTGCGCGAGGTCAAGACGCGCGACGGACCCTACCTGCTGCAGAACAATATCGACTCGCATGCCAATTTCATCGTGGGCGGGCAGCTGCGCGGCGAGCCGCCGCGGCTGTTCGAGGTGTACAGCGAAGGCAACTTTATCGAGGCGACGCCGGACACCTGCTACTTCCAGATCGGCGAGAGCAAATACGGCAAGCCGGTGATCGACCGCGTCATCCAGCGCTCGAGTGGACTGCTGGAGGCGACCAAGTGCACGCTCGTGTCCTTCGACTCGACCATGCGCTCGAACATCTCGGTCGGGCTGCCCATCGACCTGGTCGTGTACGAGACCGATTCGCTGAAGGTGAAGCTGCAAAGGCGCATCGAGGAAACCGATCCATATTTCCAGATGGTGCACAGCGAATGGGGTGAAGGTTTGCGCCGGGTCTTTGCGCAGCTGCCCAATCCGGACTGGATAGGACCCGGCAGTTCCTGATGGCCATTCGCGTCGCGCTCCAGCATCGCACCAGCTACCGTTTCGACCGCCACGTCAACGCGTCGCCGCATGAGATCCGGCTGCGACCCGCGCCGCACTGCCGTACGCCGATCCTCGGCTATTCGCTGACGGTCACGCCTGCCAATCACTTCCTGAACTGGCAGCAGGACCCGTACGGCAACTGGATAGCCAGGGTCGTGTTTTCGGAGCGCATGAACGCGATGGAGATCGTCGTCGATCTCACCGCCGACATGACGGTGGTCAATCCCTTCGATTTCTTCGTCGAGCCGTATGCCGAGCACTTCCCGGTGACGTACGCGCCGGCGCTGGGCAAGGAGCTGCAGCCGTTCCTTGAAACCGCCGAGCTCGGTCCAAGGCTTGCGGACTGGGTGCAACGCTTTCGCGCCACCATCCCCGCCGACGAGAGCACGGTGCTGATGCTGGTGAGGCTCAACCAGCAGCTGCAGCAGGAGATTCGCTATCTCGTGCGCATGGAGCCGGGCGTGCAGACGCCCGAGGTCACGTTGGGCAATGCCAGCGGATCGTGCCGCGACACCGGCTGGCTACTGGTGCAGATCCTTCGGCACTTGGGCCTTGCCGCCCGCTTCGCGTCGGGGTATCTGATCCAGCTCGTCGCCGACATCAAAGCGCTCGACGGTCCGTCAGGCCCCAAGACCGACTTCACCGACCTGCACGCCTGGGCCGAGGTCTATCTGCCCGGTGCCGGCTGGATTGGGCTCGATCCGACGTCGGGCTTGCTCGCGGGCGAGGGGCACATTCCGCTGGCGTGCACCGCCGATCCCGGCAACGCCGCGCCGGTGGTCGGCTTCACCGACGTCGCCGGTACCGAGTTCAGCGTCGTGATGAGCGTCACGCGCGTGCACGAGGATCCGCGCGTCACGCTTCCCTACAGCGACGCGCAATGGGCGGCGATCGACGCGCTGGGCGATCAGGTCGACGCCGACCTCGTCGCGCACGACGTCCGGCTCACGCAGGGCGGCGAGCCGACCTTCGTGTCGATCGACGACATGGAAGGCGTCGAATGGAACACCGCGGCGCTCGGCGCGAAGAAGCGTGAATTGGCGGAGGCTCTTCTGCTGCGTCTGAAGGACAGCTTCGCGCGCGGCGGCTTCGTGCACGACGGGCAGGGCAAGTGGTATCCGGGCGAAGTGCTCCCGCGCTGGGCGATCGGCGTGTACTGGCGCGTCGACGGCGAGCCATTGTGGCGGGACCCGATGCTCATCGCCGACACGCGCAAGGAAGGCGCGACGGTGATCGCGCAGGCCGACGATTTCACCCGGCAGCTGGCGCAGCGCCTGGGCATGCCTCCGGCGCTGGTAATCACTGCCTTTGAAGATGTGCCCAAGGTGGTGCTCGACGAGGCGGTGCTTCCCGAGAACGTCGATTCACTCAAGGCGGACCTGTCCGTTCCCGGCGAGCGCGCGCGTCTTGCGTCGATCCTGCTCGCCGGACTCGACAAGCCGGCCGGGTTCGTCCTGCCGTTGAAGGTCGCGGCGGTCGAAGGTGAGCACAGCGTCGGCGCGTGGGAATCGAGCACGTGGCCGCTGCGCCGAAAGCGCCTGTACGCGGTGGGCGGCGATTCGCCGCTGGGACTTCGCCTGCCGCTGTCGTCGCTGCCGGACGTGTTGCCGTCGGAAACGGAAGTCGACCACGACGTCGATCCGTTCGCACCGCGTGCGGCGCTCGCCACCGCCAGTACGCGCAGCGCCGGCCGCGGCAGGGTACGAGCCAACAAGCCGCGCGAGGTGGTCAAGACGGCGCTCACCGTGCAGGTCCGTCGCGGGCACCTTCATGTCTTCATGCCGCCGCTCAAGCGCATGGACGACTACGCGGCGCTGCTCGGTGCGGTCGAGGACAGCGCGCGCGATGTCGGCGTGGCGGTGGCGATCGAGGGATACACGCCGCCGCGAGACCCTCGCGTGCGCGTGCTCAACGTCACGCCGGACCCGGGCGTGATCGAGGTGAACATCCATCCCGCGTCGTCGTGGCGCGCACTGATGGCGACAACCTCGACGCTCTACGAGGATGCGCGGCAGACGAGACTGGGGACCGAGAAATTCATGCTCGACGGCCGCCACACCGGTACCGGCGGCGGCAATCACGTCACGCTCGGCGGCGCGACGCCGTCCGACAGCCCGTTGCTGCGCCGGCCGGATCTCCTGCGCAGCCTCGTCACCTACTGGCAGAACCATCCTTCGCTGTCGTATCTTTTTTCCGGAACATTCGTCGGCCCCACCAGCCAGGCTCCCCGCGTCGACGAGGCGCGCGACGATCGCCTCTACGAGCTCGAGATCGCGTTTCAGGAGCTCACGCGCAAACATGGCGACGGCAAGACCGAGGCGCCGCCGTGGATGGTCGACCGGTTGTTGCGCAACCTGCTCACCGACCTCACCGGGAACACGCATCGCTCCGAATTCTCCATCGACAAGCTCTATTCGCCGGATACCGCGACGGGGCGGCTCGGCCTGCTCGAGTTCCGTGCCTTCGAGATGCCGCCGCATGCGCGCATGAGCGCGGTGCAGATGCTGCTGCTGCGCTCGCTCCTATCGCGTTTCTGGCAGGAACCGTATCGCGGAAGCCTGGTCCGCTGGGGAACCGCGCTGCACGACCGTTGGCTGCTGCCGCACTTCGTCGCCGCCGATATCCACAGCGTGGCGCGCGAGCTGCAAGCGTTCGGCTATCCCTTTGCCGAGGCGTGGTTCGCGCCCTTCATCGAATTCCGCTTTCCGCGATTCGGCAGCGTGCATGTCGACGGCGTCGAGCTCGAGTTGCGTCAGGCCATCGAGCCGTGGCACGTGCTCGGCGAGGAGGTGAGCGGCAGCGGCACGGCGCGCTACGTCGACTCCTCGCTCGAGCGCATGCAGGTTCGCGTGGCCGGCATGGTGCCCGGTCGCCACGCGGTAACCTGCAACAAGCGTGCGCTGCCGTTAACGCCGACGGAGTTGCCCGGCGAGTTCGTCGCGGGTGTGCGTTTCCGCGCGTGGAATCCACCGTCGGCGCTGCATCCGACCATCGGCGTACATGCGCCGTTGACCTTCGACCTTGTCGACCTGTGGGCCGGCCGCGCGATCGGGGGTTGCACGTATCACGTCTCGCACCCGGGCGGGCGCAACTACGACACGTTCCCGGTCAACGCGAATGAGGCTGAAGCACGACGCGTCGCGCGCTTCTGGCCGCATGGGCATACGCCGGGCGCGATGAGCGTCGCCAGCGAGACCGCCAATCCAGCGACCCCGACCACGCTCGACCTGCGCTGGCAGCCAGTGAAGCCGGGGCCCAAGGCATGGAGCGCATGACCAGTCGAGCACCGATCCGGACGCGCTTCGCGCCCAGTCCCACCGGTTTTCTGCACCTGGGCAACATCCGCTCCGCGCTCTATCCGTGGGCGTTCGCGCGCAAGCACCACGGCGCGTTCATCCTGCGCATCGAGGACACCGACGTCGAGCGCTCCAGCCCCGAGGCGGTGCAGGGGATTCTCGAATGCATGGCATGGCTCGGCCTCGATTACGACGAGGGGCCGTACTACCAGATGCAGCGCATGGATCGCTATCGCGATGTGATCGCGCAGATGCTCGAGCAGGGAAGCGCCTATCGCTGCTACATGTCGGCGGATGAGCTCGACCAGCTTCGCGCGCAGCAATTGGAGCGCGGCGAGAAACCGCGCTATGACCGGCGCTGGCGGCCGGAGCCCGGCAAGGCGCTGCCCGAGCCTCCCGGCGCGGCCCCGGTGGTTCGGTTCCGTAATCCGGTCGATGGCGTGGTCGCCTGGGACGACGCGGTGAAGGGTCGCATCGAGATTGCCAACGACGAGCTTGACGACCTCATCATCGCGCGGTCGGACGGCACGCCGACATACAACTTCTGCGTCGTGGTCGACGACCTCGACATGCGCATCGACCACGTGATCCGCGGGGACGACCACGTCAACAACACGCCCCGGCAGATCAACATGATCCGTGCGCTGGGTGGCACGCCGCCGGTGTACGCACATCTTCCGACGGTGCTCACTCCCGAGGGTGACAAGCTGTCCAAGCGGACGGGTGCGCGCGGCGTGCTGCAGTACCGCGACGATGGCTACGTTCCCGACGCGGTGATCAACTACCTGGCGCGCCTCGGCTGGTCGCACGGCGACGAGGAAATCTTCAGCCGCGAGCAGTTCGTCGGCTGGTTCGACCTCGCCGGATTATCGTCCTCACCGGGACGCTTCGATCCTGAAAAGCTCGCCTGGGTCAATCACGAGCACATCAAGCGCATGCCTGGCGAGCAGCTTGGCGAGTTGCTGCGTCCGTTCCTGCAGCGCGCCACGCTCGACGTCGCGGCAGGCCCCGATCCGTCGGCGGTGGCGCTGCTGTTGCGGGACCGCTCGCCGACGCTGGGGGCGATGGCCGATGCCGCGCACTACTTCTACGCACCGGTACACGCGCCGGCCGGATTGCTCGCCGAGCACGTCAGCGACCGCACGGGCCCGGCGCTGCGCGAGCTCAAGGTCGAGTTCGAAACTATCGCCTGGCAGCGCGAAACGATTGGCGCGTCGATCAAGGCCGCGGCGTCCCGGCATGGGCTCAAGCCGGCGCAGGCAATGATGGCGCTGCGCGTGCTGGTCGCCGGCACTACGACCACGCCGGCGATCGACGCGGTGCTCGCGCTACTCGGGCGCGAGACCGTCGTTTCCAGGCTCGCCACGACGCTGGGCACTTGACCGCCACACCACCTGCGCGCCGTCGCGCTGGCCATTTGTAGCGCAGGGGCGGTTCCGGTAAACTGCGAATTTCCGGCACTTGTCGCCTATGACCAAGTTCGTGTTCGTGACCGGAGGCGTCGTTTCCTCGCTGGGGAAGGGCATCGCCGCCGCGTCACTCGCCGCAATCCTCGCCTCCCGCGGCATCCGCGTCACTAATCTCAAGTTAGACCCGTACATCAACGTCGATCCTGGAACGATGAGCCCGTTCCAGCACGGCGAGGTGTTCGTCACCGAGGACGGCGCCGAGACCGACCTCGACCTCGGCCACTACGAGCGGTTCGTCGACGTGAGGATGAGCAAGCGCAACAACTTCACCACCGGCCAGATCTACGAAAGCGTCATCCGCAAGGAGCGTCGCGGCGATTACCTGGGCGGCACCGTGCAGGTGATCCCGCACATCACCGACGAGATCAAGAGCTGGATCACCGCGGGCGCAGGCGACGCCGAAGTGGCGGTCGTCGAAGTCGGCGGCACCGTCGGCGACATCGAGTCGCTGCCGTTCCTCGAAGCGATCCGGCAGATGGGCATCACGCTCGGCCGCGAGAACGTCTGCTACATCCACCTCACGCTGGTGCCCTTCATCGCCACGGCGGGCGAAATGAAGACGAAGCCGACGCAGCACTCGGTCAAGGAGCTGCGCGAGATCGGCATCCAGCCCGACGTCGTGCTGTGCCGTGCCGACCGGCCGCTTCTCGAGGGCGACCGGCGCAAGATCGCGCTCTTTACCAACGTTCCGGCCGAAGCGG
>JBDTZQ010000156.1:0-6730 GCA_040005035.1 Betaproteobacteria bacterium | reverse complement strand
GACGCTGATCACCGCCAGATCGCCGAAGTCCGCTTCGAGGTAGCGGCCCTCGGCATCGAACTCCGCGTTGCCGAAACCGGTGCGCGACTTGACCGGTCGTCGCGCGTACATCGCTACGCCGCTGTAGCCTTTGCGCTGCGCGGGATGGAAGATCGCATGGGCGCGGCGCGGATCGACGATCGCGCGCGGCACGTGCTCGGCCGCGGCGCGGATCTCCTGGAGGCAGACTATGTCCCACGGCTGGCCGCGCACCAGCCAGTGCGCGAGCCCCTTGCGCTCGGCGGAGCGAATGCCGTTGACGTTGAGGGTGATGACGCGCATCGAAGGCTTGGCGGCGGCGAAGGAGGGCGGAGTTTACGGTAAAATGCAGCGCGGCTCACCGTCTCGTCCGCCGCGCGCACGAGGCGCGCCGCATGTCTCTCCAAAGCTCCGGTCCATGGACGACTTCCGTCACGAGTTTCTCGAATTCGCGCTGGCACGCGACGTGCTTCGCTTTGGGAGGTTCACGACCAAGGCAGGGCGGGAGACACCTTATTTTTTCAACGCCGGATTGTTCAACGATGGCGACAGCCTCCGCCGTCTCGGGCAGTTTTATGCTCGTGCGGGGCTCGCATCCGGCGTGCAGTTCGACCACCTCTATGGGCCGGCGTACAAGGGCATCACGCTGGCCGCGGCGACAGCCGTAGCGTTGGCGGAAATGGGTCACAATGTGCCGTACAGTTACAACCGCAAGGAAGCCAAGGATCACGGCGAAGGCGGCTTGATCGTGGGAGCACCGTTGAAAGGTAATGTACTCATCGTGGACGATGTCATCACCGATGGCGGCGCCAAGCGCGAATCCATCGAGTTGATCCGTTCGCAGGGCGCGCAGGCGGCCGCAGTGCTGATCGCTTTCGATCGGCAGGAGCGCGGCCGCGGAGAACGCTCGGCGGTGCAGGAGTTGCGCCAGGATTTCGGCGTTCCCGTCATTTCGATCGCCACGCTCGCCGATCTGCTGAAATTCCTGTCGGGACGACCGTCGCTCGCCGCGCACGGCGCGTCGGTGAGCGCCTACCGCGACCAGTACGGCGCGACCGCCTGAACGAGCCGAGCGACTACTTTTCGCCACGAGAGTGCAGCCCATGACGATTCTTTCCCGCAGCCGCTCCATCGCCCTGGCCGGTGCCGCCGCCTGCGCACTCAGCGCGCTCGTCGTCCCCGGGACGCTCGCCGCCGGCATGTACAAATGGACCGACGAAAAGGGCATCATCCATTACAGCGACCAGATGCCGCCGGACGCCGTCAACAAAGGCACGACGGTGTTCGACAAGCAAGGGCGGCCGGTGAAAAAGATCGATGCCGCTCCGACCGCCGAGCAGCTCAAGGCAAGGGAGGTCGAGGAAGAGCGACTGAAGACGACGACGCGCGAACGCGACTTGCAGGTACGCAAGGACATGGCGTTGCTGCAGTCGTACACCAGCGAGGACGAGATCGAGTTCGCGCGCGCCCGCGCCATTTCCGCGGTCACCAACCAGATCAAGGCGGCCGAAAGCTACAGCTCCGACCTGACGCGCCGCCAGCAGGAACTCGAGAAGCAGAAGGCCGGGCTCAACGGCAAGCCGATGCCCGCTGCCTTGGAAAACGAGCTGGTCAGCCTGAGCAACGAGCTCGGACGGCAAAAGGGATTGCTCACTCAGAAGATGGACGAGCTCGCCAGCATCAACACCCGCTACGATGTCGACAAGCGTCGTTGGCAGGACATTCGCAACGATCAGGCGCGCTCCACTGCGGTCGGGCTCGAAGCGCCGAACAAGGCGGGCACCAAGGCCGCGTCCAGCGCCGCGAAGTAGCACTGCTGCGCGCATCCCGAGGGGAGCCGTCGCGCCGTCCTGTAGGTATGGCGCGCGCAACCTGCGATAATCGGCGTTTCACGTCGTTTCTCGCGGTCAAATCTCGATGGCTCAATACGTATACACCATGAATCGGGTGGGCAAGATCGTGCCCCCCAAGCGCGTCATTCTCAAGGATATCTCGCTGTCGTTCTTCCCCGGCGCCAAGATCGGCGTGCTCGGTCTCAACGGCTCGGGCAAGACCACGCTGCTCAAGATCATGGCCGGCGCCGATCGCGAATTCGAAGGCGAAGCGGTGCCGATGCCCAACCTGCGCATCGGCTACCTGCCGCAGGAGCCTCAGATCGACCCCGACAAGACGGTGCGCGAGTGCGTCGAGGAAGGTTTGGGCGCGATCCTCGAGGCGAAGGCCAGGCTCGACGCGATCTACGCCGCGTACGCCGAGCCCGACGCTGACTTCGACGCGCTCGCCGCCGACCAGGCGAAATACGAGGCGATCATCGCCGCCGACGGCGCCGACTCCGACGTGCAGATGGAAATCGCCGCCGACGCGCTGCGCCTGCCGCCGTGGGATGCCAAGATCGGCGCCCTTTCAGGCGGCGAGAAGCGTCGCGTGGCGCTGTGCCGCCTGCTGCTGTCGAAGCCCGACATGCTGCTGCTCGACGAGCCGACCAACCACCTCGACGCCGAAAGCGTGGAATGGCTCGAGCAGTTCCTGGCGCGCTTCCCCGGCACCGTGATCGCGGTCACCCACGACAGGTATTTCCTCGACAACGCGGCCGAGTGGATTCTCGAGCTCGATCGCGGCTACGGCATCCCGTGGAAAGGCAACTACAGCTCGTGGCTCGAGCAGAAGGAGCAGCGCCTCGTCACCGAGCAGAAGCAAGAAGACGCGCGCGCGAAGGCGATGCACAAGGAGCTCGAGTGGGTGCGCACCAACCCCAAGGGGCGCCAGGCGAAGAGCAAGGCGCGCATCTCGCGCTTCGAGGAGCTCTCGTCGTACGAGCACCAGAAGCGCAACGAGACGCAGGAAATATTCATCCCCGTGGCGGAGCGGCTCGGCAGCGCCGTCATCGAGTTCAAGGACGTGACCAAGGCGCTCGGCGATCGCGTGCTCATCGACAACCTGAGCTTCATCATTCCCGCGGGCGCGATTGTCGGCGTCATCGGCCCGAATGGCGCCGGCAAGACGACGATGTTCCGGATGATCAGCGGCAAGGAAAAACCCGACGCCGGATCGATCGTCGTCGGCCACACGGTGAATCTCGCCATCGTCGACCAGACACGCGAATCGCTGCCCAATGACAAGACCGCGTGGGAGGCGATTTCCGGCGGAATGGACATCCTCACGGTCGGCAAGTTCGAGATGCCGTCGCGCGCCTATCTCGGCCGCTTCAACTTCAAAGGACAGGACCAGCAGAAGAATGTCGGCGCGCTTTCCGGCGGCGAGCGCGGACGGCTGCACCTCGCCGCGACGCTGCTCAAGGGCGGCAACGTGCTGCTGCTCGACGAGCCGTCGAACGATCTCGACGTCGAGACGCTGCGCGCGCTCGAAGACGCGCTCACCGAATTTCCCGGCAGCGCGCTGGTCGTGTCGCACGATCGCTGGTTTCTCGACCGCATTGCCACGCACATCCTCGCCGCCGAGGATGAAGGCAAATGGATCTTCGTCGAAGGCAACTACCAGGACTACGAGGCCGACAAGCGCAAGCGCCTCGGCGTGGACGGCGCGCGTCCACACCGCATGCGCTACAAGCCGCTGATGCAGTAGATCTTCGAGCGGCGGGGCGGGTCCCGCGAGCGGAGCGAGTGCGGGAGACCCACAAAAACGCCCTAGGCCGCCGACTCGTGGCGCGCGCATCAGGAGGCGGTCGTAGGAGGCCGCGTCGCGTGCGGTCCCTAAGCTCCGCCTGCAATCATTCCATCGACTTCAGCGGCATGATCTCGATGGTCCCCTGCGGAATCCCGAAGTGCGGGTGGCCCACGAACATCCTGGCTGCGGCGTCGTGCGAATCGGCCTGCACGACCTGGTACATCATGATGTCGTTGCGCCCATCGGCGACGCCCGTTGAGGATACGCGTTTCGGCTTGCCTGCACCGGCGCCCTTATCCGCGAACTTGCTGGCGTTCACGTTCATCCACTTCTTCCATTCGTCCATCATTTTCGTCTCTTCGCCCTTGCGCTCCTCGGCGGGCTTTTTCATCCACTCGTCGAGCACTGCGGCGGGGGCCATGTAAAGCACGAGAAACTTGTTCATCATGGGTCTCCTTGATTTGCGGCCCGGCGAGGGCCTGAAGCCTAATTTTCGTCGAACGTGCGCCGGCTTTGTATCGGACGGCGTCCGATTGTAGCGAAGGGATGCGCTTACAAACTCGGGTGCCGCCTAGTTGAGCTCGGCGGGTATGGCGCCTCGGCGAAGCGCCGGCACCACCGGGGGCTGGCCGGCGTCCTGCAGTATCCGGCGCGCCTCGGGTGTCAGAACGAATCCGACGAAGTCGAGCGCTTCCTTCGAATGCAACGCCGTACCCGGCACGGTGGCCGCGTTGCGGATTGCCTCGCTCATGTTGACGGTGTCGGAGAAACGCACGACGTCGATGTCGCTGCGCGCCGCGACGGCGGCCGAGTAGTAGACGATTCCCGCGTTCGCGCGTCCGTCGCGCACGGCGCCTACGACGTCGGGAACTCCCATCGGCTTGACAGGATCGACGGCAGCGCGGTCGACGATCGTCGTGGCCAGGTCCGGCGAGCCTTCCAGTGCCGCGGCGCGCTTCACGAACTCGATCGTGCGACTGGTCGCGAGATCCTTCTCGCCGGTGACGCGCGCGAATTTGACGTCGGGCCGCGCAAGATCGGCGATCTTGCGGATACCGAGAGGATTGCCTTTGGCAGTGATGACGACCATCTCGTTAGCCGAGAAGACGACGTACCACGCTGCGGCGTCCCGGTCGGTGCCCGCGACCTTCTTGCCCATCAGGTCCTGCTCGATCACGGCGGGAGAGGACGGCGCGAACACGTCGCAGGCGTCGCCCTTGAGAATGCGCTCGGCGAGCTCGCGCGAGACGCCCGGCGTGAGCTTGATCGTGACGTCGGGATGCGTAGCCTCGAACGCGGCTTTGAGCGCGCGCATCGGTCCGGACAGTGAGTCGGCGTGGAAGACTTCGAGGGTCGCGGCCACCGCGCTTGCGACAGAGAGCGCCATGGCAACGGTCAGACAAAGAAGCGCCCGCAAAGCGCCGACGGCAAGTCCGATCGCTGGTCGCATCTTGTCACCCCTTCGAAATGCAGTCGCCAGGCTGGTGCGGGGAAGTCTCGGTCGGCGCAGAACCTTCGTGAGCAAGGATGCGTGGCACGTTCGGTGCAGCACGCCAGAGCTGCGTAAAGCGCACGAGATCATCAAGCCAGCGCAGACGATCGATGAGCGGAACCTGCGCATAGGCGCGCAGTTGCTCGTCGCTCAGGGCATAGCTCACCTCGTGGCTCGTTCTCATTTGTCGAGCCCGAGGCGCTTGAGCGATTCGAGTGCGGCCACGTCAGCCAAATCGAGAGGACGCCCGGAAGCGCGTTTGAGCAGGATCATGTCATCGATCGACGCGACGCTGATCTGGATCCCCTGCAAACATTTTGTGGTCGCGCGCTCGAAAAGCAAATCGAAAGCGATGGGCAGATCGATCAGCAAGTCAACTGTCGGGCCAGCCCCGGCTTGTGGCCTCAGCGCGAATGCGATCATGTTCTTCTCTCGACGCCACCGAGCAAGCGTACGAGGATCGGCAGCCTCGCGCAAGGACACCGGCGCAACCGGAACAAGTCGCAGTTTTTCTGCAGCGTCGAGCGTTGCCGCCAGATTGGCTTGGTCGAGCGCAATCGCGAGATCGATATCCATCGTCGAGCGCTCGACGCCGTGAAGATTGAGCGCAAGGCCACCAACGAGAACATATCGGACATGATGTTCGGACAGCGCGTGGAAGAGGTCGAGGTAGAGCATATGACGGATACTACGCGTCAGTCAGCTTCGCTTTCAAAATGACGTTTACCTGCGCCGGATTCGCCTTGCCCTTGGTCGCCGCCATGACTTTGCCGACGAGTGCATTGAAAGCTTTTTCCTTGCCGGCGCGCACCTCTGCGACGATGGAGGGATGGTTCGATATTGCATCATCGACGGCCTTCTCGAGCGCCCCGGTGTCCGAGATCTGCCGCAACCCTTTACGCGCAATGATCGCGTCGGCGTCGCCGCCGTCCTCGCCCGCCCACATTGCATTGAAGACGTCCTTTGCGAGCTTTCCTGAAATGGTACCGTCCTGGATGCGCTTGAGCATTGCTCCCAGCTGCGCACCTGAGACGGGCACGTCGACAGATTCCGTTTCACTTCGGTTGGCGGCCGCGGAAAATTCTCCTAGCGCCCAGTTGGCAGCAAGCTTTGGTTCGGCGCCTGTACGTACTGCGTCCTCGAACGTCGTTGCCAGTATCGATGTCGCAGTGATGGAGGCTGCGTCGCCGGGGGTCAGCGCGAAATCGGCTATGTAGCGGATGCGCTTGACTTCGGGCAGCTCCGGCATTTCTTTCCGCACTCGCTCAATCCACATCGCGTCGATCACCAGCGGCGGCAGGTCCGGATCGGGAAAGTAACGATAGTCCTGCGCGTCTTCCTTGCTGCGCATGGAGCGCGTCTCCCGCTTGTCCGGATCGTACAGCCGCGTTTCCTGGACCACGCGGCCACCGTCCTCGATCAGCTCGGTCTGCCGGCGCACCTCGAAGTCGATCGCCTCCTGCATGAAGCGGAAGCTGTTGAGGTTCTTGATCTCGCAGCGCGTCCCGAGCACGCTCTCGCCCACGCGACGCACCGACACATTGGCGTCGCAGCGGAAGCTCCCTTCCTGCATGTTGCCGTCGCAGATGCCGATCC
>JBDTZQ010000155.1:0-6767 GCA_040005035.1 Betaproteobacteria bacterium | reverse complement strand
CCTGGCGCTCCTCCATCGCTTCGAGCAGCGCGCTCTGCGTCTTGGGCGGCGCGCGGTTGATCTCGTCGGCCAGCACGACCGAGTGGAAAATGGGCCCTGCATGAAAGTTGAACGACTGCGTGGCGGGATCGAAGATCGACACGCCGAGGACGTCGGCGGGAAGCAGGTCGCTCGTAAACTGGATGCGCGAGTAATGAAGCCCGAGCGCGCTCGCGAGGGCCTGCGCCAGCGTCGACTTTCCCACGCCGGGGATGTCCTCGATGAGGAGGTGCCCGCGCGCGAGGAGGCAGGTCAGCGCGAGCTTGAGCGCGTTTTCCTTGCCGACGACGATGCGGCCGAGCTCGGCCAGAACGGCGGCGAGGCGTTCCGGAACGGGTACCGCGTGGGTCTGGGCGGGTCGGAGTGTCATCCGGTCCTACAGAGCAAGAAAAGTGCCACTATAGAGTGCAATGTAGGCGTAGTCACCACCGTCGGTGCCGCGCTACACTCCACCGGGCAGTCGCGGGGTCGCATCCTTTCCGACCTTGCCCTCTCCGAGCAGCACATGCCCATCGCCTACATCACCCATCCGAGCTGTCGCCAGCACGACATGGGGCTGCATCACCCTGAATGCCCGGAGCGGCTCGATGCGATCAACGACCGCATGGTCGGCGACGGGCTCGACGCGGCGGTCGCGCACTACGCTGCGCCCTCGGCCACCCGCGACCAACTCGAGCGCGTGCACAGCGCGCGCTACCTGGACGAGATCGAGGCGGCGAGTCCTGACTCCGGGGTGCACTACGTCGACCCCGACACCGCGCTCAACCCGTATTCGCTGACCGCGGCGCGCCACGCCGCGGGAGCGTGCGTGCTCGCCACCGATCTGGTGATGCGCGGTGAGTCGACCGCGGCATTCTGCGCGGTCCGGCCTCCCGGGCATCACGCCACGCGCGACTCGGCGATGGGCTTCTGCCTGTTCAACAACGTGGCCGTCGGCGTCGCGCACGCGCTCGACGCTCATGGACTCGAGCGCGCCGCGGTGGTCGACTTCGACGTTCACCATGGCAACGGCACGGAAAACATCTTCGCGCGCGACGGCCGTGTCGTGATGACGGGGACCTTCCAGTATCCGCTGTACCCGTATTCGGGCGTCGATCCGCTCGGGCCCAACATGCACAACGTGGCGCTGGCGCCGGGCAGCGGCAGCGACGCTTTCCGCAAGGCATTCGTCGAGCGCTGCCTGCCCGCGCTCGAGGCGCACCGCCCCGAGATCGTCTTCATCTCGGCGGGGTTCGATGCGCATCGCGAGGATCCCCTCGCCAATCTCAAGCTCGCCGACGCCGATTTCGCGTGGGTCACCGCGCAGATCGGCGAGATCGCGGCGCGCCACGCCGGCGGCAGGATCGTGTCGACGCTCGAAGGCGGCTACTCGCTTCCCGCGCTGGGGCGCAGCGCCGCGGCGCACGTGCGAACGCTCGCGGGAATCTAGGGGCCATCGATGCGCCGCCGCGAATTTCTCGGTGCCTGCGCCGCGGTGGCCGGCTCCGCGCACATCACCGCGACGGCGCCGGCGTGGTCCGCGACGCCGCCGCGGCTGTATGCGCGCACGTTGCTGGTCGACGTGCACGGCGCTGCGCTGCGTGCCGCGAGCCTCGTGGCGCGCACGAACTACGTCTTCAACTACCCCTACGCGGGAACGCCTTGCTTCCTGCTCGATCTGGGCCGCCCGGTCGGCGCCAGCGGCGAGCTGGTGAAGACCGACGGGGCGCGTTACGCGTGGACAGGTGGCGTCGGCAGGTCGCGATCCATCGTGTCGTATTCGGCGATCTGCGCGCACAAGCTCGCCTATCCGACGCGCGAGGTGAGCTTCATCCGCTTCCAGTCGGAGCGCTCGCCGACCTCCGACGCAGGCGTCATCCACTGCTGCGCCGATCACAGCGTGTACGACCCGTCGGCGGGGGCGCGCGTGGTGAGCGGCCCCGCGCCGCAACCGCTCGCCGCGATCGTGCTCGAGCACGACCTCGCGCGCGATGAGCTGCACGCGCTCGGCACGATCGGCGCCGAGCAGTTCGAGGACTTCTTCAGCAAATACGATTTCAAGCTCGCCATGGAATACGGCGCCGGTCGCGCGCGCGCGCCGGCGGGCGCGACGACGGCGGTGCGCGAGCTCGCGCAGTACTGCCGGCAGACCATCCGCTGCTGACGCACGGCCGCCCGACGCCGGCTTTCGCAGGGTGCGCTGATCAGGCGGGTGCCATGCGCACATGCCCGGGCTGGGCCCCCACCCGTGCCAGCCACGCGCGAATCGCCGGGAAACGCCCGAGATCGAAGCCGCCGTCCTCGGCGACGTGGGTGTACGCGTAGAGCGCGATGTCGGCGATGCTGTAGCGGTCTCCGACCAGGAAGGTAGCGCCGGTCAGCGCTTTTTCCATCACTTCGAGCGCGCGGTAGCCCCCCGCCATCTTGGAGTCGGCGAGCGCGCGATGCGATTCCGGGTCCCGGCTCAGCTTGCGCAGCGCCCGCGCCACCGCGACATAGGGCTCGTGGCTGTACTGCTCGAAGAACAGCCATTGCATGACCCGCGCGCGCTGCAGGCGATCGGTGGGCAGTAGCGGGGACGCGTCGGCGAAATAACAGAGGATGGCGTCGGATTCGGCAAGGAACGCCCCGGGCTCGACCTCTACCACCGGCACCTGGCCGTTCGGATTCATCGCCAGGAACGCCGCGCTCTTCGTGCCGCCGCCGCGCGGATCGACCTCGTTCCACGCATACGGGATTTTGAGCGCCTCCAGAACCATCCGCACCTTGTGGCAGTTGCCCGACACCGACATGCCGTAGACATTGATCATCGCATCTCCCGCGAAACGACTCGACCGATCGAGTGCCGAGTCTACCCAATCCGCTACAATCGCGGCGCGGGTGCGTTCCAATCCAAGGTGCGCCCGCGCTTCGCATGTCTGTACCCACTGAACTCCCCGACGCCGTCATCCACGTACGCGCGCTACGCAAGTCGTACCGCGAGGTCGACGCCGTCAGGGGCATCGACTTCGACGTGCGCCGCGGCACCACGACCGCGCTGCTGGGCGGCAACGGCGCCGGCAAGACGACCACGCTGTCGATGCTGCTCGGCGTGCTCACGCCGACCGGAGGCTCGATCCACGTGCTCGGCGAGGACATGCTGCGGCACCGGCACCGCGTGCTCCCGCGCATCAACTTCACCTCGCCCTACGTCGACCTTCCCAAGCGGCTCACCGTCTCCGAGAACCTGCGCGTGTATGCGCGGTTGTACGGCGTTGCTGAGCCACGCGCGCGCGTCGCCGAGCTCGCCGACGAGCTCGACCTGGGCGAAGTGCTCGACCGCGCCTACGGAAAGCTGTCGGCGGGGCAACGTACGCGCGTGAGCCTGGCCAAGGCGCTGCTCAACCACCCCGAGGTGCTGCTACTCGACGAGCCGACCGCGTCGCTCGATCCGGATGTCGGCGACCGCATGCGGACGCTGCTCGAGGCGTACCAGCGCAGGAGCGGATGCACGATGCTGCTCGCCTCGCACAACATGGGCGAGGTCGAGCGCTTGTGCGACGAAGTGATCATGCTGCGCCGCGGGCTGGTGGTCGACCAGGGCTCGCCGGCGGCGCTGCTCGAGCGCTACGGCCGCGGCAACATGGAGGAAGTCTTCCTGGACGTCGCGCGCGAGCGTACTCCGGCGACCGTCGACGACGGCGTCGAGCGCTCCGAGTCGGGAGTGCAGTGAGCGCGACGGGCCGCCCCGAGCGCGAACACCGGAGCGCGCAGCGAGCAGGTACTCCTATGAGCGCGACGGGCCGCCCCGAGCGCGAACACTGGAGCGCGCAGCGCAAGGGTCTCGCTGCGAGCGTCGGCGCTGTGCAGGCCTCGCTCAACAGAATCTTTGCGCTGGTCGAGCGGCACGCCTACCTGCTGCTCAAGTCCTGGCCGCGCATTCTGTCGATGGCGTATTACCCGACCGTGACCATGATCATGTGGGGATTCGTCACCGTCTACCTCCGGCCCACGAGCAGCTTCCTCGCCGATGCACCCGGGCTGTTCATCGGCGCGGTGCTGCTCTGGGACATCCTGTTTCGCGGGCAGCTCGGCGTGTCGCTCACCTTCTTCGAGGAAATGTACTCGCGCAATCTCGGCAACCTGTTCGTGAGCCCGTTACGCGCGTGGGAGCTCATCATCGGGCAACTGGCGATGAGCCTGATGCGCACGCTGATCGGCGTCGGTGCAGCGTGCTTTTTCGCATGGCTGCTGTTCCACTATTCGATTTTCTCGCTCGGCTTTGCGCTGCTGGCATTTTTCGCGAACCTGATCATCTGCGGATGGGCGATCGGGCTGGCGGTGTCGGGCATGGTGCTACGCTGGGGCCTCGGCGCCGAGGAGCTGGCGTGGGCCGCAGTTTTCCTGCTGGCGCCGGTTTCCGGCGTGTATTACCCGATCGCGGTCCTGCCGGAATGGTTGCAGTACGTGGCGCGCTGCATCCCGACGAGCTACGTCTTCGAAGGCATGCGCTCGCTTCTGCTCGATCACGTGTTTCGCACCGATCTGTTCCTGGCTGCGCTTGCGGTGAACGCCGTTTTCATGGCGGCCGGCGTCGGGCTCTATCTGCTCGCGATCGCCTACGCGCGCAAGCACGGCATGCTGCTGCAGATGGGCGAATAGCGGGGATCGGCACGCGGCGGGGGATCATCCCAGAGTCCACGCAGGGCTGTGTGCGGTGACGTACAGACAAGCTCCTTAGGTGTCCGTATGGTCAACTCGGCCAGTTCACCAATCGACATCGGGCTTGCAACCTTTTGCCGGCTGTTGGATTTTTCCAACGTCACGAAAGTTGCAATGTCCAAGTCCGCTGCGCCGGCGCCGGGAGGCACGCCGGTCAACAACCTCATCTCGCTGTTGCCGCGCCCCGATCGCGACGCGATTCATGCGCTGTGCGAGCCGACCGAGCTCAAGTTCGGCACGGTCCTGTGCCAACCCGACGATCCGATCGAGCACGTCTATTTTCCGACCGACAGCTTCATTTCGCTGATCACGCCGACCGGCGCGGCCGAAAGCCTCGAGGTCGGCCTGGTGGGCAGCGAGGGCATCTTCGGGATCACATTGCTGCTCGATGTGAAGACTTCACCGTTGCTGGGATTAGTACAGGGCGGCGGTCGGGCGCTGCGGATGAGGAGCAGCCGCTTCACCAAAGCCGCGCGCGACAACAAGGCGTTTCGCAGCACGCTCAATCGCTACATGTACGCTCTGACCGCGCAGCTCGCGCAAACCTCGGCGTGCAATCGCTTTCACAATCTCGACACGCGCATGGCGCGCTGGCTGCTCATGACGCACGATCGCGCGCATCGCGACACGTTTCTCCTGACGCATCAGTTTCTGGCCTACATGCTCGGGGTGCGGCGCGCCGGCATTACCGAGGCCGCGGGGCGGCTCCAGGCGATGCAACTCATTCGATACACGCGCGGGCAGCTGACGGTGCTCGATCGCGACGGCCTCGAAGCTGAGTCCTGCGCCTGCTACGACGCGGTGCGGCAAACCTACAGCAGGCACGTCGGCAAGCTGAACGGCGCTTAGGGCGAGCGCGGGCCTAGTCGCCGACAAGCACCGCAGCGGCAACCCTGCGCCCTTCCGCGGCGAGGATATTGAAAGTTCGGCACGCCGCCGCCGTGTCCATGATCTCCAGTCCGATGCGCGCGTCGACGAGCGCACGCGTCAGGCGCGGATGCGGAAAGCGCAGGAAGCTTCCGGTGCCGAGCAACGCGACTTCCGGCGCCAGCGCGACGATCGCGGTGAAATCCTCGGGAGTCAACGCGCCGAAACCCGCAGGCGCCCAGCCGGTGATGATCTGCTCCGCGGTGACGAGGATGTTGTCGCGATATTCGACGACGCCGAGCCGCACGAAGCCGGGACCATGCCCGGTGAAGACGTTGCCTTTTGCGGTGTTCAGATGAAATTTCACGAGGGCGTGATCGGTGCGCACGGACGCGGCGCGGCGCGATGTTGCATTGCGGTAAGCTGCCAACTCCGCTAGCATTATAGCTTCGCCGCCTTTTTCTACGTCGCTCGGACGGTTCCGGGCGCTTACGATAGAAAGTCCCGTATGCCCTCCGCCGTCGAATTCGCACGCCTCCAGCGCCTCCCGCCGTACGTCTTCAACATCACTTCCGAGCTCAAGATGGCGGCGCGCCGCCGTGGCGAGGACATCATCGATTTCGGCATGGGCAATCCCGACGGGCCCACGCCGGCACACATCGTCGCCAAGCTGGTCGAAACCGTCCAGCGCCCGGACACACACGGCTACTCTGTGTCGCGAGGGATTCCGCGGCTGCGCCGCGCCATTTGCCAGTGGTACCAGCGGCGATGGGGCGTCGAGTTCGATCCCGAGACCGAAGCGATCGTCACCATCGGTTCAAAGGAAGGGATCGCGCACCTCGCGCTCGCCACGCTCGGCCGCGGCGATACCGTGCTGGTGCCCAACCCGAGCTACCCGATCCATATCTACGGTCCGGTGATCGCCGGCGCCGACATACGCCAGGTCCCGCTCACGCCCGGCGTTGATTTCTTCGCCGAGCTCGAGCACACGATCAAGATGAGCTTTCCAAAGCCGAAGATGCTCATCATCAATTTTCCGGCCAATCCCACCGCGCAGTGCGTCGAGCTGCCGTTTTTCGAGAAGATCATCCAGCTCGCCAAGGAGCATGGCATCTACGTCGTGCACGACCTCGCCTACGCCGACATCTGCTTCGACGGCTGGAAGGCGCCGTCGATCATGC
>JBDTZQ010000154.1:0-6778 GCA_040005035.1 Betaproteobacteria bacterium | reverse complement strand
CATGCCGCAGTCGATCCTGCTGCGCGCGGACCAGCTCATCGAGTGATGTTCCACTACCAAGGACCGTTCATTTGTCGAACTCCCATGATCCCGAAGTCCGCTGGCATCGCCTGAGCGCGCCGGCGTTGCGCGATGCGGTCGCAGACAAGACGGTGGTGATCGTCCCGCTCGGCGCGACCGAGCAGCACGGGCCACACCTGCCGACGCAGGTCGACTGGCGCTCCGCCTATGAGATTTCGCTGCGCGCTGCGCGATTGATGGCGGGCCGCCAGCGCGCGCTGGTTACGCCGGCGATCCCGTTCGGCATGTCCGAGCATCACATGTCGCTCGGCGGCACGCTGACGCTCGACTACGCGACAATGGCTGCCGTGGTGAGATGCGTCGTGCGCTCGGCGGCGCGCCATGGATTCGAGCGCATCTTCGTGCTCAACGGCCACGGCGGCAACATCGCCGCGCTCGAGACGATCATTACCGAGCTCACGATCGAGCTCGAGCTGCCGCTGGCGGGTGGCACGTACTGGCACATGGCAACCGCGTCGATCAAAGAGATCCTGGAGCATCAGCCGCAGCTCCTGCATGCCTGCGAGGCGGAAACATCGATCATGCAGGCGTTGCATCCGGAAACGGTCGCGCCGCTCGAGCGCTCGATGCGCGGCGCGCTGGTGCCTGGCATGTCGGCGATCGCGGGCGTCAATCCCGGCGTGTTCCGCTGGCAGCACCTGAAGACGCGGTCCGCGATCGGCATACTCGGCGAAGCGTGGGCGGCGACGCCGGAAAAAGGGCAGCGCCTACTCGACGCGATTTCGCGCGATGTCGCCGACGCGCTGGCCGATCAGCGCCTGTGGGACGCGCCGATCTAGGATCGGTGTGGCGTCAACGGGCGCGTGGAGCGCTCGCTCGTTGGAGGTTGAGGTTGTGGCCTCAGCAGCGCTAGCCGCTGTCCTTCGATGCCTGTTCCAGCGCAACGATGAATGTGCGATTCCAGGTCGGCGTGAGAAGCACCTCGCTCATGCACACGTGCGGCGGCAGGCAGGCCACGTAGCGGACGAGGTCGCCCACATCCTCCGGACGCATGAGTCGCGCCAGCTCCTCCTCGCTCCAAACCGGCTTGCGAGTCCTCAGGATCGCGGTCGCGGTCTCGCCCGGATTGATGATGCTCGACCGGATGCCGTGGATGCATTCCTCGCGGTTGATCCCATGGCTCAGCGCGACCAATGCGGTCTTGGCGGCTGTGTAGCCCGTGCCGCTGGGGCCATCCCAGAACCGCCCGGCGCGTGACCCGATGTGTATGAACAAGCCGCCACGATGCTCGCGCATGAGCGGCAGCGCGGCGGTCACGATATAAAACGCGCTGTTGAGGTTAGTCGCGAGCAAGCCGTCGATGCCCTCCGGCGTGAGCTCCGACCATTTTCGCTGGACGATATTGATGCCGGCGTTGTTGACCACGATGTCGAGACGGCCGAACGCAGCACTGATTTCGGCGACTATCGCCTGGATTCGACCGGCGTTCGTCACGTCGCCCGGCTTCACCACCGCCCGATCGCCGATCAGTCGCGCGGTCTCCTCGAGCGGTTCGCGGCGGCGGCCGGTAAGCAACACCATCGCACCCTCCTCGGCCAAGGCCGCGGCGCAGGCGCGCCCGATACCGCTGCCCGCGCCCGTGACCCACGCAATCTGTCCGACAAGCTTCATGTCATCGCCCTGTCCTTGGGTGATTCAGAGGAGTTGCCCGCAACATTGTTGACAAGCTTATCATTCGCATCCACGCCTTCATCCCGCGGGCGTCACCCTGAAAGCGCCGGTTGCCGCCATGATGCCTACACACAAGCTGCACGAGAACGCTTTCAAGCGCCGTCTCAATAGCGGCGCGAAGCAACCCGGCCTCTGGCTCACGCTGGAAAGTCCGAACGCGACGGAGATACTCGCCGGCGCAGGCTACGACTGGCTGCTGCTCGACATGGAGCACACCACCGTTGATCCGTCGCAGATCGCCGAGCATATTCGCGCCGCCCGCGGCGGGACCGCGGAGCTGGCGGTGCGGATCCCATGGAACGAACCGATCCTGGTGAAACGCCTGCTCGACGCCGGGGTTTGCACGCTGATGTTCCCTTATGTGCAGTCCGCCACCGAGGCGCGCGCCGCGGTCGCCGCGACGCGATATCCGCCGCACGGCATCCGCGGCGTCAGCGGCAACATGCGCGCGAACAACTACGCACGCATCCAGGATTACACTGAGAACTATCACCGCGAGCAGTGCATCATCGTGCAGCTCGAATCACCCGCCGCGCTCGCGGCCATCGAGGAGATCGGTGCGGTCGACGGCGTCGATGCGTTGTTCATCGGACCCAACGACCTCGCCGCCAACATGGGCCTGTTCGGCAAGCCCGGCGCGCCCGAGGTGAAGGCGCTGATCGCCGAGGCGGTGACGCGAATCGTGAAGACGGGCAAGGCCGCCGGCATCCTGAACTTCAACATTCCGGAGGCGCGCGCGCTGTTCAAGGCGGGCTTCTCGTTCGTGGCCGTGCATTCGGACACTTCCATACTCGCGCGACGCAGCGAGGCGATCCTCGCCGAAGTGAACAAGGGAGACGACTGTCCATGAGAAAGCTGCTGCTGGTGCTTGCTGCGCTGCTCTGTGCGAGCGCTTATGCGCAACCCTATCCGAATCGGCCGATCAAATTCGTGGTGCCGTTCCCGCCCGGGGGCAATCTCGATTTCATCGCCCGCACCATCCAGCCGAAGCTTTCCGAAGCGCTCGGGCAGCAGGTGGTGATCGACAACAAGGGCGGCGCGGGCGGGATCATCGGCGCGGAATACGCGTCCAAGCAGCCCGCCGACGGATACACGATTTTCCTCGGCAACACCGGCACGCTGGGCATCTACCCCGCGGTTTATCCGGACCTGCCCTACGATCCCATCAAGGACTTCGCCGCCGTCGGGCTGACGTCCACCAACACCGTTCTCGCGGTGCTCCATCCGTCGGTGCCGGCCAAGACGCTGCGCGAGTTCATCGCTTACGCCAAGGCGAATCCCGGCAAGGTCGCCGCCGGTGTCGCGGGCAGCGGATCGCTGCTCCACTTCGCCACCGAGCTCCTGAAGTCGCAGGCCGGCATCGATATGCTGGTCGTCCCCTACAAAGGCAGCGGACCCGCGGTCACCGACCTGCTCGGTGGCCAGATCCAGCTGCTCATTGATGCGCCGCCGGTAACGATGGCCCACGTGAAAGCGGGAAAGCTCAAGGCGATCGCGGTCACGGGGAAGACGCGACTGGCCGCGCTGCCCGACGTACCGACCTTCGAAGAAGCCGGCGTCGCACTCGACGCGAGCGGCTGGCAGGGCGTCGCGGTGCCGACAGGGACGCCGCCAGCGATCATCGCCAAGCTGTCGGAGGCGCTCGCCAAGACGATCGCGCTACAGGAGGTCCGCGACAAGTTCGCTTCGCAGGGACTCGACGCCGCGCCGTCGACCGCGGCGGAGTTCTCGGCGCTCATCCGCTCGGAAGTGCCGAAGTGGATCCGCATCGCCAAAAGCGCGAACATCAAGGTCGAATAGCAGTCGGCCAGAAACAACGCGGCGTCGGGCTTGCACAAAAAACGGGCCGCCCTACATTCCAGACACGGAGGCTTGAAATGAACGACCACAAACACGATGACCAACGCGATTCGCTGCGCTGCCGCCTGCTGCAGGCCGGCGCCGCCGCGCTCGGTGCGCTGCCCGGCACCGCAATCCTGAACGCCGCCGCGCAGGCCGCCTTCGACTGGAAGCGCTTCAAGGGCGAGAAGATCGAGGTCTTTCACGTCAAGAGCCCGCGCGGCGACCTCCTGACCCGATAACACAAGGAGTTCTAGGCGAAGCCTGGGCTGCCCGAAATCGTGCCGGTCACCGAGTTTCGCGATGTGTACGGCATCGCGCTGAGCAATATGATCGACGGCGCGGACGCGGCGACCGAAATGAAAAGAGCAACCGCGGAGTTTCAGCCGATTCTCGACAGGAGTGAAAAGGCCTGACGCGGATCGGCGCGGGTCGCGCCATTGACCGTCGCGTCGAACATCACCCCTTCCCCGCGGCCTCGCCGATGCGGGCGGCGATCCATTTGGCCGCGCGCAGCAGCCGCGCGTCGTCATCGATGGCGCCCACGACCTGAATGCCCACCGGCAGTCCATTCAGTCCGCTGAAGCAGGGCAGGTTGAGACACGGCACGTGCAGGCCGGAGCACCAGCGGTTGAACATCGCTTCGCCGGTGTTGCCGAGCCCGGCCGGCGCCTCGCCCGGAGCGCTCGCCGAGAGCAGCAAGTCGTAGGGAGCGATGGCCGCCGCAAAAAGCGTCCTGCACCGCGCAAGCAGCGCCTGGGCGTCGCGATAGCGCTTCCGCGAAATCGCCGCGCCCGCCGCCAACTCGTCACGGCTCGACGCCGACAGGAGATCGGCGCGCTGCGTGCGCTCGAACGCGAACACGCGCGCTGCCTCGAAGCGCAGGATATCGCTTTGGGCGTCGAGAAAAAGCTCGAACTGCGCCGGTAGCGCGAACTCCTCGACGATGACGCCGCCGCGGGCGAGCTGCTGCGCTGCCGTCTCCACCGCGCGCACTGTCGACGGTTCCGCGTACTGCCACGCCGGTGTGCGCCACAGCCCGACGCGTGCGGGACGCGCCTCCTCGAGAGGCGCTATGCGATCGTCGCCGGCGATCACGCCGACGACCGCCGCACAATCGTCGACACAGCGCGCGAACAATCCCACGGTGTCGAAGCTGCCGGCGAGCGGCTTCACGCCGGTCGGGTTGATCGTGCCGATCGAAGGCTTGTACCCGACCACGCCGCAATACGACGCCGGCCGGATGATCGATCCGCCGGTCTGCGTCCCAAAAGCCACGGGCACCATGAAGTCGGCAACCGCGGCGGCGGATCCGCTCGACGATCCTCCGGGTGTGTGGGCGGGATTGCGCGGGTTTGCGGTAGGTCCCGGATGACGCAGCGCGAACTCCGTAGTCACCGTCTTGCCGAGCATCACCGCGCCGGCTTCGCGAGCCAGCGCGACGCACGCGGCATCCGTCGACGGCCGATGCCCGGCGTGGATCGGAGACCCGTAGCAGGTCGGCATGTCGTGCGTGTCGATGATGTCCTTCACGCCGAACGGCAAGCCATTGAGCAGGCCCGTCGATCCGTCGCGGCGCGCGTGGTCGCGACGGCGCGCCTCTTCCAGCGCTCGTTCGGGATCGACGTGGAGGAACGCTTGCACGGCGGCGTCGCGCGCGGTGATGCGCTCGAGGCATGCCCGGGTCAGCGCCTCGGCGGAGAGCCGCCCGTCGGCCATCGCCGCCAGCGCTTCGATCGCGTCGAGCTCGTTGGGCGTTCTCGCCACCCGCATGTCTCCTGTCGGTACCGTCCTAGGACAGTACCCTCCGGTCGGCTCGCTTGAGATCGGACAAGCCTTGTGCTAACAATAGCAGACAGGCTTTGCTTTTCGTCGCACCGACGAGGGCATCAAAAGGGGGGTGCATTCATGAGTCTTAATCGACGTGTCATCAAGCGAGCGATCACGGCGGGCGCGCTCGCGATCATCCTGCCAGGCTCGTGGGCCGCGCATGCGCAGTCGGTGTTGCGACTGGTGCCGCAGGCCGATCTCAAGATCCTCGACACCGTTCAGACGACCAACAACATCACCAGCAATCACGGTTACATGGTCTACGACACGCTGTTCTCGCTGGACAGCAAGCTGGTGCCGAAGCCGCAGATGGTCGAGAGCTACACCAGGAGCGCAGACGGACTGACGTGGAGCTTCAAGCTGCGTCCTGGCCTCAAGTTCCACGACGGGCAGGCGGTGACGTCGAAGGACGCGGTCGCGTCGATCCTGCGCTTTTCCAAGCGCATCCCCGCCGGTGTGACGATGATGCAGTTCACCAAGGAGATCGTCACCACCGGCCCCGACAGCTTCGAGATACGCCTCAACAAGCCGTTCGGACTCGTGCTCGAGACGCTGGCCGGTCCCGAGAACCCGCTGTTCATCACGCGCGAAGCCGACGCGCTAGGCGACCCGAACACCGCGATCACCACGGCGATCGGCTCCGGCCCCTTCATCTTCGTGCGCGAGGAATGGGTGCCGGGCAGCAAGGTCGTCTACAAGAAGAACCCCGACTACAAGCCGCGAGCCGATCCGCCGGACGGGTTTGCCGGCGGCAAGATCGCCAAGGTCGATCGCGTCGAATGGCTGGTGATTCCCGACTCCAATACCGCGGTGCAGGCGCTGATCAAGGGCGAAGTCGACATCATCGAGGTTCCGCAGACCGACTTGCTGCCGCTGATCCGCAAGGACGCCAACATCACGGTGAAGGTGATCGACCGCGTCGGCACGCAGGCGATCTATCGCATGAACCACCTGATCCCTCCGTTCAACAACGCCAAGGCGCGGCAGGCGCTGCTCTACGCGACGGGCGACCAGAAGGACTATCTCGCATCGATGATCGGCTTCGCGGAATACGAGCGGCCGTGCTGGGCGGTGTTCGTGTGCGGGACACCGTTCGAGACCCAGTCCGGCGTCGGCGACTGGGCGAAGGGTGACAAGAAGGCCAACATCGAGAAGGCGAAAGCACTGCTCAAGGAAGCCGGCTACAAGGGCGAGAAAGTCGTGATCCTGGATCCGGTCGAAGCGCACCTCGCGCATTCGCAAGCCGTGGTCACCGCACAGAAGCTGCGCGAGATCGGCATGAATGTCGAGCTCGCGGCGATTGACTGGGGCACGCAGAGCGCCCGCCGCCAAATCAAGGATCCGCCCGACAAGAATC
>JBDTZQ010000153.1:0-6796 GCA_040005035.1 Betaproteobacteria bacterium | reverse complement strand
TGGCGATGAACTGGTCACCGCGCTTGGTGGCGATCTTGTCGGTGAGGTTGAGCAGGCTGGTCAGATCGCGCGAGGCGCTTATCTCGCCGCCTTGTCCTTCGACCTTGGGCAGCCGTGCGATCGCCTTGTCGAGTGCGGTCTTGAGCGCGGGGACATTGACGCCGGCGCGCGCCAGAAGCGAGGTCGTCCCCGTGTCCTCCTGATTGAGCAGCGCGGAGAGGAGGTGTTGCGGCTCGACAAACCCGCTGTCGTTGCCCAGGGCGAGGCTTTGCGCGTCGGCCAGCGCCTGCTGGAACTTGGTGGTGAGCTTGTCGAAACGCATGGCTGTCCCCTGGAGACCTATCCTGACACAGAGATGGGGATGGCAGCATTCCGGTTCAAGGAGACCACCCGCCTCGAAGACGTGTTTCCAGTCACCCCACGGCGTCGTCACCGGCGCGTACGGTGCGAGCCGCCGCGCTCCCGCATGCTAGGATCATCGTCCCCCGTTGTCGTCAGCCCTTCTCGTCGCCCCAAGGCGCATGCCGAATATCGGTCCCCCGCCGCGCGAGCCTGCAGCGCCGCAGCGCTCCGCAAGCTTCGTGCAGGTCCTTGGCGCGGTCTTCGCCAGCTTTCTGGGCATCCGCAAGAAGGCTTCCGGCGAGCGCGACATGGTGACGATCAAGCCACATCATGTGATCGTCGCCGGTGTCCTGTGCGCGGCGGTGTTCGTGCTCGTGCTCATCGTGCTCGTGCGCTACATCACGCGCCACGCGTAGCCTGGCGTGCGTCGCCGTG
Source organism: Betaproteobacteria bacterium (assembly GCA_040005035.1). Classification (GTDB taxonomy): domain Bacteria; phylum Pseudomonadota; class Gammaproteobacteria; order Burkholderiales; family Casimicrobiaceae; genus PALSA-1003. Next base: position 6,019 of record JBDTZQ010000153.1, on the reverse strand, counting down.
CGCGGGCTCCCGCGCGCATCGCAGGCAAGTCAATTTGCGGTCGAACTCACGCGATGCTCGCGACGGTCTTCGCGACGATGGCGGCGGCGTGCTGCAGCTCTTCGTCGGTGGTGAGGATGTCGGGACAAAGGCGCAGCCAGGGCCCGCGCGCATCGGTGACCACTCCGTCGACCGCCAGCACCTTGGAGCATCGCACTGCCGCGCTCTCGTCGGGACCGTGGCTCGCCGCCGTGGCGCGGTCGTGGTCCGCGGCCCCAGCGCGATCGTGTATCTCCACGACGCAGAACGCGCCATGCGCGTCGTCGCCGCCCGCGGCCTCGATGCCGTGACCGGCGAGCAGTCCGATCAGCCGGCGCTGCAGCGACAACGAATACGCGCGCAGGCGATCTACGCCAAGCGCCAGCGTCAGCCGCTGTCCCGCCCGCGCCTGATACCACGTGAGCACCGGCGGCGTGGATTCCATGAAGGCATCGCCGCCCTTGGCCCAGCGCGGCGGGTCGGGACGCTGGTACGAGAACGCGTCTTCCTTGCCGAACCAGCCGACGTCGAGCGTCGTCAGGCTGCCGTCGAGGTGTCGCGGGTGCAGGTAAAGAAAGCACGCGCCGGGGCCGCCGCGAAGGTACTTGTAGCTTCCGCCAACGGCGAAATCCGCATCCAGCGTCGCGACGTCGAGGGGCATCGCGCCGAGCGAGTGATAGACGTCGAGAAGCACGCGTCCTCCACCCGAGCGCGTGGCGGCAATGATCCGCGGCAGGTCGGGCAGTACCTGCCCGGTGTTGAACACGACATGCGACACGACCAGCAGGTCGACCCCACCCTCGATCGCGGCGAGCATATCGCGCGCGGCGAACTGGTCCCGGTCGCGCGCTTCGACCAGGCGTAGCGCGATCCTGCCGCGCCGTGCGTATTGGCGCAGGATGATGTCGAGCGAATCGAATTCGCCTCGTGTCGCGACGACGCGCGGCACGCCGTCGTAGCTATTCAGAATCGTGCGCAGTCCCTGTCCGGCGCTGGTCTTGGGGACGATGCAGTCCGCCGATGGCGCGCGCATGAGCGCCGCCAGCCGCCGCCGATAGGCGTCGAGCTCGTCGCGCCACGCGTCCCACGCATCGCCCATGCGCGACTGCCACGCCACCAGCGCCTCGGTCACGTCGTCGACGGTCTCGTCCAGCGGACGCCCGAGCGAATGATTCGCCAGGTGAATCCGCGTCGCGTTGCTTTGCAGTGTCCGTGAGAACAGGGGCCGGACGTGCCGCGCCAGCGCTTCCGCTTCCAGCGGACCCGCGCTCATCGCGGCGACGGCCTCTTCGATCGATCGCACCCCGGAAGGTGCGCGTGCGTTCATCGGCTGCCGATGACTGTGCGCACGTCGAGAAGCTCGGGGAAGAACGATTGCTCCAGTACGCGCTTGAGGAACGAGACGCCGCTCGACCCGCCGGTGCCCTGCTTGTAGCCGATGATGCGCTCGACCGTCTTCAGGTGGCGAAAGCGCCAGAGCTGGAACGATTCCTCGACGTCGACGAGCTTCTCCGCCATTTCATAGGCGTCCCAGTAGCGCTGCGGATCCTCGTAGATCGTCTTGAACACGCCGACCAGCGCAGCGTTGCGGCGATAGGGAAGCGTCCAGTCGCGCTCGACCAGCTCGGCCGGGACCGGCAGCCCACGGCGCGCGAGGTGACGCAGGAACTCGTCGTACAGCGATGGCGCGTGCAGCAGCGCGTCGAGCGTGGCGTGGCTTGCCGCGTCATGACGAAAGACATCAAGGAGCGAGGCGTCCTTGTTGCCGAGCAGGAATTCGATAGCGCGGTACTGCGGCGACTGAAATCCCGATGAGTTGCCGAGCGTCGGCCGGAACGCCTCGTACTCCGATGGCGTGAGCGTTTCGAGGACGGCCCACTGCTCGAAAAGCTGCTTCTGGATGAGTTTGACGCGCGAGAGGATCTTGAAGCACGCGTCGAGCTGGTCGGCGCGCACGAATCCGATCGCGCGAGCCAGCTCGTGGATCATCAGCTTCATCCACAGTTCGGAGGTCTGATGCTGGATGATGAACAGCATCTCGTCATGGCGTGGCGGTGCATCCGCGGTCCCAGATAGCGGCTTCTGCGCACCGAGAAGCTCGTCGAGGCGGAGGTAGCTCGCGTAGGTCAGACGATCGCGAAAATCGGTGATGATGCCGGGTTCAAGGCGATCGGACATGATGGATACAAGAGTGCGGAAGACGCAGTATAGGAAGCGGCTGTACGGGTGTCCATCGGCTGCGCTGTTGGTTTTGCCGCACCTCGTTGCCCGCTCGTTTCTCCGGATGCCTGCGACGCGACACCGGGGCAGACGCCCCCGATGGTCTGCTACCATCGCCGCATGCTGCAATGCCGTGAAAACCGGTCGATGTCGCTGCGCTGGCATTGCCTCGCGGCGTGCCTCGCGTTGACCTTGGGCGCGGCGGGTTGCACGCAGCACGACGCGACGCGCAGCGCCGAGCTCAGCGACTGCAGGGTGCCCAAGCTCGCCACCACGGCGCGCTGCGGAACGATCCAGGTGCCGGAGAATCAGGGCGCGCCCGATGGCCGCAAGATCGACCTTGCGTTCATCGTGCTTCCCGCCAACACGCTAAATCCCAAGCCGGACCCGCTGTTCATGCTTCCCGGTGGCCCCGGGCAGTCGGCCGCGGCGCTCGCGCCGATGGCGGCGGCGCTGGGAGGGGTGCGCCGCAGGCGCGACATCGTGCTCGTCGATCCGCGCGGCGGCGGCAAGTCATCGCCGCTCAAGTGCGCTGCCTTCGCACCGCGCGATCCTCTCGAGGAATTTGCCGATGACGAAGCGGAGCGGGCCGCGCACGCCTGCTTGCGCGAGATCGTCGCCGCGCGCGCCGCCGACGTCTCGCAGTACACGACTTCGACGCTGGTCGCGGACATCGATGCGATACGGCAGGCGCTGGGCTACGATCACATCAACCTCTGGGGCGGGTCCTACGGGACCCGCGCGGCGCAGGAGTACGTCAGGCGCTACCCGCAGCGCGTGCGCTCGGTCGTGCTCGACGGCGCCGCTCCCCCGTCGATGCGCATCAACGCCGACATCTGGCCGGCGCGCGAGGCCGCGCTCGCCGCCGTGTTCGCCGCGTGCGCCGACGATGCGACGTGCAAGCGCGCATACCCGGACCTCAACGCGACGCTCGCCGCCATCAAGCGCGACCTGGGCGACGGACGACGCGTTCGCATTGCCGATCCGCGCACCGGCGCAACACGACAGGTGACGCTCACCTTCGACATGATCGTCGGCGCGCTGCACGCCCTGATGTACGTTCCGGAATTCGCAAGCCTGGTGCCTGCGCTGCTGGCGCAGGCGCGTTTGGAGGACTTCGCGCCGCTCGCGGCGGCGGCGCTGATGGTGACGCAGGATGCGCAGCGATCGATGAACATGGCGCTGCATTACGCCGTGGTGTGCGCCGAGGACGCTCCGCGGGTCGACGCCGCCGAGGCCCGGCGCGCCTTCGGTGCGCTGCGCGCACCGTCGCTCGCCGAGCGCAACCTCGCGGCATGCGAAGGTTGGCCTCGGCCGGCGCTGCTGCCGGACTTCAACGCGCCGTTGTCGTCCGACAAGCCCGTGCTGATCCTGTCGGGCGGGCTCGATCCGGTCACCCCGCCCGCCAACGGGGCCAAGGTCGCCGAGACGCTACCGAATTCGCGCCATGTCGTCGCGGCAGGGTACGGGCACATTGTCTCGCCGCAGGCGTGCGTGCCACGCCTCATCGAGAAATTTATCGACGACGCGGGATTCGTCTCGCTTTCGCAATCGTGCCTCGATTACCTGGCGAGCAGCGCGCGGCCCCCGATATTCGCGTCGCTCCTGCAGACGCGATGATCGTCGTCGACGGCCTGGTCAAGCATTTCGGCAGCAAGGGCGAGGTGGCGGCGGTCGATGGCGCGAGCTTCGTCGCACCGGACGGCGAGATCACCGGATTGCTCGGCCCCAACGGCGCGGGCAAGACGACGCTGCTGCGCATGCTCTCCACACTCGTCGCTCCCGATCGCGGCACGGCGAGCATCGATGGGCACGACGTCGTGCGCGAGCGCTACCGCGTGCGCCGGCGCATCGGCGTGCTCTCCGATGCGCGCGGGCTCTACGCGCGGCTCACCGCGCGCGAGAACGTGCGCTACTACGGAGCGCTGCACGGACTTTCAGGCGCCACGCTCGAATCACGCATCGACGAGCTCTTCGCCGGGCTCAACCTGGGCGAGCTCGCCGACCGCCGCACGCAGGGCTTCTCGCAGGGCGAGCGCATGAAGGTGGCGATCGCGCGCGCGCTGGTGCACGACCCCGCGGCGCTCCTGCTCGACGAGCCCACCAATGGCCTCGACATCATGAGCACCCGCGGTCTACGCGAGCTTCTGCGCGGGCTGCGCAGCGCCGGCAAGTGCATCCTGTTCTCGACGCACGTCATGCAGGAAGTGAGCGCGCTGTGCGACACCATCGTCATCCTCGGGCGCGGCCGCGTCGTCGCGCGCGGGAACGCCGCGCAGATCCTGGCGCAATCGGGCGAGACGACACTCGAGGACGCGTTCGTCGGCCTGCTCGGCTCCGGTGAAGGGCTCGCCGCCTGAGGGTGCAATCCGGGCGCGATACGACATGCATCGCATTTTCGTCGTCACCTTGAAGGAGCTCGTCGATGCGCTGCGCGACCGGCGCACGATGCTGGTGACGCTGGTCACCTCGATCGCTGCGGGACCCCTGTTCCTGACGCTGATCCTCAACATGGCGGCCAACCAGGCCGAGCGCGCGCGCGAGCTCAAGCTGGCGGTGGCCGGCGCCGAATACGCGCCCGCGCTGATCGCATTCCTGGAACGCCAGCAGATCACGGTGCAGCCGGCGCCGGCGGACTACGAGGCGAAAATACGCGCCGGCGAGCTCGATGTCGCGCTGGCGCTCGACGCCGAGTTCGGCGACGACGTCGCCGCCGGGCGCGCCGCGAGCGTCAAGCTGGTCTACGACCGGTCGCGAGACCGCGCCCGCGCGTCGATCGACGCTGCGGAGTCGGCGCTGCGCGCATACAACCGGCAGTGGGGCACGCAGCGACTGCTGCTGCGCGGCATCGTTCCGCAGGTCGCGCTCCCCATCGAGATCGAAGGCGCCGATCTGGCGACGCCGCAGCAGTCCGGCGCACTGATCCTGTTTCTGATCGCCTACTACGGCTTGTTCGCGTCGCTCATGGGCGGCATGGCGTTCGCGCTCGACACCACCGCCGGCGAGCGCGAGCGTGGCTCGCTGGCGCCGCTGCTGGCGGCGCCGGCGTCGCCGCTCGAGATCGCCACCGGCAAGTGGCTCGCCATCGCCTGCTTCGACGCTGCGGTGGTGCTGCTCACGCTAGCCGGTTTCTACCTAACGCTCAACTTCGCGCCGCTGCCGGCGGTGGGCGTGCCGTTCCTGTTCGGCGCGACGGAGCTGCTGCGCTTCCTGGTCGTGCTCGCGCCGCTGATCGCGCTGCTGCCCGCCGCGCTGCTCTACGTCGGCACGCGCGGGCGCACGCTCAAGGAAGCGCAGGCCAACGTGTCGGTGCTGCTGTTCATCATAAGCATGATGCCAGTGGTCCAGCTCTTCCTGCAGAAGCGCGAGCCGCCGTGGCTCTTGTGGGTGCCGATCTCGTCGCAGTACACGCTGCTTTCGCGGGCGCTGCGCGGAGACGCGATCGGCGCGCTCGAGTGGATGCAAAGCGCCGTCGTGCCGCTGGCCCTCGCCGCGCTCGCGCTCTGGGCAGTCGGCCGGATGCTCGGCCGCGAATCGGCGCTCGGCCTACGCTAGCTGTCGAAGCACGATCAGCGGCGGCTGGCGCAGCGCGCCGCGCGTGCCGAACCATCCGGCGAGCGCGACGCCCAGCGCGCCGCCGCCGATCCCGATGAGCCAGACCCACGGATTCCAATGAAAGGGGATCTGGAAAGCGCGATCCGACAGTACGTAACCGACGATCGTCGCGCCCGCGGCGCCAAGGAGTCCGGCGAGCGCACCCAGCGCGAGGAACTCTGCGAGC